>JBGSVK010000060.1:0-35159 GCA_041752975.1 Minisyncoccia bacterium | reverse complement strand
GCACCATGTTTATTACATGGCGTTTGTTAGCTCTCATTATACGACTCTTTCTTAAAAATAACTGAATCGAATAATCACAAGAATAGCCGCTTGTCATTATTCGCCACTGCGCTCTTCCAGTGGTATTTCACCACCAATTATTTTTGTGAATGATGTGTACTATTATGCGACAGCTGACGCTCTACAGTGATGTTTACCAACGTAACATTATTATGCTTATGGAAATCCAACATATTAGAAAGCGCGATGGCTCGATCAAGCCTTTTACGCTGGACAAAATTGTCGGAGCTGTAGAAAAAGCTCTTTCAGAAACAGGCGAAGGGACTAAGGCAGACGCGCTCGCTGTTGCTGCACGTGTACACGAGCGTACGGTCGCGATGTGTGTCCAAGCCGGGACCGCAGAAGAAGGGAGTGCTCTTAAAGGGAAGTGCGTGGATGGATATCCAACCGTTGAAGAAATACAAGATCTTGTAGAGCAAGTATTGATGGAGATGGATTTCTTCGAGACTGCCAAGGCCTACATCATCTACCGTAGTGAACGCAAGAAATTACGTGAGCGTGATATCTTCACTAAACGTACAAACTTGAAACCCTACGAGTATCCTGAGCTTGCAGAGTACGTGAGCGCCGTTCGTCACTCATATTGGATTCATACTGAATTTAATTACACCAGTGATGTTAATGACTTCCATGTTAATGTCTCGGCGTCTGAGCGAAACACTATTAAAAATGCCATGTTGGCAATTGCCCAAATTGAAGTGGCGGTAAAAACTTTTTGGGGAGATATCTACAAAAAAATGCCCAAGCCA
The DNA here is from genome assembly GCA_041752975.1 of Minisyncoccia bacterium. GTDB lineage: Bacteria > Patescibacteriota > Minisyncoccia > Phycocordibacterales > UBA918 > OLB19. Next base: position 34,350 of record JBGSVK010000060.1, on the reverse strand, counting down.
GAGATTGGTGCGGTTGGCTTTACCTTTGCTGAAAGTGAAGTGCGTCATGCCGATGCCTACTCTCACCTACTAGAGATACTTGGTCTAAATGAAGAATTTGAAAAAATTACTGAAGTACCGGTAATTGCCAAGAGAATCAAGTATCTAGAAAAAACCATTACCCTGGCTCGAACTGATGAAAATCGCCAGTACATGCATTCTGTCTTGTTGTTCTCTCTATTTATTGAGCATGTTTCATTATTCTCACAATTCCTTATAATAATGTCGTTCAATAAGCAACGAAATCTTTTTAAAGGTATTAGTAATGCTGTTGAGGCAACTTCAAAAGAGGAACAAATTCACGGAATGTTCGGTATTGATTTAATTAACGTTATCAAGAAAGAACATCCAGAGTGGTTCGATGATGCTTGCAAGGAGATGATTATCAAAGCTTGTGAAGAAGCTTTGGAAGCTGAGTGTGAAGTGATTGATTGGATTTATGAAGCAGGGGAATTGAGTTTCTTGCCGTCAACAAATGTCAAAGAGTTCGTTAAGAACCGCTTCAATAATTCATTAGCCTCAATTGGTCTACCGCGAATATTTGAGGTGAGTGAAGCTTTACTTGAAGAGACTGATTGGTTTGATAATGAAGTTATTGCTACCAAACACGTCGACTTTTTCCATAAGCGCTCAATCAATTATAATAAGCGAAGTGCAAGTGTGACGAGTGATGATTTATTTTAATTTTTAGTTATTAATTTACTTATATGGAATCGTGGTACTGGTTGAATGAAAATAGTCGAGGCTTCTTGGATAGAGGTTATCTAGCGCCTGGGCAGACGGCCGAACAACGGATTCGAGTGATTGCTGAAGCCGCAGAAAAGTTTTTGAATCGCCCTGGCTTTGCTGACAAGTTCTACGATTACATGGGTAAAGGTTGGATATCGCTAGCTTCACCAGTTTGGTCAAACTTTGGAGTTAAAAAAGGTCTACCAATTAGTTGTTTTGGTTCATATGTTGCCGATAGCATGAGTAGTATTCTCTACACCAACGCTGAGGTAGGGATGATGAGTAAGTTTGGTGGAGGATGTTCTGGTTATTTTGGAGATCTACGTGAACGAGGTTCTGGTATTTCTGACAATGGTTTTTCTTCTGGTTCAGTACACTTCATGCAACTCTTTGAGACTTTGGTTGATGTGGTTAGTCAGGGTTCAGTTCGTCGCGGACACTTCTCACCGTATCTGCCAGTAGAGCATCCAGACATCATGGAGTTTCTAGATATCGGTACCGAAGGCAACCCAATTCAAAAACTCACTCACGCTGTGACTGTGACGGATGATTGGATGAAGAGCATGATTGAAGGGGATGAGGTAAAGCGAGCGATTTGGGCAAGAATCATTCAAAGACGTGGTGAAATGGGTTACCCGTACATCATGTTCAAAGATGCCGCTAACCGAAATACTGTCGATGTCTATAAAGACAAGAAGCTAACTATCTACGCCAGTAACATGTGTAGTGAGATTATGCTTCCGTCACGCGAAGATTGGTCATTTGTTTGTTGTCTCTCGTCAGTTAATCTTCTTCATTATGATGCTTGGAAGGATACTGACTTGGTAGAAACAATGATTGCTTTCTTGGATGCTGTTATGGGCGACTTTATCCAAAAGTTGGAAGACATGCGTGATAGTGAAGATCCAGAAAAGCGCCTAGGCTTTAGCTTTATGGAAAGAGCCTACAACTTTGCTAAGGCCAATCGCGCATTGGGCTTGGGCGTACTTGGTTGGCACTCACTACTACAAGCAAAGAAACTTTCTTTTGAATCAGAAGAAGCAATGGCTCTCAATGTCGAAGTATTCAAACTAATAAAGGAACAAGCTGATGAAGCTACCAAAGCTTTAGCAAAAGAACTTGGTGAGCCAGAAGTGCTAAAGGGTTATGGACGACGCAATACCACTCTACTAGCAATTGCGCCAACTACTTCTTCAGCGTTTATTTTGGGACAGGTATCACAAGGAATTGAACCAATTTGGTCAAACTGCTACATGAAGGACGTGGCCAAGATGAAAGTAACAATCAAGAACCTAACCTTACAAGCTCTTTTGGTAGAGAAGGGTAGGGATACAAAAGAAGTTTGGGATAGTATTCGAGATGCCGATGGTTCTGTACAACATCTAGATTTCTTAACTCCTGAAGAAAGAGAAGTCTTCCGAACTTTTGCCGAAATTGATCAAGCAGTGGTTATCAAGCAAGCAGCTGACAGACAAGTCCATATCGACCAAGGTCAGTCACTCAACATCATGGTTGCTCCTTCAACACCAGTAAAAGATATCAATCAGCTATACATCAATGCTTGGAAGCAGGGAATCAAATCTCTCTACTACCAGCACAGTATGAACGCTGCGCAACAAATGGTACGAAAGAAGTTGGCCGCGAGATTGGAAGAGAATAAGTAGAAACAAAAAACAATCGAGACTTCTAGTCTCGATTGTTTTTTTATTATTAACTATAAGCACTTTTGGTACTTGCCAGCCTTATTTTTCGGTAGTACGATGAAAATTACCTCAATCCGCGGTGGAGTGAGGAGAAACAATGTTCATACAGGAGATAGGCGATGACAAAAAGTGATGGAAGTGATCTCGGTGGCGACCTACCAAAGGATGGTCAGGTTAGCTTGAAAGGACCGATGGCCGTAGTCAAGCATGAACCTTTCGACCAACCAGAAGACGACCCGAGATCGGATTTCAACAGGATGTACGATCGGCAGGCTACTGCACCTACTGGTCCGAGCCGATACATCGACTGAGTCCATTTCAGGGCAAACATCCTTTACGTTTGCCTCACAGGCCGCCAGTTCGCTGGCGGCTTTTCGTTTTTACATTAGATTAATTTGACAATATGTTTAGGAGGTTGTATGGTGTTTTAGGCTTAGTAACGTGAGGAGAAAAGGGATATGACATTTGTTACTTCAGAGCGTTGTGGTACCCGTGGCGGAAACCCGCAACGAAAAGAAGAAAAAAAACCAAGAAAAGGTAGTCTTGTTCAGTCTGATACAAGCAAAATTACTCACAAATGGGTGGAAGGGATGAGTTCTTCGGACAAAGCTCTATATCCCGAGTTTGTAGATTTTGCCAGGAGCAAGCTAACCGATATCTGGAATAAGGTGTACAAGGGTGGCGATCTAGAAAAGATGGTTTCCAAATATCTACAAACGTTGACAGAGGATCATTTCTTGGAGTGGAAGCTAGAAGTTTGGTTCCCTCAGAACAACCCGAGCTAGTGTCGACGACACAGCTCACAGGCGGTCCACCCAGGACCGCCTTTGACTATTTTAATTTAGGGGTGTTGAAAGCTTGGCTTTTAATTTGAGAGGCAGTGTATTATGTATAGTAATACAGAAAAGACAGAGAGCAGGGACTACGTATCGCGACTACGCAGTCCCCGCTCTCTGTCTTTTTATTTTATTTGCAGTAAATCTGTTATGATTTAGATAACATGCGTTCGGCATTTATTTTTTTATTAATTTTTACCTTGGTGTTTGGCACTAGTTATTGGTACGCAAAAACCTCAACTATTTGTCCGGTACCAATTACCTATCGACTGGGTGAGTTGGATAGTCGGTTTCCAATTAATGCCGATGAAGCGAAAGCTATTTTTGCAGAAGCCGAGGCGGTCTGGGAAAAATCTAATGGAAGAGAGCTTTTTGTTTACGATGAGCAGGCGGATTTTTCAATTAATTTTATTTACGACGAAAGGCAACAGCTAGCCAGTACAGAAGAGGAGTGGCGTATGAAACTAGATGTTCAGGAGAAAAATAGTCGTCTGGCCATTGATAAAGTAAAAGCCGAGGCAGAGGAATATGAAGAGAGGCAAGAATTGTATTCTCAAAAAAGGACTGCTTATGAAGAGAGGTTATCTAACTACAACAAAAAAGTCGAAGAACTAAACGAGCAAGGGGGAGCACCGGAACCGGTCTTTGAAGAGCTTCAAGTAGAGCAAAAGGAGTTGAGCAACCAATTAAAGGAATTGATGGGAATGGAGAAAGATTTGGACGCACGAGCAGATGAAATCAATAAATTAGGAGAAAAGGGGAACCAGCTTATAGAAGACTACAATACTGAGGTATTAAAATATAACGAAGTGTATGGAAATATTGACCAATTCACTCAGGGTGATTATAAGCGAGACAGAATCAATATTTATAAGTTTAGTGATTCAACTGAGCTCAAAAAAGTCATTGCTCACGAATTTGGTCATGCGCTAGGGGTTGGTCACGTTGAAGGTGAGGAGTCTATCATGTACTATTTAATGGAAGAACAACCAGATTCTGTTCAGTTATCAAATAAAGACGTAGATGAACTTTTGATAATTTGTGGCGACGGAACTGAGTTTGCTCACCAAGCAAGGCAGATTATTCGGAAGACTTTAGCATTATTATAATAAAATTTATGGATAAAACTTTTTTTAGTTCAAATTTAAACCGTAACTTAGCTACTATTGCCTTAGTTGGTCTTGTAGTTGCTCTAGGTTCGTATGCGTACTACACAATCAAGCAGTCGCAATATATGTACAGTGGTCCAACTACAATTTCTGTCACTGGTGAAGGGGAAGCAGTTGGAGTTCCGGATATCGGTAAATTCACTTTCTCTGTAACTGAGAGTGGAGAAGAGGCAGCCTCTGCCCAAGAGGCATCTGGTACAAAAATTAACGACATCATTGAGGCTCTAAAAGCAGCTGGTGTTGAAGAAAAGGATATCAAGACTGAGTACTACAACATGTATCCTAAGTATAAATATGAGCAAGCACCTTGTCCTTTTGGTTCATATTGTCCTGGAGAACAAGTTCAAGATGGCTTTGAAGTAACTCAAACAATTGCAGTAAAGGTACGACAATTAGATAAGTCGGGAGAGTTACTTGCGATGGTGGGTGATAAGGGAGCTACAAATATCAGTAGTCTTGAATTTACCATTGATGATTCTGAAGTATTAAAGGATGAAGCTAGAGCAAAAGCGATTGCTAATGCAAAAGAGAAGGCCAAGATTCTTGCCAAAGAACTAGATGTTAGATTGGTAAAAATGGTTGGTTATTATGAAGATGAAGGGGGAGTAGTTCCTTACTATGGAATGGGTGGTGACATGATGAAAGTTGAGTCTGCTGTCTTTGAGGCACCGCAACTACCAGCTGGTGAAAATACTACTACAAGTCGAATAACTATTACTTATCAGGTTAAGTAATCTGACTTAAAACAAAGAAGTAAAAAGCCCCTAAAGGGGCTTTTTACTTCTTTGACATAAATGTAAAAGCGGGTATAATGATGGGAACGCGCCCCTGAGGCGTTTTAATTTTGGTAAAATATTAGAACTATGAGCAATTTAAGTAATTATTTCCGGGACACTCTTGCTGAAATGAAGCAGGTATCTTGGCCATCACAAAAACAAGCTTTCTTGTATACTTTTCTCGTTATAAGTATTTCTATTATCGTATCGTTATTTTTGGGAGCTTTCGATTTCTTGTTTAGTGAGGTAGTAAAACTAATCGTTAAATAATCAATCACTGTATGGCTAAACAACAAAGTACAGGCGAAAGACATTGGTACGCAATTCATACCTATTCAGGCTATGAAAATGCTGTAACTAGAAACCTAAAGCAACGCATCGACTCACTAGGAATGAACGACAAGATTTTTAATGTGGTTGTTCCGACTGAAAAGAAAATCCGAGTTAAGGGCGGTAAGCGAGTAATGGAAGAAGAGAGAATCTACCCTGGTTATGTATTGGTGGAGATGATAGTAGATGATGAGTCTTGGTATGTGGTACGAAATACCCCACGAGTAACCGGCTTTGTGGGTAGTGGTACTCAACCTGTTCCGCTAACTGAGGCAGAATACAATGCTTTGATGAAACAAATGTCGACTGATGAAGTTAAGCATAAGCTTGACCTCACTCCAGGTGATATCGTTACTATTGTGGATGGACCATTCAAGGAACTAGAAGGAAGGGTTGGTGAAATTGATGAAAAGAGTGGAAAGGTTAAGGTGCTGGTGTCGATGTTTGGGCGGGAGACTCCTGTTGAGCTGGATTTCCTCCAAGTGAAGAAAGTATAAAATTGCAATTGACTTTGTCAGACTGCGAAAAAAGACGCTCGACGTACAGCCAGTACGCCTCGCGTCTTTTTTTCTTGCCTTCCTCGTCACTTGCTAATTTTTCTACTTTCTTTGGAAGTTCAGCCCAGTGTTCTTTTTCATACTTACTTTGACTCTTGCAAAACCACGGTTTTTCTTGTACGATACGCGGGCTTCAATGATTGACTTGGTTATGGAACAAGTCCGTCTATAAAATTAATTCATATACAACATGGCTAAAAAATTAGTAAAGAAAATCAAAGTTCAGGCCACTGGTGGTAAAGCTACTCCAGCTCCACCTTTGGGACCAGTACTAGGACAAGCTGGTATCAACATCGGCGAGTTCGTTAACCAATTCAACGAACAAACACGTGATCGAATGGGAGAGGTGGTACCAGTAGAACTTTCAGTCTACGACGATCGTACTTTTACTTTCATCACTAAAGTATCTCCAATGTCACGACTAATCTTGAAGAAGATTGGCAAGGACAAGGGTTCAAGTAAGAACGCTGTTACAAAAGTAGGCAAGCTTACTCAAGTACAAGTTCGAGAAATTGCTGAGGCTAAGATGGCAGACCTTAATGCCGCTTCAATTGAAGCAGCAATGAAGACTGTCGCTGGAACAGCACGAAGTATGGGCATCGACGTAGAATAATCTACGTTAAAAAACAAAAGGCGCTGGCTTTGCCAGCGCCTTTTGTTTTTACCAACCGCTTGCTACTATAAAAAAATGCAATTTATTCCTGTCAAAACTAGAATCATGAATCCGCCACAGGATGACTTGTGGTCAGTGATAGACGAATATCTGACTGAACTTCAAGAAGGAGACGTGGTTTTGATTAGTTCAAAAATTGTCGCTATACATCAAGGTCGTTGTTTACCTACTAATTCATTTTCTAAAAAAGAATTAGTAGAAAGCGAGGCTGAATTTGTTATTAGTAGAGAATACTATGTTTCTCCGTTAACAGTTACAAACCATGCTTTTTTAGGCGCTTCGGGTATCGACGAAAGTAATGGTAACGGACACTATATATTACTACCAGAAAATATTTTTGAGTTTGCAAAAGAAGCCCATAAACATCTCACTCAGAAATTTGGACTCAAAAATTTAGGGGTAGTTATTACCGACAGTCATTCCGGACCTTTTCGCTATGGTGCAACTGGTGTAGCACTAGGCTGGTGGGGGATTGAACCAATGGAAGATCATCGTGGACGAAAAGATTTGTTTGGGCGAGAGATTAAGTATGAACGGTCAAACTTAGTTGACGGCCTCTCAGCGGGAGCCGTCGTTGTCTCTGGAGAGGTTGATGAATGTATACCAGTAGTAATTGCTCGCGATGTCCCGAGATTAATCTTCACAGAAGAAAATACCGAAGACCACTTGATGGTTCCTTATAGAGAAGATTTATTTAGAGTACTTTACGAAAAGTTTTTGCCTTAGTTACTTTTACGAACGAGGTCTACCCATTGGTAATTTAGGCCTTCGTAGGTTGCGGTCGTGTATTCTTTAGTAACTTCAAAATCTCTCGAGAAGTCAGGAAAGAAAGTGTCGCCAGTAGCATCACTTTCAACTAACGTAAGGTGTAGTCTTGAAACATAAGGCATAGCAGCATTGTATATTTCGGCTCCGCCCCCAATATGGATTTCAGTCGGATTTTCACGTTGTGCCACTTCAAAAGCGGCTTCTAGTGAACCGACAGTTTCGGCTCCTGCTACTTCGTATTCAGGATTACGAGTTACAACGATACTGGTCCTTCCAGGTAGGGGTTTGCCAAGCATTTCAACAATAGACTCAAAAGTCTTCCTTCCCATAATAATTGGGTGGCCAAGAGTAAGGGCTTTAAATCGCTTCAAATCTTCAGGAATATGCCACAAAAGGTTGTTTTGGTAACCAATCGCTCGGTCCTTTTTGCTAATAGCCGACACGATAACCACTGGAACTTTGGGAAAATGCATCATAGTTACATTATGCCACAGCCTGTATTTGTTGTCTTTTGGAAGTATTTAAATGACTAACGTATAATACCTACATGGCAAACAATGAAATTGAAATAAAAACTCTACTTGGGAGCAAAGAGAATGCAGATGCACTTTTAGAAAAAATGAAGGCACTTGATAGTGGGATGCATGTTACCGGTACCAACTCTCAACTCAATCATTATTTTATTGGTGGAGATGAACAAAAACTATACGCACTACTGACACCCTTTTTTACAGAGCAACAAGAACAAGCTTTTAAAGAAATTTTAGATAAAGGAAAAGATTTTTCACTACGTAGTAGACAAAAGGATGAACAAGTACTTCTGGTTATAAAAGCGGCTTTGGACGGGGGTACGAGTGCCAACAGTGTCTCACGTTTAGAATTTGAGGAGTCGATGCCAATTACTCTACCTGAACTAGACGCACTACTAGAAGCGGCTGGGTTTACTCATCAAGCCAAGTGGTCAAGAGAAAGAGTCGAGTATGCGTACAAAGACATTACTGTTTGTTTAGACAAAAACGCCGGCTACGGTTATTTGGCGGAGTTTGAAACAGTAACGGAAGACCAAGCCTCATTGTCACAGGTTCGTGAGAATTTGGTTGCCAAGATGGAAGAACTTGGTGTTAGTGAGTTGCCACAAGATCGTTTAGCTCGAATGTTTGCTTTTTACAACGAAAATTGGCCTGATTATTATGGTACAGATAAGACCTTCAATATAGAGTAAATTTTATTAATTTTTATTAAGACAATTAAGTATGTTTCTCTCAGATGTCGATATAATGAAAGGAGTGCACGATGGCTCAATAGTCATCAGACCTTTTAGTGAATCTCAACTTCAATTAGCTAGCTACGATGTTACTCTTGGTAATGAGTTTGAAGTAGTTGATAGACATCAAATTGAAGCTTCTGATCCTGCCAAGAAGATTTACCCAGCTACTCGCAAAGTAGTTATTCCCGATGGCGGTGAGTTTGTGCTTCATCCTGGAGAAAATGTTCTAGGTAAACAGCGTGAATTTATCGGTGTTGATAATAATCACTTAATCTTGCTTTCAGGGAAAAGTAGCTTAGCTAGAGTAGGGTTGGTTGTTCATAATACTGCTATGCTTTTTAATCCTGGACACCATTTTCATCCCACTTTTGAATTAGTAAATAGTAGCAATATACCAATTATCCTCAGGCCAGGTATGCAGATAGCCCAATTACTTTTTGCCAGATTAACTTCACCGACCAGTAAAGATTATATGGGGGATGCGGGGGTTGGGCGCTACGATGGTGAAAATTCAAATCATTTTGCAGAACCAAAAAATACTTAATTTAATTTCTAATAAACCATGTCTACTAATAAAAAACATCCTGAGTATCAATATTTGAATTTACTAAAAGAAATTTTAGAGCATGGTGACCGTAAGGTCGACCAGGGGACCGACGATGCTTCGTATAGTCTTTTTGGTAAACAACTTCGGTTTGATTTAGCTGACGGTTTTCCGTTGCTGACTACCAAAAAGGTATATTGGAACGGTGTTCTTCAAGAGCTCTACTGGTTTATGTCTGGTCAGACCAATATTAAGTACTTGGTGGATAATAAAGTTCATATTTGGGACGATTATCCTTATCGTATATATAAAATTAAGAATAACGAAAAAGGGAATAAAAATATTCTATCCAAAGAAGAGTTTATTGACCGAATTGCCAATAATCCTGCCTTTGCTAAGAAGTGGGGAGAGTTACCAAGAATCTACGGTGAGATGTGGCGTAAATGGCCAACTAGGACTAAGGGTAAGAAGATTGATCAGCTACGTTGGGTGGTAGATGAAATCAAAAAAGATCCAAATGCTCACAATGCTATTGTGAATTCTTGGAATCCTGAATATCTCTATACTATGGCCGAGAAGAAAGACACTACTTATTTTCCAATTTGTCACAACATGTACCAGATTAATGTGATTAACGGTCGGCTGTGTCTGCATCTCTATCAGCGTAGCGCTGACATCTTTCTCGGGGTACCGTTCAATATAGCGAGTTACGCCTTGCTAACTATTGTTTTGGCCAAGGTCTTGGGTTATAAGCCTGGGGACTTTGTACATACCTTTGGTGACGTACATATTTATGAGAAACATCTAGACCAAGTGAAAGAACAGTTGAAACGTAAACCGAAACCTTTTCCTACAATAAAGCTAGATAAAAAAGTTAAAGATATCGATGGTTTTAGACCTGAGCACGTGACCTTGGAAAATTACGAACCTCATCCACCAATCAAAGCGGAACTTTCAGTTACTGGTGGTTTTGGTACTTTTGATACCAAGAAGAAGTCGGTGACTACCAAGAAAAAGAAGGTCAAATAAATCCCTAAAAACCTGACTTTAGTCAGGTTTTTAGTTGTCTTCATTTAATATGATACAATTTGGGCATTAATTTTCTTACTATGATCTAACTCACTCGTTCATTTTTGAGAGTTTTATTATCTTATTTTTCTATATACATGAACGAATATCAATTCATCAAAAAACAGGACGAAGAAATTTTTGCCACTCTAGTTGGTGAAGAAGAACGAGAGCGAAAGGGGATAGAACTAATTCCAAGTGAGAACTATGTTTCGCGGGCGGTACGTGAAGCTAATGGTTCAGTTTTTACCAATAAGTATTCAGAAGGATACCCAGGCAAGCGTTACTATGGTGGGCAAGAGTTTACCGACATCATGGAGAGTATTACGATTGAACGAGCCAAGAAGCTTTTCAATGCCAAGTTTGCCAATGTTCAGCCTCTTGGTGGGGCGGCTGCTAATGTTGCTATGTACTTTGCACTCATGGAGCCAGGAGATACTGTCCTTGGTATGGACCTCAGTCATGGTGGGCATCTAACTCATGGGCATCCAACGACCGCTATCAATAAGGTCTTCAATTTTGTACGCTACAAAATGAAGAATGTTGATACTGGCGAGATTGATTATGAAGCCCTCAGGCAAGTGGCTCTCGAGCATAAGCCAAAAATTATTTTGGCAGGCTTCTCAGCTTATAGTCGTGAACTCGATTATCAAAAGTTTGTTGATATAGCCAAGGAAGTTGGTGCTTATACAGTGGCCGACGTTGCTCATATTGCTGGACTGATTGCCGGCGGTGTAGCCAAAAATCCATTTGATGCTGGTTTTGACGTCATGACGACTACCACTCACAAGACATTACGTGGTCCGCGTGGAGGAATGATACTAGTGCGCGAGAGTGAAGAGATTGCCAAGAAAATTAACAAGGCGGTTTTCCCAGGTATGCAGGGCGGTCCACACATGCATATTATTGCCGCCAAAGGTGTAGCTTTTGGCGAAGCTCTCCATCCTAATTTTAAAGTTTATGCGGGGCAGATTTTGAAAAATGCCAAGGCGATGGAAGTGGTGTTTAAGCGAGAGGGAGTAAGACTGCTTTGTGGTGGGACAGACAACCATCTACTGTTGGCAGATGTCTTCGGCTCACTTGGAGTTACTGGTCAGGAAGCAGAAACAGTACTAGATGAAGTGGGTATTACTCTCAATAAAAACATGATTGCCGATGAGCCACGTACTGCCATGGATCCTTCAGGAATCCGCTTTGGTACTCCAGCTATGACTACTAGGGGAATGAAAGAAAACGAGGCCACTAGGCTAGCCGAACTGATGATTGAGACTATGCGTCATCGCCAAGATGCTAGCAAAAAGGCTGATTTACAAAAGGAAGTACAGGAAATGTGTGAAGCTTTCCCGGTACCAGAAAAGTTTGTCTAGATAGTAAATACACTTGTTTTACAACACATAACCTCAATACTTGCAAGTATTGAGGTTATGTGTTAATATCTGGCTAGCAAGTTTTTCTACCGCCTCCTCCTGGCACAGGACCTCTGTGCTTTCTCGATCCTCAGCCCGCAAAGGCTGAGGATCTTTTTTATTTTATAGACTACTGAGCCAATCCTGATATCCGGCTTCTACCATCTCGGCTTCCGGTACAAACCTCAAAGCAACCCCATTCATACAGTAGCGAAGACCGCCCTTATCTCTTGGACCGTCATTGAATACATGGCCAAGATGGTTATCTGCAATCGCTGAACGAATTTCTGTTCGGGTAGAAAACAATTTTTTATCTACATGCTCGGTAACTGCCTCATTGGTAATGGGGGCAGTAAATGATGGCCAGCCAGTCCCAGAGTCGTACTTGTCTTTGGAAGAGAAGAGTGGTTCACCGGAAAGGATATCGACATAGATACCTCGGTCATAAATCTTATCTAGAGGACTGGTCCCGGCTCTTTCAGTCCCTTCTTCTTGAGTGACTTCATAAGCAAGTTTTTCCAAGGTTTGTTTGAGAACTGATTTGTCTGGTTTAACATAACTCTGCCAAGGATATTTAGTTGAATCAGTAGTAGTAGCTGGAGCTAAGTTACTCTGGAGGTTATTTTGCCAAGGCAAACTTGGTCCAGTGTCATTACCCCAGTGTTTAGAAATAAAAGCATCTCGCCCTGAACCTTTTCTGTAGTATTGGTATTTAAGTGAACTGAGGGTGCCTTTGTAGTAGTCTTGATGGTAATCCTCGGCTGGCCAAAAGACCGGTCTTTTTAGTATCTCAATTTCGAGAGGCTTAGTATATGGGCCATTACTATCGATATCAGTAATCAGGTTTTCAAGTAAAACTTTCTCTTCATCATTTTCATAGTACAGAGCTGGACCATAAGCTTTGCCTCGGTCAAAAAACGAGCCTTCGCCATCGGTGGGGTCCATATGTTTGATTGTATAAATAGCGACTTCCAAAAATGAAACAATATTTGTATCGTAACTTACTTCCACTACCTCTTTATGCCCGCCAGCGATATAGTTTTGATAAGTAGGGTTTGGAGATTCTCCGCCAGCGTAGCCAGATACAGCGCTGGTAACCCCAGTTAATTTCTCGAGGTCAGACTCGACACACCAAAAACAACCACCAGCCACCAGCATCGTTTTTATAGTTGTTGTAGAAGTTAGTTCATTAGTTTGAGTATTCATAGGGTTTTGATTAGTTACTTCTGTCATAGGTGTGGGTGAAATGGGTAAGTCTTTGCTATTATTTAAGTAAAGTAAAGAAAAACCGATTACGACAATAATAAAAGTTAAAATTAAAAAGTTTTTTCTCATATTTCTAGTATAACCCGCTTAAAACTATCTGTAGAGTAAATCAAATTTTTATGAGTATCTTTAAAATTAGCAATTGGCCATTTGTTGGCTTTATAAGACATCATTGGCTGACAGTAGCTTTTTGTTTGGGATTTATGACCGATTATATTTTGCTTAATCGCGTAGACGACAAGGTCGATAATTTAGTTTTACTTTTCTATGTAGCTTTAGCTACAGTATCAATTATTCTTTTTTATGTCGGAGTAGCAGAAAAAGTACCGTCAAGTTTAGTTAGTCTATTAAACCGGACAATGCCGATTCTGATGCAGTATTCTTTTGGAGGACTGCTCTCAGGAATGCTTATTTTTTATGGGCGTAGTGGCGATTTGATAGTTAGCGCTCCATTTTTGTTTCTAATTATAGGAGTTATCTTGGCCAATGAACTAATTAAAAAACGCTCAGATCGTTTGTTGTATAACCTTGTAGTTTACTTTATCGGATTATTTTCATACTCAGTTTTAGTGATTCCAGTTTTAACCGGAGAGATGGGAGACTTTATCTTTATTGGCTCCGGACTGCTTTCACTACTGGTGATTTTCTTTTTGATTAGAATTTTATCAGTAGTAATTCCAAATTACTTAGCAATGGAAAAAAGATTAATTGTTTTTACCATCGGCTGTATTTATATTCTCTTCAACGCCTTTTACTTTTTAAATATTATTCCGCCAATTCCACTATCGTTGACTGAATTAAGTATTTACCAAGGAGTAGAAAAGACCACGACCGGTGGTTATCGAATAATCAAGACTGAAGATGCTTGGCAACAAAAGATTCCTTTTATACCAAATGTCTTTAAGCCGATTAAAGGCCAAGGGGCATATTGTTTTGCTAGAGTCTATGCACCGACAGCTCTTTCGACAGAAATTGTTCATCGTTGGGAGTTTTATGATGAGGGACAAGGATGGGTAACTCGTTTTACCACTTCCTATCAAATAACCGGCGAAAATAAAAATGGCTACCGTGGTTATACAACTAGCAAAAATATTCAACCTGGCAAATGGCGTTGTAGTGTAGAGACGGTACGTGGGCAGGTGTTGGGAAGAGAGACTTTTACAGTCGATACAAATGGCCCAACCCCTAATCTAGTGACAGTTGTAGAATAATTGGTTATTGTAAGGATTATATGGAAGGAGTCATTAAAACAGCTATTACAGAGACACTTATAAGCCTTGGTTTGCCAGAGGTTAATTTTGCAGTTGAGCATCCCGCCGATACTGTGCATGGAGATTATGCTTGTAACGTGGCAATGGTCTTGGCCAAGCAGGTCGGTAAGTCTCCAAGAGAGGTGGCAGAGCAACTACTCTTAGCGCTTGAAGGTCAAATTGAATACGTAGAAAAAATTGAAATTGCTGGTCCAGGGTTTCTCAATTTTTACCTAACTCGAGATTTTTTTACCCTGGAAATTGAGCGAGCAAATAAACTAGCTGATGATTGGGGGAAGAACTCAACTTGGTCTGATAAGAAAGTTTTAGTTGAATATACTGACGCAAATCCGTTTAAAGAATTCCATGTTGGACATCTTTTTACCAATGCGGTAGGGGAGAGTATCGCTAGATTATTTATGATGAATGGTGCTGATACCAAGCGAGTCAATTATCAGGGTGATGTTGGCTTGCATGTGGCTCATGCTATTTGGGGAATGAAAAAATTGGGTATTGATATCGAGGGAGACTTTTCCGCTCGTGAACTTGGCAAGGCCTATGCTCTCGGTGCCACCAACTACAAAGATGATGAGAACGTAAAGCAAGAGATAAGAGAGATAAACAAGAAAATCTACGAACGAAGCGATGAACAAATAAATTCTCTTTATGATGCTGGTCGGAGAGTTTCATTAGCTTATTTTGAAACAATCTACAAAGTCATTAATACAAATTTTGACGCTGGCTTTTTTGAAAGTGAGACTGGTCCAATTGGTAAAGAATTAGTTTTAGCCAATCCTGAAGTTTTCAAAGAAAGTGAAGGGGCTTTGGTATTTAAGGGTGAAGAGTACGGACTTCATACTCGGGTATTTCTAAATAAAGAAGGTTTACCAACTTACGAAGCCAAAGAGCTTGCTCTGGCAAAATTAAAAGAGGAGAGACTAGGATTTTATGACTTATCGGTTATTAGTACCGCTCATGAAGTAAGTGAATATTTTAAAGTTCTTAAGTGTGCAATGGGTTTTGTCTATCCGCAGTTAGCAGAAAAGACTGAACATATTGGACATGGAATGGTTCGTCTGAGTACCGGAAAAATGTCGTCTCGAACTGGTGATGTAATTTCAGCGTTAGATTTTATTGATGAAGTGGCTATAGCTGCTTCGGGAAAAATGGCACAAACAGGGGACACAGAACCTGATATGGACTTGGCTAGAGATGTGGCTATTTCAGCCATCAAGTACGCCACTCTAAGAGGAAGCATTCTTCAAGATACTATTTTTGATAAAGAAAAAGCCCTTTCATTTGAAGGTGATTCAGGTCCGTATTTGCAATACACTCACGCGCGTATTTGTAGTGTTCTAAACAAAGCTAAAGAGGCCGAAATTTTGAGTAGTGTTTCTCTTGCTCCCGAAGCTATTTACGAGGTTGAGAGAGTTATTTATCGCTGGCCAGAAGTAGTAGAGACAGCTCTAAAAGAGCGAGCCCCACATAAAGTCGTGGGTTACTTAACCGAGTTGGCGGCCACTTTTAATACATTCTATGCCCACGAAAAAATTGTTGACCGAGATGATACTTATGCTCCGTATAAGATAGCTATTGCTGAAGCGGTAGGGCAGACTCTTAGAAATGGTCTTTGGGTCTTGGCTATAAAGGCTCCTGATGTAATGTAGGTAGATTGACAACCCTCAATATTATGGCAATATTCAATTCATAACCTCCGGTGGTCGGAGGATGTGGAGAGCAAGATGTTTGTACCTAGTATTGAGCAAAATGCCGTTCTGGATTTCCTCAGGGCTCGTAGGAAGACTGAGGAAGACCTGTCGATTTCTTTTTTCGACATCGAGAAGCATTTCAGCAAGGACTTCCCGAAGATCGCCCCCGGGGTGTTTCAGACGGACCTCCAGTACGTTTTGGGACAGCTCAAGAGTCGGAACCTGATTGGGGTCTACAACAAGTGTCCTGTTGGACAATGGAAGATTTGGTTGCTCGAATCAAAGCCGGTCCCGGCCTGAGTCGAGCAGTGTTCCTTGCTGAGTCGCCGTTCCTTGTAAAGGGGACGGCTCTCTTTTTTTTACACTTGTCACAAGTGAAAAAATGATGTACTATTTTTATCCTATGCTGTCGGCGGTTCGAGAGCATATAACCGGAGGAGTTCTTTCGTGAAAAAGAGTCAAGCTCAAACCCCAAGCTTCCATGTGGAGCTCTTGTTGCCAAACGACGTACCGGTCGTCTTGGCTTCTGGAACATTTTCGAGCGGTAGTTTGCTCGGCACGGTATGTGCTGGGAACATGCCACCGACAGTCCGGTCGTGCCATCTTCAGTCCGCCCATTTGGAGATTTGGTCCAGCGCGCTGAACGGTACCACCAGGCACGACCTGTTGGGCCAAAGCCCACTCCAGATCGGCCAGTTCGTGCAGTCGCTTGCGGTTCAGCATTTCAGTACACAGCTCGAGGCTGCCTAGAGACAACCTCTCTGGCCCCCTGACGCCGCCCTTACCCAGGGGCGGCGTTTCATATTTCTAAATAAGGTTTTTATGCTATGATGCCAAGGCGTGTCTGATACATACGTAATTTATTATGTCTGATATACATATTTCATTTTTATGTCTAAAAAAATTAATCGTGAAAACGATACGGTAGAAGTTTTGCCAGCAGTAACAAAATCTGAAGTCGCACTTCGTGAAGAAGAAATTCAAAAGTTTTGGTTGGAGCAAGACATTTTTAATAAAAGTTTAGAGAATCCAGGTGGAGGAAAATGCCAAGGTGACTTTGTTTTTTATGATGGTCCGCCTTTCGCGACTGGAACACCGCACTACGGACATATTTTGGCCGGAACAATTAAAGACGCCATTCCACGTTTTTGGACCATGAATGGTTATCAAGTTCGTCGTAAGTGGGGTTGGGATTGTCACGGCCTACCACTTGAGAATTTGATTGAAAAGAAGCTTGGTCTTGCCAATAAGCGCGATATCGAAGACTACGGTATCAAGAATTTTAATGAAACCGCTCGAGCGACGGTTATGGAGTATGCCGATGATTGGGCTAGAGTGGTGCCTCGAATGGGTAGATGGGCAGACATGGAAGATGACTACAAGACGATGGATAGCACCTACACCGAAAGTGTCTGGTGGGTTTTTAAAACTCTTTTTGATAAAGGTTTGGTCTATGAGGGTTTTAAGAGCATGCACCTTTGTCCTCGTTGCGGTACCACACTTTCAAACTTTGAAGTTAATCAGGGCTACAAAGATATCAAGGATGTGGCTGTCTTTGTCGAGTTGCCGTTTACAAGTCCGCTTATAGAGGCTGGGGAACCAACTACTTCACTTATTGTTTGGACCACTACTCCATGGACTCTGCCAGGAAATATGGTGGCTGCCGTTCATCAAGATTTTACTTATGCGGTAGTAGAAAAGAAGGATGAAGGAGTGGGAGCTTTGGTCCGGTTTGTGGTTGCAAAAGAACGAGTATCGGCTATCTTTGGAAATGATGAATATACTATCGTAAAAGAATTGAAGGGTTCAGAGTTGGTCGGGCGTTCATACCAACCGCCTTTTAATTATTTTGAACATAGAGAAATTAAAGGCAAAGAAAACGCTTGGAAAATTTATCATGCCTACTATGTTGAGCTAGGGGAAGATGGTACTGGTGCTGTCCACTTAGCTCCGGCTTATGGAGAGGAAGACTTGCAGTTAGCACAAAGAGAAGGAGTGCCAATAGTTCATCATGTTGACTACGAGGGGCGCTTTATGGACTTTGTAACTGACTTTGCTGGTCAGTTTGTAAAGCCAAAGGATGATGATGCTTCAGGCGTCTCTCATCTTGATGCTGATATAGAAATTATCAAAGCGTTAAAAAATGCCGGCAAACTCTTTAAGAAAGAAAACATCACTCATAGTTACCCGCACTGCTGGCGTGAAGATACTCCACTCTTAAGCTACGCTACCACTTCATGGTTTGTTAAGGTGACTGATATCAAAGACGAGCTGGTAGAAGCCAATAACCAAGTACATTGGGTGCCAGATCATGTTGGTACTAATCGTTTTGGAAAGTGGCTTGAAGGAGCGCGTGACTGGGCAATTAGTCGTCAACGATATTGGGGAGCACCACTACCGATTTGGCGAAACCCACAGACTAAGCAAATCAAAGTGCTTGGTTCAATTGCTGAGCTTAAAGAATTAGTGCCAAAGAGTGGCAATACTTACTTGTTGATGCGACATGGTGAGGCCGTTAGTAATCTGGATAGTCGAATTTCAGTTTTGAAAGATTCTAAAGATAACTTAACAGAACTAGGTATAAATCAAGTAGAAGAAGCTGCAAAGAAACTTAAAGAAAGAAAAATTGATTTAATCTTCCATTCAGGTTTTTTAAGAACCAGAGATACTGCCGAACGACTAGCAAAAACTTTAGGTCTAGAAGGTGATCAAATTATAGAAGATGACCGTCTTAGGGAGCTTCAAACTGGTAACGATTTAGAAGGTAAGAAGTGGTCTGAATACTATGCACTTATAAATGGTGAAGAAGAAATTTTTACTGCTAAATTAGTGGGTCGAGAAAATCGAACAGATGTAGCTAGACGAGTTGGACAATTCCTTTACGAGCTAGACAGTAAATATAAGGGTAAAAATATTCTAATTGTCGGACATGCTAGTTCACTCTTTGGTTTGCGGATGGTTTCAGCTGGTATGTCGACTGAAGAAGCGGTCGCCCTAAAAGCAAAAGAAGGTCTAATGGCAAATGCCGAAGTGCGAGAGATTACTTTTACACCGCTACCACACAACGATGATTATACCCTTGATTATCATCGTCCATATATTGATGAAGTTGAGTTATACGAAGACGGAGTAAAACTAGAGCGAGTACCAGATGTGTTTGATTGCTGGTTTGAAAGTGGTTCGATGCCTTATGGCCAGCACCATTATCCATTTGAGAATAAAGAGGCTTTTCTTGAAAAACATTTCCCGGCGCAGTTTATTGCCGAAGGTCTAGATCAAACCAGAGGCTGGTTCTATTCTTTGATTGTGCTTGGAGTTGCCTTGTTTGGAAAATCTCCTTATCAAAATGTAATTGTAAATGGACTAGTACTGGCAGAGGATGGTAAAAAAATGAGTAAGTCACTACGCAATTATCCAGACCCGATGGAGGTAGCTGATAGGGTGGGTGTAGACGCAATTCGCTACTATTTGCTTTCGGCGCCGATAATGCGAGGCGAGGATTTGAATTTCTCTGAAAAAGAAGTGCTTGAATTACAACGAAAAAATATCGGGCGTCTTCATAACGTGTTGGCAATGTACCAAACTTACGAAGACAAGACAGAGGCAATCGCCGACTCTCATAACGTGCTGGATAGATGGATAGTCTCAAGATTAAATCAACTAGTTCAAGAATCTACCACCGGCTATAAAAACTACGAACTAGACAAGGCCACCAGGCCAATTGCTGACTTTATCGAAGATTTATCAGTGTGGTATTTACGTCGCTCAAGAGAGAGACTAAAGGGTGAAGATATTGCTGATAAAACTCTCACGCTAGGTACGCTAAGATACGTCTTAAAAAATCTTGCTTTGGTAATGGCACCAGCTATGCCGTTTTACGCTGAGTACTTATATCTAGCAGTTAAAGCTGAAAATGATATGGAGAGTGTACACCTTGACGCTTGGCCTGAACTCAAAGATGTTGATGAAGAGTTACTACTACTTATGAAACAGACAAGAGAATTGGTGACTCAGGCATTGGAGCTCCGCACAAAAGCCAATATCAAAGTTCGACAACCATTAGCAGAGGTAAGGGTTGCTGAAGGTATCTTGATTCCAGATGAATTCAAATCAATTATCCAAGACGAATTAAACGTTAAGTCGGTTAAGTTCCAAAGTAAAATTGGAGCTGAGACAGGTAAATACATATTGTCTGGACAGAGTGTTGAATTGAATACAGAAATAACTCCAGAACTAAAAGCCGAAGGAGAGGTGCGTGAATTTATGCGAGCTATTCAAGAAAAGCGTAAAGCCGAAGGTTTGGCTCCACAAGATAGGGTTGATTTACTAATTGAGACTAATCAGAGTGGACAAGTTACCCTAGAGCAGTTTAGTGAATTGATAAAACGAACTGTTGGGGCGGAAAATCTATCCTTTGGAACAAATGATGGAGAAAATATTGCTACGGGTGAGATTACATTTAAGGTGCAACTAACTAAACTTTAATTGAGTTACGTAACCCACACAACCAAAGCGCTTGTTTGTGGTAGTTTTGAACAAAATACTTCAGACAAATCATTCTTGCTCTTTACCCGTGACGTAGGGATGCTTTTTGCGACCGCTCGCAGTGTACGTGAAGAGTCTTCCAAGCAACGTTGTGCTCTGCAAGATTTTTCTAGAGTTAGAGTATCTTTGGTAAAAGGTAAGCAAGGCTGGCGGATAGGTAGTGTTGAATCACTTCAAAATGATTTTAGTCTGGCTGGAGATAGAGAAGTAAGAGGTAGTGTGGTGTTACTTTATCGATTACTACGTCGGTTTATTAGGGGGGAAGAAGCCTTTCCAGACTTGTATGATTTTACAGTTTCCGCTTTGGATCAACTTTTATCACCTCAAATTAATAGGCGGTTGATGGATTTGTTTGTTCAAATCAGACTAATGTCTATGCTAGGTTATGTGGATGATTCAGCTATTCCAGAAAGCCTTAGGAATCTTAGTTTGGCTGAAATTTCAACCAAAGAAGGGGGCGAATTGATTCAAAAACTTGAGAAAATAGCTGCAAAAGCTACAGATAGTAGTCACCTCTAATATAGTAAAGTGATATACTAAAAGCCAAGATGCCAGTGATTAGAGATCAGCAGAATATTGATGAGGTAAAGAAGCGGTTATATGACCGTAGTGTATCTGCTGAATCGTCACCAAGACATAGTTTGACCAAAGTCACGACTGATGTTTCTCGAGGGTGGGGTGATATTAGAAAACCTGTCCCGACTGATAAAGCGGTTGCTACTCCTGCGCCAGTTGTAAACCAAGAACCTATTCCAGCAGTCGAAATAGCTCCTATGAAAAAATCACGCTCATATCGAATGATAATAGTTCTCGCAAGTATTGGGTTGTTTGTTGTGGCCGCCTTGGCTTCAAGTATTTATCTGTTCTTTGGAGCTAACCAGATTTCTGTTAAGAACGTTAGTCTCACTCTCAATGCTCCTTTTGCAATCGCGGCAGGAGAAAAACTCCCACTACAGATTAGTGTCTCTAACCAGAATTCAATTCAAATTGAGTCCGCTACTCTAATCTTAAATTACCCACCTGGTACAAAAACCGCCAATGAGGAAGCTCGTGACTTATATGAAGAGCGGATACCGTTAGATATAGTTGCCTCAGGGGAAGCTAAAAATATTCCAGTCGAAATACTACTGTTTGGTGAAGAAAATGAAGACAAGGAAATCAAGGCTTCTGTGGAATATCGAGTTAGTGGCTCAAACGGCACTTTCTTTAAGGAAGCCGAGCCAATCAAAATCAAAATTAATTCTTCACCACTAGTTTTGAGAATTGATTCCGTAGACAAGGTCTCTTCTGGCCAAGAAATTGAATTTAAAATTACGTTGCAATCAAATGCCGGAGCAGTGCAAAGAAACCTTTTGGTAAATGCCTCATTTCCTAATAGTTTTACGTACACAAAATCTGATCCAGAGCCTTCATATGGTGAAAACGAATGGTTGATTGATGAAATTTCACCAGGTTCATCAAAAGTGATTACCCTGCGTGGGCGAGTTAATGGTATGCAAAATGAAACTTCGGATATGCAGTTCTCTGTTGGCACTCCTCGTAGCGATAATCAGTTTATTATGGGTTCTGTATTATACAAAACAAAGACTAGCTATACTATTGAGAAGCCTTTTATTGATGTAGTGGTGAAAGTAAATCAAGATAGTGATGGCAAGGCGGTAATAGATAAAGGGGTTAATGCTGATGTGGTGGTTGAAGTAAAGAATACTCTCGATGAAACAATTTATGATATGAGAGTAGAGATAGCCCCTAAGGGAAATTTGATTCGTGGAAATCAGATATCAGCTCCGACCGGTTTTTATGAAGATGATTCAAAAACTATTCGCTATGAAGTATCAGGGATGCCATCTTTGGCAGAGGTACGTTCTGGCGACTCTCGTCAGTTTGGTTTTTCTGTTAAAGCCGATCCCAAACAGACCACCGCTTCTTTTGAGGTATCAACAAATGTTTATGCTCGTAGAGTTAATGAACCAAATGCCTCTGAGCAAATTGTTGGTACTGCGGTAGCGCAAGTTAAATATTCTTCAGAAATAAATATTAGTGCTCAGGTCGGGTACAGTGATGGTAAATTTACTGATACTGGAGCTGTTCCACCCGTCGCCGGCAAGGAAACTACCTACACAATTACTTTTGCAGCCGATGCGGGTATCAATGACGCTACCAATATGGTCATGACAACCACGCTTCCACAGTACGTCTCTTGGCTTGATAAGTATGACGGAGAGGGTAAGGTTGAATTTAATCCTGTTTCTAAACAATTACGTTGGGATATCGGTAGTTTGACTGCCAATACCCAAAAACAACTGCAGATTCAAGTGTCGCTCTTGCCAAGTGTCACGCAAGTTGGTAAAACACCTGTTATAGTTGGATTGCAAGAACTTAAAGCCAATGACAGATTTACTGAGGTCGACTTAAGAGACCAACATTCTTCACTAAGCAACCAGTTGTCAGAAGAAGCCGGCTTTGCTAAAAATAATGGTGAAGTCCAACCAGCCCAATAATAAATTCACAAAATAAATACAGCTATGATAAAAGACAGCATGGAAAAGATTGTTTCACTTTGTAAGCGACGTGGTTTTGTATTTCAAGGAAGTGAAATATATGGTGGGTTAAAAGGAACTTGGGACTTGGGACCACTTGGTGTAGCTCTTAATAATAATATTAAACGTGAATGGTGGAAGTTTTTTGTCGAAGATAGAGAAGACATGTATGGTCTTGATGCGGCAATTTTAATGAATTCTAAAGTTTGGGACGCTTCCGGACATACTGGTGCAGGATTTTGTGATCCTTTGGTTGAGGATCTTAAAACTGGCGATCGTTTTCGAGCTGACCATCTTCTAAAAGATGCTGGTATTGACGCTGATGGGATGACTCTATCCCAAATTGATGAAGCAATTACTGCTAATAAAGTTAAAAGCCCAGCAGGTAACGACCTCTCTCCAGCTCGACAATTCAACCTAATGTTTGAAACTACCATTGGAGCTACTTCTGGTCCTGATGGAAAAGTATATCTTCGACCAGAGACCGCTCAAGGAATTTTTGTTAATTTTAAAAATGTAGTTGACTCAATGTCGCCAAAAATCCCTTTTGGTATTGCTCAAATCGGTAAGGCCTTTAGAAACGAGATTGCCCCACGTGAGTGGCTATTCAGAGTGAGGGAGTTTGAGCAGATGGAAATTGAGTATTTTATTAAACCTGAGGAGTGGGAAGTAGAGTTTGAAAAACTTAGACAGGATATTGTTCGTTGGAATAATCATTTAGGTTTATCTTCTGAAAATATTAAGGAGTATGAGGTGCCGGAAAATGATTTGGCTCATTACAGTAAGCGAACAATTGACTTTGAGTATAATTTCCCTGGAAAAGGATTTGATGAATTAGCTGGTTTTGCTTATCGTACAGACCATGATTTAAAGAGTCATATGGAAGCCAGTGGTCAGTCTATGGAATATATTGAACCAGATGGAGCCCGCTTTATTCCCCACGTGTTGGAACCTTCTTTTGGTATCGGACGAGCTTTAACAGCGGTACTTTGCGAAGCTTATAGTGAAGATGAAATGAATGGAGAAGTTCGTACTTACTTGAAATTACCTAAGTATCTAGCACCGTATCGCGTAGCAGTCTCACCACTGCTAAAAAATAAACCAGAATTGGTAGCCAAAGCGCGTGAGGTATTTACAATGCTCAAGAAAGAATTTGGAAATGTCGCTTGGGACGATAATGGCAATATCGGCAAGCGCTATCGCCGTCAAGATGAAATCGGTACCCCGGCTTGTATCGTGATTGATTTTGAGACTCTTGGTCAAGAAGCTCCAGAACTGGCAGATACAGTTACTGTTCGTGACCGAGATACCGGAGAGCAGGCCAGAGTAGCTATCTCGGAACTAGTAAATTATTTGAAATAGAAGGATAAAAGTCCGGCGCCTTTGGCGCCGGACTTTTATAATTTCCAAGCTGTGCTAGAGTAATTTAACTATGAAAGACTTAAAACCTCGTTACTTAACTACTACACTTCCGTATGTAAACTCCGACCCGCACATTGGTTTTGCTTTGGAAATAATTCAGGCAGATTCTTTGGCGCGCTACTGGCGCTTACTTGGTCATGAAGTATTTTTTAATACTGGTACCGATGAACACGGACAAAAGATTGCTCAAAAAGCCGATGAAAAGGGGGAGGATAGGCAAGCGTATGTCGATTACTATGCCAATGAATTCCAGAAGCTTGGCTCAGCCCTAAACCTGTCTCTTGATGGCTTTATTCGTACTACCAGCGATAAACATAAGCTAGCCGCACAAGAAATTTGGCGACGCTGTAATGCTAATGGAGATATTTATAAAAAGAAGTATTCAGGACTTTACTGTGTTGGTTGCGAATTATTTTATAAAGAAGAAGAACTAGATGAAAATAAGTGCTGCAAAATTCATGGTCAGCCAGCGCAAGAGATTGAAGAAGAAAATTATTTCTTTAAACTTTCAAACTACCAAACATATTTAGAAGAGTATCTTTCTAAAGAAGGGGTGATAGAGCCAGAGTGGCGCCGGCAAGAGGCCTTAAATTTTGTGCGAGGCGGTCTGCAAGACTTTAGTATCTCTAGAGAGAAGGCTAGATTAAATTGGGGTATTCCAGTACCAGAAGATGATAACCAAGTGATGTATGTTTGGTTTGATGCTCTGACAAGTTACATTTCTACTCTTGATTGGCCAAACGAAGAGGGTAATTTCAAGAAATTCTGGGCCGAAGGCGAAGTCATGCAAATGGCTGGTAAAGACCAGATTCGCTTCCAGTCAGTTATGTGGCAAGCGATGCTTAAAAGTGCCGGACTGAAGGCAACAGATAGAGTGGTGTATCACGGCTTTATCAATAGTGGTGGTCAAAAAATGAGTAAGAGTCTAGGTAATGTTATTTCTCCGTACGACCTTATTACCAAGTACGGTACAGACGCTACTCGCTATCTGCTACTGCGTCACGTTCATCCATTTGATGACTCAGATGTTACTTGGGAAAAAATGGATGAGTGGTATACCGCCAACTTGGTTAATGGACTAGGTAATCTGGTCGCTCGGGTTATGAAGATGGCCGAAACTCATTTAGACGGTCCCGTAGAAATAAGTTCATCAAATTTAACTCAAGTACCTACCTTAGATGCATTTAATTACCAAGGAGCAATGGATGAGATTTGGAATATGGTCCAAGTCCAAGATGAAAAAATTGCCACCACCGAACCATTTAAGTTGGTTAAAACTGATAAGCCAGCTGCTCAAGCAATCATTTCTGATTTGGTCCGTGAAGTAAATAATATT
This sequence comes from Minisyncoccia bacterium, assembly GCA_041752975.1. Classification (GTDB taxonomy): domain Bacteria; phylum Patescibacteriota; class Minisyncoccia; order Phycocordibacterales; family UBA918; genus OLB19. The sequence continues at coordinate 8,417 of JBGSVK010000060.1, read as the reverse complement.
GGACATTATTTGGCTCCATTCATGCCAGAAACTTCCAAGATTATTCTTGAAGCTGTTGCACAAAACAAAAAACCCGAAAATCTCTTTGCAAGATTGGAAAGCTAAGTATGAACCAATTAATTGTTTTGCCTGGTAATAGTTTAAAGAACAAGGCTTGGGGCGAGTTAATGTTAGAAAAATACAGTAGTAAATTTGATTCAAGTTGGATGCTTTTTTATGACCACTGGGATAATGGTGAAACAAACATTGATTTTGTAAGCGAAGAGAAAAAGATTCATCAGTATGTGTCGGCATTACCAGCCGATACTAAAATTACTATTTTTGCTAAGTCGGCTGGTTCACTGCTAGCTTTTCTTGCCATTTATCACCACATCATAATTCCAGAACGTTGCGTATTTTTTGGTATACCATTTGACTTGGCGTCCAAGGATCTTTTTAAAGATTCATGGGAACCAGTTAAGACCTTTAAGGTTTCAGCTATAGCTTTTCATAATGTCGATGATCCAACTGCTGGTTATGAATTTACTAAAAATGCTCTGGCAAAATATTCCTCGCATACAACCTTAATAACTACACATGAAGCTGATCATTGGTATGGGGATATAGAAACTTACAATCAGAAGCTTTTATCTTATTTAGAAAATTAGTATGCAAAACGCCGTCATCTTACATGGTAATGGGGACAAAGAAGAATATTATTCTCCTGGGTATCCCTCAGCGAGTAATTCACATTGGATACCCTGGTTGCAGAAACAACTTCTAATAAAGGATATTTCTGCGCATACCCCTGAGATGCCGCAAAGTCATACCTTGAATTACGCTGTGTGGAGTAGGGAATTTGAACGTTACGATATAACTCCAAAAACAATTTTGGTAGGACATTCTAGTGGGGCCGGTTTTTTTGTGCGCTGGTTATCCGAACACAAAGATGTGTTTGTAGGTAAAGTTGTTTTGGTGGCTCCTTGGATAGATCCATTTCGCGAAGAAACCACGGATTTTTTTGATTTTGAAATTGATCCGCAGTTAGTGAATCGTACAGCAGGAATTACTATCTTTGAAAGTGATAACGACAGTAAGTCTACTACCCAAAGCACGAACATTCTCAAAGAAAAAATTTTAAATTCAAAATCTGTCCTTTTTTCTGGGTATGGCCATTTTACTAGTGTTGATTTGGGAAACGTGGAGTTTCCAGAGTTGCTAGAAGAAATCATTAAATAATATGAAGTACGCTTGTATCGACACCCATACCCACTTGAATCTTTCGGCTTTTGACGAAGATAGGGAAGAGGTGTTGGCCCGAACTTTGGCCAACAACGTGGCTCATATAAATATTGGCACCAAAGCTAGCACCAGTAAGTTGGCGGTAGAAATAGCTGACAGGAATGAAGGTTCGTGGGCAATTATTGGTCTACATCCTATTCAGACTGTTCCTAGCTATCATGATGAAGAGGAGATAGGTGAAGGAGGTAAACCTTTTCTAGCCAAGGGAGAAGTTTTTGACAAGGATTTTTACCGGCAGTTAGCCAAGAGTTCCAAAGTAGTCGGAATTGGCGAATGTGGCTTTGATTACTACCATACCTCCAAAGACAGCTACGCTGTGCAGGAAGAGGCTTTTATTGCTCAAATAGAGCTAGCCAATGAATTAGGGCTACCACTAATGATTCATACTCGTGGGCCAAAGCCTGGAGAAGAAAGTCCAACTGGACGCAGTGTCTATAGGGATGTGTATGAAGTTTTAAAGCAATATGCCAAAGTTCCAGGCAATGTTCATTTTTATGCTGGTACTCAGGAAGAAGCGGAAAAGTTTTTTGAACTCGGCTTTACCGTTTCTTTTACCGGTGTAATTACCTTTGCCAAAGTCTATGAAGACTTAGTACGAGCTATTCCGCTTGAACTAATGCATGCCGAAACTGATTCACCTTATGTGGCACCAGTACCGTACCGAGGACAACGTTGTGAACCTTGGATGGTCCAAGAAGTCTATAAAAAAATCGCTGACATTAAAGGATTGGAATTAGAGGCTGTCAAAACACAATTGATAGAAAATGCCTACCAGCTGTACAAGCTTTGATTGAAAAAAGAAGAGCCGCACCTTGGTGGAGGTGCGGCTTTTCGTCACCGAAGTGACAGTGGCGTCAGACGACACCAGTGTCGTCGAGGATACTGACGGTGCTTCTTCTGAGCTCGTTCAGTTCCTCCTGGAGTTTGGCCGTCGTCGTTTTGACGACATGGGACTTGTACTTTATGGCCAACCAGATACCCAACAGGTATGTGGCTACTGCGATCACGATGTAGACGCCTGACCTCATCCACGATTGGTGAATGGAGAACAGGAACAACAGTCCCAAAACCGAACTGCCGGCAAAAATCTTTTCGCCGGCCTGTTGGCTCCTCTTGCTGTTGGAGGCGCCAAAGTACCCGCCAAAGAAAAGGCCGACGAGAAGCAAACCCGACAAAACAAAGAAAATCAAAGAGCCGTTCATGGAATCCCTCCTCAGGGAGTTGGTTGGTCAAACAGCATTATTATATAAGTTTTGAGTTTAGTCAAATATATTAACTAGGTATTCGTCAATTTTTCTTTGGTCCCATTCGTAGAAAAGAGCTTTTTGTCTATGTAGGTCAGTAGCCAAGTCAGTACCGACAAAGCGCCAATGCCATGGTTCAAAAATGTAGAAATTATTACCTTCGGGGTAGGAAAGAATAAAACCAAAGCGATGAGCATTATCAAGTAACCACTTGTATTCATTAGTATTTGCAAAACTCAGATAAGCTCCACTTGTTATTGGGTCTGTTAGGTCAACCGTAGTACCTAGTTGATGTTCTGAATACCCTTGGTCTGCAGAAAAGGCATTTGAGCCACTGCCGTAGATTTGGGTAAATTGGCCTTTAACCGCCTGTTGTTCATCAAATGATCGATAGGCTGAAACAATTTTTAAATCAAAGCCTTCGTCTTGAGCTTCATCAAGTAAATCAGTCAAAAATTCAACAGCGTCGCCATGGAAGTATTGGTCTTTTTTGCCAGCTAGTACATATTTATCAGGTACTTTTGCTAGTTTCATTGGTACAAAGTTTTCATTCAAGAAATAAGTTCTGGAATATTTTTGTAGGAGTTCCTTGTCAGTTTTTGAAAGTTTATCCAAAACTCCAACCGTACCTGAAATTTCTTTGATTTGATCCTCAAACTCTTCATTACGGTTTTTTTCGCGACGTAAGTCTCGTTCGATATCTTCCAATTCTTCATTTGTTAGAGCTAGTCTTTGTGAGAGTTCATGTATGGTGGAGCTGGCAATTTCGCGGTCTAGTTGAGCACTTTTGGTAGTGGAGGCGTTTTCAAGCAAAAAGAAGTTTCGCTCTTCTAGTAGCATATTGATTTTAGCTGAATGATTTCTATTTTGTATGAAAAGGAAGACTGTCAGGGTCAATAATACGACAAAAATAACAATATTTAAGGCTCGAAAGACGAGAGATTTTTTATCCATACGTCCATTCTAGCACGCTTCTTTGCCTTGAATAACCTTTGATTATGTGGTAAGGTAGGCCGTTACCAATTAAGTTCCTGAGACAAAATGTCAGAAACAAATATGCCAGCAGCCGAGGCAACTTCAGCTGATGAAAGAGATTTCACCAGTTACGAGTTCGCCTTCCACATTCTTCCAACGGTTGCTGAAGGGGAAGTACCAAACGTAGTAGAAGTTTTAAAAGCACATATCACAAATGCTGGGGGTGAAATCTTTGATGAAGAGTCACCAAAGCGCTTTGATTTAGCTTACGAGATAGTTAAATATCTAGAAGGCAAGAATCGAAAGTTCAGTAGTGCGTATTTCGGTTGGGTGCGATTTCGCCTCAATGCCGGAAGTCTAACTGAGCTAACCGAGACACTTGATGGCTCAAAAGATGTTCTTCGTTACTTACTCGTTAAGTTAACAAAGGTAGAAGAGCAAAATCCTTTCAGATTCCATGACTCTATCGTAGGACGACAAGTTCGAACTATTACTGATGAAGATATCGTTGAAGTAGAAGGAGAAATTGAGGAAGTTATTGAAGACGTTATCGTTGACGCCGAAGTGGTGGTAGATGGTAATGAGGTGGAGAAAACAGTATAATAATTACTACTAACCACTAACAATCATCAAAATATGTACCTCAACAAAGCAATGGTTTATGGAAACCTAACTCGGGATCCAGAAATGAAGGCTCTACCAAGCGGAATGCAAGTTTGTTCATTTTCACTAGCTACCAACCGTGTCTACAATGACCGAGATGGTAAGCGACAAGAAATTGCTGATTATCACAATATTGTGGTCTTTGGAAAACAAGCAGAAAATTGCGCCAAGTATCTTACAAAAGGTAGTGCAACTTATGTTGAAGGACGTATGCAGACAAGAAGTTGGGAGAAGGATGGTGTAAAGCAATACCGAACTGAGGTGATTGCTGACCGGGTTCAATTTGGGCCAAAGGGAAGTGGTGGTGGTGCTCCAGCCCACAACAACGCTGGTTCTGCTGATACTGGAAATAATGACAAGAATGCTTCAGTACTACCAGACTATCCGGAGGAGGAGATCAACCCTGAAGACATCCCTTTCTAATTTTTAGAAATTCTGTCCCTTATCTACGTCGTTGTTCTTCGGTAAAATAATTCTCAACGTACTGTCCGTACGTCTCGGATAATTTTCCTCGAACGCCTCGTATAAAAGTGACATAAAATTCTAAAAAGGAAAATAAACTTATATTTTAAATTTGAAACATTAATAGCTAAAGAAAACAAAATGGAACAACACAACCTACACAAGAAAGCCGCTCTAGAACATATCGACTACAAAGATATCACTAGTCTAGGTGCTTATGTAAATCCACATGCTCGTATGTTTAGTCGACGTCGTTCTGGCTTTTCAGCCAAGGCGCAACGAGACTTTGCTCGAGCTATCAAGCGAGCTAGATTTATGGCTTTGATGCCGTACATCCAGCACTAGGATAAAATAAGCCTATATATAAGGCGTTAAAAGCAATAGCGGTGGGGACATTTGTCCCCACCGCTATTGCTTTTTACGTAAATATGTGCTATAGTATAAATCGGTCCAGAAACGATTCAGGAGTAAAGATGATCGCTTACGTTCAGCGTCGGTTCCAAAGCAGAGTGTCGAAGCTCGTCAAGACGAATTTCTTCATTCTCTTCCTCATCATCCTCGCCTTATTGGGAGTGGTGTATGCCATCGTCAGCTACCCGTTGTGGGCGCTGGCTGCGTTTATCGGGGTCGTCGTGACCTTTGTCGCAGCTTTCTTTTGGTGGTATTCACGCTCATGGACAAGAGTTGGTTGATGACGAAAGACGTCGAAAGGGGGTCGCAACATCCGTGTTGCGACCCTTTCTAATTTAAAGAAAGTTAACTTTAAACTATGTCTGTAAAATGCAATAGCGGTGGGGACATGTGTCCCCACCGCTATTGCTTTTTACGTAAAACTATGCTCTAATATAGCTTGCTTAATTCCCTTTGGGAGAATGAATTGTACAAGCTTCTTGCTCTGGTGGGTGTAGTGGCGGTGTGTGTCTTGGTGGTTGTCACCGTGTTACTTTATATCTGGTACAGCTATAAAGCCAGGAAAGACATCGACAGTGTCTGATACCACCATCACACGAAAGGGGCCGTGGTGCACTTGCGCCATGGCCCTTTCTAATTTTAATAAATGGTGCTATAAAATAATCTGATCAACCTGAGCCTTTCTTTTGAAGGAGATAGGTCCATGTTTAACTACTTTCCGTCTTTTTGGAAGTTCCTCATCCTACTACCAATTCTGTGCGGTTGGTTAATAGTCACACCGCATGAATCCTTGCTTTGGTTCGCTTTGTTTTTTTGGGCGGTCGGTTTTTTCTACAGCCTTTATCACTTTCTTTGCAACACCAGCTCTTCCAAGTCCAATGAGAAGACATGAAGCAAAACGAACTCGGCACGCATGTGTCGAGGTCGTCGCTATTTAGGGCTTCAGATTTATGCCTTTTCTACTCGTTCTGAATAATCTCCAGATTCAGTATTGATAGCAATCACGTCACCTTGATTGATAAACATTGGTACCATGACCTTGGCTCCAGTTTCGACAATTGATTCTTTAAGGGCATTTCCAGAGGTATTACCCTTGCTAGCATCAACGGTTTCAATAACTTTTAGTTCAATTTTGATTGGTACCTTTACGCCAATCACTTCATCTTCGTAGACAATCGCAGCCAGGTCGGTACGCTCCTTGATAAATTTTCCTTGGTCACCAATTAATTCTTCAGATAGAGCAAAACGTTCTCCAGGCTTGCTGGTGGTATGGAACCAGTATTCACTGCCTTTGCGGTAAATAAAAGTGATGTTTCGATTTTCCAAATCCGCTTCATCGGCAGTCTCGTTGACATGGAATGTATTTTCAATCACTCGACCGCTCTTGAGATTCTTTAGTTTGGTGATATTAACTGGCTTGCGCTGTTGTTTGCGGAAGACGTGGTATGAGAGCACGAGATAAGGCTCATCATTAAAAATAATGACTTTTTTAGGGGTTATTTCACTATATGATAGTACTGCCATATTATTTATTTAAACCTATAGAGGATAGGTAAGTGATAAATCTTCATCATTTACGTAAACTCTAGAAATGTTACACTGATTAAGCTTGGCAATACTACCACATATGTCCGAACTCACAAATAGTGAAAATGAAGATGAAATCGTTAGTGACGAAGCTCTGCTTAGAGAGTCGATACTAAAACCATGGCTGTTTTCAACTCTGGTCGATAGATACCAAGAAGCTTTTCTAAGAAAGGCACAAAACATTGTTCGTGATCCTCGTGACGCCGAGGAAGTAGTTTTGGATACCTTTACCAAGATATATTTTCATGCGGATAGCTTTGCTCCTCAAGAGGGCGCCAAGTTTTCTTCTTGGGCGTATCGTATCCTAATGAACACAGCTTTTACCCGCTATCAAAAACTAATCAAAGAAGGGCAGAGGTTTATGGTTTTTGATCCAGACTATGAACAATTTCTGGGTGAAGAATCCAACCATACTGGATTTGAAGAAAAAAAGGACGGTATTGAGCGAATACTGGCTAGGCTACCTGGACACTTTGCTTATGTCCTACGGCTACATTATTTGGAGAGATGGTCTCATGAAGATATCGCTAATTCTACTAATGAAACAGTCGGGACAATTAAGGTCCGGATTCATCGGGCCAAAATAGCCTTTAGGCGCGAGAGTAAAGGGGACGAAGCTGAGATATTGCTGTAACTTTTGTAATTATCATTAAGTTATAATTTGTACAACTATGAAACCTATTCAAAATAATTTAAAAGCCATCAGACGACGCATTATGTTGCGTGTTTGGTATAGCTACATCATCAGTCTTGTTGTTAGTCCGGTAACGGCGGCAGGGGTTATTTTTGGTGCCAGTTTCTCATTGTCACTCAAGCTATTTTCGGTTTCTTCAATAATTCACAACTTAATGGAGGTGCGTCTTGGTTCGGTGCCAGACTACCTCTGGCAAACACTAGTCAGTATTGTGACTCGTGGTGAATTCTTAAAATTAGTTTCACTAATACTAATTGTAGCTTCTTTGGTTTATTTAAGACGGCTACTTCGGGGTGTACATTTTGGTACTCAAAATTTTGCTCGTACTATCTAAGGGGGTACTTAACACAATCAAAAACCGCGAAGGCAAAGCCTTCGCGGTTTTTGATTCTAGGTATTTTTAAATTATTCCCCGCTAGTTGATTTTACCGTATCTTCCTTGAGCGCCTTTCTGATGTGGGCTAGTAGGTCTTTCTCAACTTTAGGATTCTCGCGTACAAAAGTTCGAGCCGCGTCATAACCGCGACCAAGTTTTACCTCAGCACTTTCGTCTCCACCTGGAGGTAGGTAAGTATATGATGCTCCTGACTTTTTGATAAAGCCGTACTTCTCGCCTAGAGCTAGGAGCTCGCCTTGTCGTGAAATACCTTCTCCGTAAATTAAATCAAATTCAGTAGTTCTGAATGGGGAAGCGACCTTGTTCTTTACTACCTTTACTCGGTGACGACCGCCAACTACTTCTTCACCTTTTTTGATTTGGGCAATACGACGAATATCTAGTCGAACAGAAGTATAGAACTTAAGAGCCTTTCCACCTGGAGTAGTTTCTGGGTTACCAAACATGACACCAACTTGCATACGGATTTGGTTAATAAAGATAACCACTGTCTTACTCTTGGCGACAATTCCAGTTAGTTTACGTAATGCCTGACTCATCAAACGAGCTTGCTTGCCGACATGATGTGCTCCCATTTCACCCTCGATTTCATCGCGTGGTGTTAGGGCCGCTACTGAGTCAATAACAATCACGTCAATTTTTCCTGAACGGACCAATGACTCAACAATTTCTAGGGCTTGTTCACCATTGTCTGGTTGAGAGA
>JBGSVK010000059.1:0-11241 GCA_041752975.1 Minisyncoccia bacterium | reverse complement strand
ACCAGTAAAAGAGGAGGAAATTTCTGAAATAAATAATGAAGAAGAGATATAGTTAGCAAGAAATACCCCACGCTATAAGCGTGGGGTATTTCTTGCTAAAAACTTAGAAAACGCCTAGTATTGAACCAAATATGAACTTGGACTTTCTGCATAAAGTTAAAGGCAAGGTTTATTCTAGTCGAGGACTAGTGGTTTTAGTGATTGTGTTCCTAATTTCTATACTCGGCAGTCTTATTTTTAATAGTGAATTATCTTTTAAAGATCTAAAATTAGATGTTTCACCAGAAGTTGAGATGGAGACAGAAATAAAATCGTCTAATAGTATAGAGGGTCCGATTTTAGAAAAGTCATTCCCGACAAGACTGCGTATACCCAAACTAAACATAGACACAAATTTTGTTGAACCGCTGGGGTTGGAAGATAACGGGGAAGTGAGTGTGCCTGATTCATATACGGAAGTTGGTTGGTATAAGCATAGTCCAACTCCAGGACAATTAGGACCAGCTATAGTCTTGGGTCATGTCGACTCTCATACGGGTCCAGCTATCTTCTTTTATCTCGGTCAGCTAAAAGAGGGTGATGATGTATATATAGATAGAGAAGACGGTACTTCTGCACAGTTTAAAATTGAAAAGCTGGAAAGATACAAACAGTCAGAATTCCCAACTGAATTGGTCTATGGAAATATTAATTATGCAGGCCTACGACTCATTACTTGTTCTGGTATTTTCTCTAAAGGTGAACAAAGATATTCTCACAATTTAGTTGTCTACGCACGTTTGGTAGATGGTAAGGAATAATTTTGACAAAAGAAAAGCCCACTTGACCAATCAAGGCGGTGGGTTCTTCGGCAAACAATGTCAGGTTTGCAAACTGAGTGCTAGCTCAAGCGTAGCAGTTTGGCCATCTTTTCGAGAATAGCCTTTGCTACCTTGCCGTCGCGAAACGACATCTTGTTGATTTCGCGCAATTCCCCTATGTCGTCAGTCAGGGTAATGGCGTAATGACACCGATCTTCCCACTTCGCGATTGAGGTATCGAGTTCAGCGTAGAGTACATCAACCGGCTGGTTGAGCCTCTTTGCGTCACTGATCTGGACACAGATCGCCTTGGTTTCTTCGTGGGCGCTATGGATTGCATCCAATGCCTCCGAAAAGGAAGATGCTCGGGGTGCTGTATGGTGCGCAGGATTTTCACCTGCCATACTAACGTTTGAGTACATGGGAGCCTCTCCTTACTCTTGTTACAGTTACAGATAGAACAGATAGAACTTATTTGTGTTATGAGAGCGATTATCAATCAATTTGTACTATTTGTCAAATAGAACGGGTAATGTGTAACACGTTACCCGTTGTGTTTGACTTTTTACACAAGTGTCGTATTGTATGGGTTGGGAATTTTGAATAATAGCTAGTCTCGACATGGTGTCGCGACAGTAAAGCTCTTCTCAGGAGAAAAGAATGCAAACACTTAGTCAGGTTCATTTGGTCACGCTCCAAATAGCCAAACTTGGTTTTACTACCGGAGTCTATGTCATTAATGCCAATAAGGGAGAAAACGTAAGGTATGTCTGCTTTGCTGGTATAGGTCCCATACGTCGGTACTTTAGAGTTGACAAGGCTGGTACAAAGGAAGTCCAGATTTTTCTAATTAATCGCTCCGAGTCAGGTAAGCAGATTGAAAAGGTTAATACCAACTTGTATGGAAAACCAATTTCTCTTGAGTACTTGGTCAAGGGTGGATACGAAGGAATCTTGCGTGGGTTTGGTTTCTATAAGGTCTTGTACGAAAAAGGCCAACTCAAGCGTGAAGATTTCTCGTTGTCGAATTTGTGGGAGAGTGTGGAGTTGACGAAGTGTGGTTATAACTTCGTAACACAAATTCGCGACGAAGAGACGCTAGAAGTCGACACTAGCCTTCCGTGCAACGGTTTCCATACTGTGGAATCGGCTCGCGTAGTGGCCAAGGAGTGGAAAGGCGATTGCAACTTTGCGGTCGTGGTAAACGAGTACGGTTTTACCGTGGCCGTCTACCGCAAAGGGGTACTCGTATTATGAGGTTGGGCGCCAGCCCGCAGGAACAGTCCAAGGACTCGTTTTGGCGGGCTGTTTTTGCACTTCATCATTGAATCTACCCTAATCAAGTTTGACTATAACGCATAAATATGCTATAATATTAAATAATTGAGATGTTTATAAGTGAATCTGGGAATGATTTTGCAAAGAAATTTATTCTAACGGGAAGAAGCCGTATTCACATAATTTAGTAGTCTACACACGTTTAGTAGACTGAGTTTGCTCAAGGTACTGCTATAATTAATTTTTATGGATTTAAAACAACTTTTGCTACCAACTCCTGAGAACGACTACACGCCACATCTCTTACAGAGGACGGCCATGGTGATGATGTTTTTGATGATTGTTTTGTCGTTTGCAGTAGTAAATATGCAAGCACTTTTTTGGCAGTCTTCGCAGTGGTTAGTAAGTACAGTTTTGCCAGCTGTAGTTGTTGATTTAACTAATAGTGAACGCAAAGAACTTCAGGCTGTTCCGCTTAAACGTAATGCTTTGCTAGATGAAGCGGCTCGCTTGAAAGCTGAACATATGGCAAAAAACAGTTACTTTTCTCACTACAGTCCCGATGGTGTCTCACCATGGCATTGGTTTGATGAAGTTTCTTATACTTATGCTCATGCTGGAGAAAACTTAGCAATTCATTTTAAGGACTCAGGTGCGGTCGTGGACGCATGGATGAAATCACCATCACATCGAGCCAATATTGTTAATGGAAATTATACCGAAATTGGTGTTGGAACTGCCAAAGGTAAATTTGATGGTTATGACACTGTGTATGTTGTGCAGATGTTTGGTACACCCGCTCAAGCGCCAGCTAAAACTGTAGCCGTTGAGACTGCTCCAAAAGTAGAGACACCAAAACCAGTCTTGGTTCAAGAAACTGCTAGTGTGATAAACGATGATGCCGAAATTCTTAACGTCAGAGGTTCAGAGCAGTTGGTGACTGAGACGATTGAGACCAGCCTTGTTCCTGAAGATGTGATAGAAGAATCGGCAAATAAAGAAGCTGTGGTCACTGAAGAAGTAACTGAGGTGGCAGAAGTTGTCGATGAAAATGAGTTTGTTGTAACAAGCGAGTTACCGCAACTTGATGTGTCCGAAGGAAAAGCTTTGCCTGAAGAGGAACAACTTATGGTGGCAGATGTCTTTACTGAAGATGCTCAAACATCCGTTTTCTCTACTCATTTTGCTACCACTTCTGGATTAGAGCCAATTGTTGGTTCAGTTAGCGGTACAACTGCTAGTGAAGTTAACTTTGCCGGATTAATCACTCGTCCGAGTGTGATGCTACAGTCAATTTACTTAACTCTTGGCTTGTTTGTATCGATTCTACTTTTGAGTTCAATTGTAATTGGTCTTAAACATGAACGACCGCTACAAGTTGTTTATGGTGTCGGATTGCTGATGCTAATGAGCGGACTATTTTATGTACATGCTAGTTTGACAGCTAGTGTCGTTGTGGCGGCTGAAAATCCTACTGCCGAAGAATTGATATTACAGTAGTAGTTTTATGTCTAGAGACAATCAAGTAAAAGTCACTAATGTTTATCAGAGTGTACAAAATAGCACTCAAATCCATGATTTGTATGCTTCACGGCCAGCGGCTGGATTTCCGGCTCCGGGTGATGACATGGTTGAAAAACCACTCGATATCAATGATTTACTAATTGATAATCCAACCGCGACTTTTTTTGTGAGAGTAGAAGGAGATTCAATGGAGGGAGCCAAGATTTTCTCTGGCGATATTTTAGTTATTGATCGTTCAATTGAGCCAATTAATGGCAAAATTGTGGTGGCGGCTGTATATGGTGAAATGGTAGTTAAGAGATTACAGGTTAGTAAAGATGGAACTTATTTGATATCAGAAAAGGAAGGTTATGAACCAATTCCAGTTACCAATAATGATGATTGTTTTATTTGGGGTGTCGTGGTTGGTAGCGTGCGAGTTATCTGAGAATATATCTAGTAACTGCGGTTACTAGATATGTTTTAAGTAAGGAAGTCTTCAAATTTGCGTCATCAAAGGTATACTGGTGTTTATTATAGCTTTAGGTAATTTTGTTAATTGTAATGTTTAAAAAAATCGTTCCATCGTTTTTAGTTCTGGCATTCTTGCTTCCAAATCTAGCCATGGCTAGTGATTTAAAGGTGTCTGGTTGGATTCCATGGTGGCAAGAAGAATTAGGAATAGAAAGCGCCACGGATAACATCAAAACCCTTGATACCGTCTACCCTTTTGTTTTTGAAGTAAAAACGGACGGGTCGATTGTTTCTAAAACAAACCTCAAAAGTGATCTCTGGCAAGATTTCTTTAAACTTGCCCGCAAAGAGAAAGTAGCCATAATTCCAACTGTTACTTGGTTCGATGGAGAGCAAATCCACGAAGTTTTAAGTGATAAAAAAAAGCGGACAGCACACATCAAAAAAATTGCAGATATGGTTAAGAAGGGAAAGTATGATGGTGTAAACATTGATTATGAAGAGAAGCTATCTGAGACCAAAGACTATTTCTCACTGTTTTTGGCTGAACTAAATAAGAAGTTAGGAAGTAAGGTTTTGACTTGTGCTATCGAAGCCAGAACTCCACCTGATTCTCTTTATAAAACTATCCCTAATCCTCTCAAGTATGCCAATGACTATAAAGAGATTGGTAAACACTGTGATCGGATTGAGATTATGGCCTATGACCAACAAAGAGCCGATTTGGTTCTTAATGAAGAGCGGGCTGGGTTACCCTATATGCCGGTGGCTGATAAAGATTGGGTAGAAAAAGTAGTAAAGTTAGCCATTAAGGATTTTCCTAAGGAAAAAGTTTATTTAGGAGTACCGACTTATGGTCGAGCTTGGGATGTAGCTGTCTCACCTAATTGGTATCGAGATTATACTTTGGCTGGGACTTTGAATTTGCCTAGATTACGTGAGTTGGCAAAAGAATATAAAGTAGAAGAAGGAAGGTCTGTTAGTGGTGAAGCTGTAATAAGTTACTTCCCCCTTACTTCTAATTATGTGGGTCTAAGTGCTCTCCCGACACCAAAAAAGACCCCTAAAGGATTTGAGAATGCTGCCAAAGCACTCTACTTTGCTGATGCTACAAAACAAGAGGTAAAAGTACGCTTTGCTACCTACTCAGATGCGAAGGCAATTGATGACAAAGTAGACTTGGCCAAGAAGTACAAGCTGGCTGGAGTGGCTCTCTTCAAGATTGATGGAGAAGAAGACGAAGATATTTGGGACCTCTTCTAGATATGACTCAAACACAAAAGCCCAGCGACTTCGTCGCTGGGCTTTTGTGTTAGGGTCAGACTAAATTTCTACTTCAATAACTCCGCCGTCTCCAATAGATGCGGGTATAGGTTCGTTTAGATGATTTAGTATTCTTTTTATGGAACCTCCATGCGCTAGTATGGCGATGGTTTCTTGATGTCCTTTGATAATTTCCTGGTATGCGGAAATTACTCGATAGTTGAAGTCTTCAAAACTTTCTCCTTCTGGATCTGTATTTTGTGGGTCTTTATGCGCCTCTACAACTTCAGGAAACTTTTCCAGAGCTTCATTTTTAGTTAATCCAGTTAGGACACCGTAGTGACGTTCTTTTAATCCTGTGACTTCCTTTAGAGGGCAGAGTATTTCTTTTTGTATAATTTCAGCACTTTCTCGTGCGCGAATTAATGGGCTGTGAAAGATAATTTGAATGTCCTTACCAGTAAGACTTTTTGCAGTAGCTTCTAATTGTTGTCGACCAGTTTCTGTTAGATGGTCGTCGTAGCTGCCTCCATAGCGGTCTTCAAGATCGCTTGTTGTCTCTCCGTGACGTATTAAAAAGATTTTCATATTGGTAATTTATATAAAATAAAAATTGAAGATTGGGATGAATTACCTATCAATGATTTGGTTTTCAAAGTAGGTCTTTAAATCCTTATAGATGTCGTATTTTAGTTTGTCAGTAATTGCTAGTAGTTCTGCAAATGTGCACCATTTATGTTCAACGAACTCGTCATCACTGGCGAGGGAAAGATTAATCTTTGTATCAGTCTTTAGTTTTAGAAAGAACCAGCGATGGGTTTGCCCGAGACAATTCTGGTCATTAATTGTCTCTCTTTGTGATTCGCTATACGCATAGAGAGTCCAATTTGGGTACGGGTCCACATTTGTGAAATCAGTTTCTGTAAGAGCTGTCTCCTCTTCTAATTCTCGCCAAAGTGTTTGAGTAACGGATTCGCCTGCATCCTGACCGCCTTGTTGGAGTTGCCAAATTTGGGGATTGTCTTTACGGGCAAAAATCAAGATACTACCTTCGTTATTGTAGATTACGCAACCGGTTCCGGCTCTGAAATACTGATTTTGTGACATGATAAAATAGTCTAGCATAAACTATGAAATATATTGGCTTAATAGATTGTAATAATTTCTTTGTTTCTTGTGAACGATTGTTTAGGCCCGACTTAAATGGAAAGCCCGTAGTAGTACTTTCTAGTAATGACGGATGCATAGTTGCTCGTTCAAAAGAGATAAAAGACATAGGAATACCAATGGGTGTCCCATATTTTCAGGTTAAGGACACTATGTCTGATATAGGTGCTGTGACGTTTTCTTCACACTTTACTTTGTATCGAGATATCTCTAGACGTGTCTTTGAAGTTGTTCGCCAGAGTTTTGATAATATTGAACAATACTCCATTGATGAATGCTTCTTTGCTTTTGAATCTACTAATCCTAAATCTGATATTGAAGAACTTAAGAGACAGGTAGAGAAATTGGTCGGCATTCCAGTTTCTGTCGGTGTATCCACATCAAAGACAAGGGCCAAGTATGTAAACTCAATTGCCAAAAAGACAGGCGGGATAGCTGTATGGGACGAAGATGATTGGAACAAAAATGCTCCCGTAATAAAACTTACTGATATTTGGGGAGTTGGTAGGGAAAGGACAAAGGCTTTTGCTGAAAAGGGAATTGTGATGGTTGCTGATTTATTAAAAGCCGAGCCAAGTACGGTAGGAAAGTTTTTTGGTATTGAAGGTGTTCGTTTACAGACAGAACTATTAGGAAGATCGGTTCTGGAAGTAAAGAATCAAAGAATTGCACAGAAAAGCATTATGAGCACTCGTTCTTTTGCAGAAACAACAACTATGTATTCTGTAGTTGAAGACGCTGTAATGTATCACCTTCATCAAGGAGTTAAAGATTTAGAGAGTATGGATTTACTTACAAATTCTTTAAAGATAATGATACTACCCAGCCGATATGGTGATTACGCCTTTCATGGCTCAGTAAAAGAAGTTGCTTTGACAGAAGCAACTCGTGATTTGTTTGTACTGCAAAAGGTAGCAAAAGAACTAGTAAAAAGTTGTTTTAAAGCTGATGTCCCATACAAAAAAGCGGGTATTGTCTTGTCTAATTTAGTTTCGCCCCTAAGTACAACAGGCTCATTATTTGCAACAGAAGTAAAGGGTTCTGCAATCACTTCAGTATTGTCTAAAGCTCTCTTTGATTTGAATAATAAGCACGGGAAAGAGTTAATTAAATTAGGAAGGGTAGACGGTAAAAACACTACTTGGAAATCAAAAAAAGAAGCCCTTTCACCAGCGTATACGACTTGTTGGGATGATATTAAAGTTGTCCATGCCTAAGTGTACTTATTAATCTCTTAGACAATTGTTCTTGATGAGATTTATCTTGCTTGTCTGCAATGACTTTCATAAATCAAAGAAAATATAGGTTTAATTGTAAAAGATGTCTGAATAGTTTTAAGTTATCAACACTGATTATCAGACAAAGTGTCCAATGAAGAAGTATAATAATATGTAGACGGTTGAAGTGACGCGTAAAAATTGGCTGAGCTTTTTCAAAAAATTTAAACACGTTATCTCCACAGAAACTTCAACCGGGTGTTTTGCAAAGTAATTTTATTAGGCAAAACTTTAGTTATTTATTTAATTTAATACAAACAAACATGTTCGTAATACCAACACAAGTTGGCTTTACGCACCGGGTAGTCGCGATGCTCGTTGCGTGTGCTGTAGTACTCTGGTCAGTCGGAGTTTACTCAACTGCACAAGCAGCTAACCTTACAGTTATTAGTAACACCTTAACTGACTCAGGTCCAAGTGTTCTCTCAGGTCACGATATTGAATTCACAATACCTGCAGGTTCATCACTTACAAACGCTCAGGATATTTCAATTACATTTCCTGCAGGGTTTACAGGAGTAGGTTCAATGGTAGGTGCTGACGTCACTGTAACAGTTGACGGTACACCTGACGCGGTCACAAACTTTAGTGCTGCGGGAGCACCTACTATCACATTTGATGGTATTGATGCTTTGGCAGGTGATGTCGTTAGAATTGTTATTGCAGATGATGTCGTAACAAATCCAGCCGGTATCTTGTCATATGAGTTCTATGTTGAACTTGCAAACGCAACTAATGATACAGGACGTACTCAAGTAGCAATAGTTAACTACGTTGAAGTATCAGCAATTGTAGAGACAACATTTGACTTCGTAGTTACAGGAACTGCAACTACAACATCAGTTAACTCTACTACCACATCAGGAGCTACAACAGCAACTGAAATTCCATTTGGAGTTCTAACTGAAGGAGAGGTTTATACACTGGCTCAGCTTCTATCTGTTGAGACAAACGCAGCTAATGGTTTCGTTGTTACAGTTCAACAAGATGCAGATTTGCTCTCATCTACAGGAGCTGATATTGATAGCTTCCAGAACAGTAGCTACCTAAATACACCAACGTCGTGGACTGCTCCAACCAATCAACTCTTGGATGAAAATACTTGGGGACATTGGGGTCTTACTTCAGATGACTCAGAACTCAGTACTCTAGACCCAGATGAGTTTACAGTCACTGGCGGGGATAAATGGGTCGCGGCAAGTACCACTCCACGTATCATTTTCTCTCATGACGACCCTGTTAATGGAGTTGGACAAGGCTACGGTACAACTACTGTAGGATACCGAGTTCAAATTACTCCACTACAGGAAGCGGCCGATGACTACAATACAACTCTAATGTATATTGCAACTCCAACCTTCTAAGGTAAAGTAACAATAAATATAAACAACCACACAGGTGTGGTTGTTTATATGTTTATAAAATACTTTTTATAGCCAACATAATGTTAATATGGTGAGTACAATATTATGAATATGCAACATGCCTTTAGAGTTGGGAGTAGTTTATTATTTGCCGTAATTATTTTATTCATTTTACTTTACGGTCAAATTGTAAATGCACAAGGCAGTGCTGGAGTAGGAATTGTTCCAGCAACAACGGATCCTAAAGAATTATTGGAACCAGGTGAGGTTAAACAAATAACACTTAAGATTTCTAACTTAAGTGATGTTGATCAAACTTTTTATGTTTCTAAAAGAAATATAGCAGACGTACAGGCCGGTGGTGTTCCAATTTTTTCTGATCCATCTTCTGAAGTAACCGGTTTTGAAATTAGTGACTGGATAACTCTTGATAAGGAAGAGGTCTTCATCAAGGCTCGAGAAGAACAAGATCTTGCTTTTATAGTAACAGTTCCTCCAGCTGTTACACCAGGAAGTCATTTTGGAAGTATTATTGTTTCTGTTGAA
This sequence comes from Minisyncoccia bacterium, assembly GCA_041752975.1. Classification (GTDB taxonomy): domain Bacteria; phylum Patescibacteriota; class Minisyncoccia; order Phycocordibacterales; family UBA918; genus OLB19. The sequence goes on along the minus strand of JBGSVK010000059.1, from coordinate 1,569 downwards.
CCACCAAAATTGCGTGAGTCAGGAGCGAGTATTGGATACGAGGTTGCTCACTTGATACACCTGAGAATTGCTGGTGATGTAAAAGAGTCTGCAAGAATTAGACAATTTTCAACATCAAAGTATATCTATGGCGCAACCAACGTAGACTTTACAGTCAAAATTGAAAACGAAGGCAATACATATATTAAACCGACTGGACCATTGGAGATAAAGAACATGTTTGGAAAAAGAGTAGCTTTGCTTAATTTCAATGAATCTCTTGCTGGTGTTCTGCCCAAAATGCCAGGTTCTGCAGTGGAGACTAGTGGTTCAAGAGTTTATGATATTTCGTGGGAAGATGAGACACCAGGGTTTGGACGGTACGAAGCTCTACTAAGTGTTGTTTACGGTGTTGAAGGGAAGATGAGTACTATGTCTAGTACCGTGACGTTCTGGGTTTTGCCGATGAATATTATTGGACCAGCTCTGATTGTTTTGCTAATAGTCTGTTTGGTGATTTTTATCGCAGTTAAATTATATATACGAAGACAATTTGCTTTGGCAGATTCAGGATCGACACGAAGATTGGTGCGTTCAAGAAGACAAACACAATTCCCGGTCTTGTTGGTATTCGTTTCTATGTTATCGGTAAGTGCTCTGTTCTTTATTATCCTACTCCTGATATTCTCTTAGTGATATAATTTGAGAATGGAAAAGGTTCTAGAAAAAACTCTCTATCATAGTTTTTTGAGGATTGCGGTTTGTGTTTTTGCATTAGTGTTGGTATTTGATAGTGGCATCCTATTAAAATCTACAGCCGGCATATCCGATTTAACACAACAACATCTAGCTAATGTTGTGGGGGTAAGTGTCGGAGTCGCTCCTACTGAAGTTAATCAATTAACTAGCCGAATTACAGAGCTCGAAACTGAATTGGAGGCGAAGGAGAGGTTGATTGCCGTTAATGTTAGGGATAATAGAGATTCTTCTTCAATAGATAAATCAACTTTTATCTTGAGTATAATCCTCTTTATATTGTTGGTACTAATTGTTCTAAATTACGCACTAGATTTTCTTCGCAGTCGACGAATTAATCCTCAATATGAAAAAGAACCTACTTCAGGGTTGGCGTAAGAGCTTTTTAATAGGCTTAATAGCTTTGATAATTAGTACTCTAGGAATCCAAGCAAGTGATGAGTTGGTTGGAATAACTGGTCGGTTCTCTGGGTCAGTTATTGAGTCTGGATCAGGAATTTGTCCAAAACACTCCGAACCAATATTGTTCGGTTCTCATACTATTTGCATGGATACCTATGAGGTAAGTCCTAGTCCGGGTTGTTTTTATTCGATAACCAAAAGTCAAATAGAGACTGAATCAAATATCTCAGGAGATAAATGCACTGCGGTTTCGGTGCCTGATGTAGTTCCTTGGCGATATGTTACTTATACTCAAGCCAAGCAACTATGCGCTCGTTCAAATAAACGTCTCCCTACAACAGAAGAATGGTACAAAGTAGCTATTGGACAAACCGATATTCTTGCTTGTTTTAAGAGTTCTAGAAATGATGTTAGTTTAACTGGTGCGAATAA
>JBGSVK010000058.1:0-5927 GCA_041752975.1 Minisyncoccia bacterium | reverse complement strand
TCTAGTGCACTAGGTCCGGTCGAAAAAAATGAGTTACGTGACTTAGTCTTTTTGTATACAAATGGAGGTGGTGATGTTTCAGTACGGATTGCTCTAGAGCAAAAACTTGTTGCTCACAAAATTCAGCCAGCCGTATCAGCTGTTCCTACTGTGTCTGCTAGTCCAGCGCCAGTATTGTCTTTTGGAAGCTCACGACCAGCGCCAGTTTTTAAAGATGTTTCAAATCAAATTTCTGCACCCGCTGTAGCTCCTATTTCTACTCCTCAAGTAGCACCGACTCCCGTAACTCCTCCGGTATATGCTCAGGTGTCTTCGTCGGTAGCAGTACAACAACCAGAGCCTGTTCCACCTCCTGTCCAACAACCTGTTGTGTCAATACCTGTACAACAAGTACCTGTCTCGGCACCAGTTTATGTTCAGCCACAGGTCTCTGTTCAATCACCGGTCCTAGAGCCAGTTCCTGTTCAGCAAGTACCAGTAGTGGCTCAGGCTCCAGTAATGCCAACACCCGTCGCTACTCCAGTAGTATCTCCAGTATCAGTACAGCCAGTTCCTGTACAGTCAGCACCAGTAGCACAAGCGCCAATTGTTCAGCCATCTCCAGCACCTGCTCCGGTTGGTGTCAATTATCTTGATAGAATCAGAGAAATAAAGTCAGCTGTAAATAGTAAAGTTGGCAATCCAGTTAATTTGGTAGATATAAACAATGAAGTTGGTAGGGAGTACATGAATGCGTTGCTCGACGCAATGAAAAAACTAAGCGGGGGAGCCACAAGTCAAGTTGAAGCAGCAATGCAACGTTTAGAGTCTGCCTATCAAGCAGTAGAAGTTGCTGTTACTGCACATAATCAAGCAAAGACCGTTGCTACGGAACCAACAATACCAACTCCAGTTCCTGCACCAATACCAGTAACTGAAGTAAGTGTACCGGTCAATCCAAATTCTGTCTTGCAACAACCAGTTGAGACTCCAGTTTCACCAGCCAACTCTCCAATTGTTGGTAGTTGGTCACAATCAGATACACAAGTTGCTTCTGCTATAACTCAACCAGAACCCGCTGTCGTTGAGCCACTTTCAGTCTTTAAGCTTTCACCAGAAGAACAAAACATTAGCGGGTTTAATACACCTCCTGTACCTGAACCGGAAGTGTTGACTCCTGTAAACGAGCCTGTCGCCCCAGCTTTGGCACAGGTACCAATACCTCCAGCAATATCATCTTTAGCAGATGAACAAAAAATTCGTACTCCACAAGATTTGCCAACCGCCGATTCTTTGGCAACTAGTGCTTCTGGAGATCCTCTAAATACGCGTGAAGTTGATGATGGTCTAGAACAACTTTTGTCAGATTGGGCATTATTTAAGAAGAGTGGTCTTTTTGGTACTGGTCCAAGAGGTAGAGAACATCCTTTGTTTAAGAAAATTGCAGGGCTACAAATACCACTAGTTTTGGCTGGCCGATTTGAAGGTTCAACTCAAGAAATAAAACAAAGTATTACTGACTACATGAATGGTTGGCGTTATGAACAGGGAATTATTTACGAACAAGGCGAAACTTTCGAGCATTACCTTAGACGAGTAATCAAACAAATCTTAGATTTACAAAAAAAGTGCAAACCAGCATAATGTTCCAATGTTAGAGCACCATGCATATTTATGTCGAGTTGATGAAGTTATTCCTAGCTCAGTAAAAGATTTTGTTGGAAGATTAAATGTAAGTGAGATTAACTATCTAGAAGTAGAGAGTTTTGGAATTGATGATGTACGAAATCTAACTGAAAAAGCTTTTGTTAGACCTATAATTGGCGATAAACAAATTATTGTTGTTTGTATAAAGAACATCTCGATAGAAGCTCAACAAGCTTTATTAAAAATACTCGAAGAACCACCAAGTACCGCTGTATTTGTCTTTTGCGTTCCCAAGAGTCTCTATATTTTACCAACAGTCCTATCACGCTTTAGTCAAGAAAGTATTTACTTTGACGGACCCAAGAAGGACTATGAAGCCATAGCCGATTTTCTTTCTCTTAAAATTCCCGATAGAATAACCGAAATTGGTAAGAGAATTACTAAAAAGGATACTGCTTGGATTGATGATATAAAAGCAGGATTAATTGATTCACTTGCAACCAATTCTAGAGGTTTTAGTGCGGAGGTGCTTTCACAACTATACTTCATTTCGGATCATCTTCAGACTAGAGGAGCCTCGAATAAGCTTTTATTAGAAGAGTTGGCTCTAGTCTTAAATCCAACTACAGAAAAAAATTAAAAATGGTACACTGTTATTAATTGTAAGGTAATTGTAAATATGAGTATTGAAATCAAAAACCGTTTGGAAGAAGTTATATCTTGGCTACAAAAAGAATTTGCAGGAATACGAACAGGTCAGGCAAATCCAGGTCTGCTTGACTCAGTGAGGGTTGAATCTTATGGATCCTTCTTGCCAATTCAGCAAGTAGGTTCAGTGAGTATAGAAGATGCGCGAACTCTAAGAGTTTCGCTTTGGGATACTAGTCAAATTCCCGCAACCGAAAAAGCAATTCGTGATGCTGACTTGGGTGTATCAGTGGTTGGTGATTCGGCAGGTTTGCGTATTATCTTTCCTGAACTAACCAGCGAAAGAAGAACTCAACTCTTGAAGCTTGCAAAAAATAAACTGGAAGATGCTCGCATCTCAGTTAGGTCAGTTAGAGATGAAGAAATGAAGGAATTGGAAAAAGAATTCAAAGCTGGTGGTATGGGTGAAGATGATAAGTTCACAAAGAAAGAACTTATTCAAAATAGTGTTGAAGAAACTAACCGCAAGCTCGAATCTCTATTTAATAGTAAGGAAAAGGAGTTACAGCAATAATACATGTCAGTCATCATCTTTTTCCTAGTTTTGTTTGTTCTAATTCTCGTACATGAATGGGGTCATTTTATCGCTGCCAAAAAAACTGGAATGCGAGTTGATGAGTTTGGTATTGGATTTCCACCTAAACTAGTTAGTATAAAAAAGGGTGAGACGGAGTACACCTTTAATGCACTTCCAATTGGTGGTTTTGTTAGAATATTTGGTGAAAATCCAGATGCTGTTGTCGATACAAACAGTGATTCAAGTCGAGCATTTAGTGCTCGACCAAAATGGGCACAAGCAGTAGTGTTGATTGCCGGAGTGACGATGAACGTAATTTTTGCCTGGTTTTTATTTACTGCTACTTTTTTAATGGGTGTGCCAACTGCGGTAGATGAGGCTTCAGCAACTAGTGAGGCAAAGTTGTATATTTCAGGTGTTCTTCCTGAAGGACCACTAAATGGCCTGATATCTGCTGGTTCTGAAATTATTAAAATCTCAACCACTGACAGTGAGTTGAATAATCTTACTCCTACTGCATTTAGTCAGTTCATTCAGTCAAATGCAGATAACAAAGTAGATATATATTTTAGTTATGGCGACAAAGAATCTGTGGTTTCAGTAACGCCGGAGGTTGGACTAATTGAATCTGCTCTGGACAAGCCGGCAGTAGGTGTTTCTTTGGCTTTGGTTGAAGATAAGAAATACTCACTAGGTGAATCTGTGCTAATAGCAACAAAAACAACCTACGAAGGATTAATTAATATCACGACTGGATTGTTTACACTGATAGTACAGTCAGTAAAAGGTACGGCAGACTTTTCTCAAGTGGCTGGACCGATTGGAATTGTTGGTATGGTTGGTGATGCTGCCACGTTTGGATTAACTTCACTTCTGACTTTTACTGCCATGATCTCTCTAAATCTTGCTGTAATTAATATGCTTCCGATACCAGCATTAGATGGAGGAAGGTTGGTTTTTGTCGCAATCGAAGCTGTGACCAGAAGACCTGTTAATCCTGTCTGGATGGGTAGAGTTAATTTGCTAGGTTTTGCTTTATTGATGTTACTAATGATAGTAGTAACTTGGAACGATATTCTCCGGTTGCTTTAGACGTCTATATTTTTGAAGTAGACAAACTAGACTTTTATTATTAGTATAAAAAATAGTCTGGTCTTAGTTTGTAGTGAGGAGGTCATCTTGAAAATCATTAATCGCACGAAATTCCCAATCATCGTGAATTGCTATGTGGAGAAACTGAATTTTGGTCCTGACCACATGGTCATGCCAGGTGAAACTGAAGATGTTCCGGGTCCCTTGATGTTGGAAACCCCAGAAGGAAAAATTTATATGAAGGTTGAAGGGGTATTTACTGTCGTTGAGGGAGTGGGGTTATCGTCAGAGGTCGGTGTCTTGAAGGTATCTTTTATGCGTCCATGTTCACATGTCTGGAAAGCCCTTCAAGGGAAGGAAGGTATAAGAGTAAGGCACTTTCGCGATTTGGTGAGAAGTGAAGCGTGAGATGATCCTTTTTGTAAATGGATTCAGCCCTTCGGGGCTGTTTCGCTTTTACTTTGACCAAGTAGCGCTTTACCGCTAGAATGAATTATTATTTAGGTAATCAAGCCAGTACTGTTTTGGTACTTTAAGCTCAGGTGTATTTTTATGCGTCAAACAAAACTATTTACAAAAACCAGAAAAGAAGCTCCGGCTGACGAGCTTGCAAAAAACGCTCAATTATTAATTAGAGCAGGCTATGTCCATAAAGAAATGGCTGGTGTTTACGCCTATTTACCACTTGGTTTGAAAGTACTTGAAAAAATTAAGCAAATAGTTCGTGAAGAAATGAATGCAATTTCTAGTCAGGAACTAATCATGACTTCTTTGCAGAGAAAAGAACTTTGGGAGAGTACTGGTCGCTGGGATGATGAAGTAGTTGATGTGTGGTTCAAGTCTGAACTCAAAGCCGGTGGCGAAGTTGGTTTTGGTTGGAGTCATGAAGAACCAATTGGTGAAATGATGAAAAACTATATCTCAAGTTACAAGGATTTACCTATCTCTGTCTATCAATTTCAGACCAAGCTCCGAAATGAAATGAGAGCCAAAAGCGGTATTATGCGCGGTAGAGAATTTGTCATGAAAGACATGTATTCATTCTGTGCCGATGAGAATACTCACTTGGCTTATTATGAATCAACCAAACCAGCTTATCTAAAGGTTTTTGAGAGACTTGGAATTGGCGAAGATACCTTTATCACTTTTGCAGCTGGTGGAGCATTTACAAAGTTTAGTCATGAATTTCAAACAATTTGTGAAGCTGGAGAAGATATCACTTATATAAATCGTGAGAAGGGTATTGCAATAAATGAAGAAGTTCTAACTGATGAAACTTTAGAGAGTTTGGGAGTTGCTAGAAAAGAATTGACCAAGGTTGCTACTGCGGAGGTTGGAAACATTTTTAATTTTGGTCAACAAAAAGCTAGTGACTTGGGGTTAACAGTCAAAGATAGTAATGGAGAAAATATTTCTGTCTGGATGGGTTCATATGGAATAGGAGTTACAAGATTGATTGGGGTTTTGGTAGAAAAATTTGCTGATGACAAGGGTATAGTTTGGCCAGAAAGTGTAGCGCCATTTCAGGTACATTTAGTAGGTCTAAACTTGGAAGATGAAGTGGTAAAAGATTGGGTAGAAGGTATATACACGAACTTAAAAGAAAAGGGGGTCGATGTTTTGTATGATGATCGCGATGTGCGAGCAGGAGAAAAATTCGCAGATAGTGATTTAATGGGCATACCTTATCGTGTTGTGGCTAGTAAGCGTGGTAAAGAAGAGGGAAAGTTTGAGGTGGTAACCAGGGCAACTGGAGAGGTTCGTACGCTAACCGAAGAAGAACTTTATGGAGATTTTGATAGTAATCCAGATACATAGTACAATTTGCATCCAATGAGTTTTGTTTCCCAATACTTGAATAAAGTTTTGTCTGCGGTATCTACCGATATTGCTATTGATCTTGGTACTGCTAATACCTTAGTTTACGTAAAAGGTAAGGGTATTGTTTTAAATGAACCCACGATTGTTGCTATAAACAAAAAAA
>JBGSVK010000057.1:0-6792 GCA_041752975.1 Minisyncoccia bacterium | reverse complement strand
TTTGCTTTTAATTCAATTCTAGAACGGGTAATTTGTATCCAGCTAGTAACCGATGTTGTTTGTTCACTCATCGAAGCAGGTATAAAAGCTTTGATGTTACCATCAACATCTGGGTCAATTTCGTGAACAGAAGCGTAGAGTTTTTGAGGATTATGATGCAGACTCGATAAATTAATATCATAATTAAATGACTCTCTAGCTTCGCCTTCAACATCAATTATCAAGGGTGAGACAGAAAAGTTAGCCGCTAATATTATGTTAGGGAGAAAAATAAATAGTAGAAAAGCAAACTTTAATGATTTAGAGAACATATTAATGATATTAGTATGATGGTACTGCTAAATAAACTACTTCTGTCTCATAAGCTCCTGCTGGCTGTAACTCATTTACTCTAATTCTATAGACTATATCATGGGTATCAATTGACGGTATAGAGCTATACATAATTTCAACAGGCGAAGTCTCAAGTCCAGCATAAGTATCACTTGGAGCAAAGCGTGTAGATCCATTTTTTAGAGTTGGGTCAGTAGCATGATACCCAATACAACCCGTAGAAGAAAAGTTACAAGCTGAAGCCCAACTTGCCGGAATAAGATTGGTACCACTTACAGAAGGAATCGAAATACCATTTGAGCTCTGTAGTTGTTGTCTGGCAAATTTAAATAATTGATAACCCTCAGTAGCGTTTGTTTCAACCGTAATTCGATGCGCTGCAATATACTCGGTATTTATTCCAAGAGCACCAAAACTAATACCAGTTGGAGAAGTGCTTATGTCTGTCATTACTCCAGCTGTAGTTGTCCCTGTAGGCAGGCCTTCAAGTGAGAATTGAAGGTAGGGTCCTTCAGTAACCAATGATGGGTAAGATGCATCGAAGGCTGGATAAACCGGAACATCATTCGTTACATCGTAGAGTCGGAAATAATATATTGCATTTACTCTCGCGGCTACATGGCGAATTGTAAAACTATATTCTTGTGTTGCGTTGCCAAAGTGTGTATGAGCAACTGTTGAAGTAGGAATAGTATTGTGTCGACCACAACCGGCGCCAACGCTTGAGACACATCCATCCCCATCAGACAGAAGTTGGGTGGTGATATATTGATTATCTACACCTGCCCCTTCGACATAGCACCACAATGAGCGGTCCTGACAACTAGTTGTTGAAACAACATCGATTGGATTAGAGAAAGTAATGTCTTCAGAAAACTGAAGTTTAAATTTAATATTATCACCTTGTGCATTTTTTGCTTCATCCACACTTACACGAAGCGCAATAGTATCATTGTTGGCTATATCAATCGGAGAAGTATTCTCAACAGCAAGAGCTGAAAGTGGAGTTTCGTTTTCAACATCTTCATACCAGCGCCAATTCTTACTAATTGGAGAATAACCAGCTGTTCGAATTTGCGGGTAAATACTGCTATAACCCTCTAGTGGAGAACCGTCACTTCTAACAGTTCTAAAACAATAAGTACTTTGTGGTATAGCTCCGTTCTGTTCCAAATACCAATCATATTCAATATTATCTCCCTCTTCTACCGGGAACGGGTTTACTGCTGATGGATTTTCGTGAACTAGCGAGCCAGCTCTATCAGCAACTGAAATTAGCAAATCTCCACCTGTTGGAGGATCAGTTGAAAGTGAAGTTCCGTCAGAGGTACCGGTCGCAGAATATCCTCGCCAAATTACCCCACTCCCTGCTTCTCCTACATCTACCCAACTACCTCCATCAACCGCAGTACAAGTGGTAGACCTAAGTGCATATTGAAGTTTAAAATTTTGTAAACCGGCTGGCATGGCTGCATTTGAGGTACGTAGTGTCATTCTAATACGAAGTCTTTCACCCACTCCAAGCGGTTCGTTGGCTGTTGTCAGTGTAGTATTTTCACCTAAATCTGATGGACCTGGAGGCCAAGGATCTACGGGAGTCAATAAATTATTGTCTACATAGAATCGCCAATAATTTTGCCTAATTGCCAAGTCGGCTACTGGCCACTCAATTAACTCAACTCTGTACGACAACAATGAGCCAGTATTACTGCGCCAAACTTGATAAGTGGTTGTACTGGTTATTGAAAAACCAGCGATTGATCTTGGATATGAAGTGTTTGCTCCATCACTACTAGTGTTGGCAGATATTGAAGTATTATTTACAGCAGACAGGGGTGGAGTAAACGATACAGATAGAGCTAGCGGTCCAGTACCACCAGTAGTGTTGCCACCGAATCGTTGAATATTCATTGCTCCTTGACCACTTTGAATATTTTCTATTACCCAAGCTACGGATGTCTGCTCAACAGCAATCGAGGCTAGATTTTCTAATTTAAAAGAAACGGCTCCAATACTTGATAGCCAAACTTGATGACCGTGATGAACAATGTTAGTCGTTGCTCCCATTCTTTTTTGAACATGCAAAAATGTTCTAGCCAAACTATTGACTGCAGTGATTGTTTTTGTTTCTGTCAATGTAGTTGTGGAATAGGTATTTTCAACTCTTTGAATGTTCCAATTTGCTCCAGTATACTCAACTACCGCGTAGCTTATATCGGCAATACTTGAACCACTAGCACCTCTTGTAAAGACTGGCGACTGCGTCGTCTCGTCCCAATGAGCCGTAACTAAACTAGCATAGTAGTTACGAGAAGTATTTCTATTTCTTGCACCAGTAACGTATACCACCACCTTACTGTCTTGATCAACATTTGTCAGAACCGTTCCGGTTGCTACTAATGATGATGTTGTATATGAAACTGTCCCCACTCCCCTAACCACAACTTCATTGTCTGTACCCATTCGACCTATGTATTCAACTATTTCCCAATCAATTCTAGTGTTGGTACCTCCTGCAGCTGTTGTTGGTCTGGCAATTGTAAAGCTAGTACCAATATTTCCTGGATTTAATATATAAGCAGTAACATCGTCAGCGTTCTGGTTAGTTGACGCAGAAGTATTACCAGCTCCAGTTTGGTGAGAATTTGCAATTCTAACGAAAGCCAATGTAGTACTAGCAGGTGCGACATAATCAACACCAGCCGTAACTATAGTTGAAGTACCACTAACCTGAACTGAACCTCGCTGAACTTTGAAGTCTCTTTTTGGGGCTGTTGTAATTTCTGCATACTGCTCATAAGCACTAAAGGCTGAGACATTTGAAGCCAACCTAAAGCAATAGGTTGTATTATAGGATGCTAAATCAGTTGAAGTAATACTAAATTCAACATCTACGAAATCATCAACTGGAACAGTTGTTGTTCCTGATAAAGACTCAGTATCACGTACTCCTGCGTTGGCTCCAATAAATGAACCGCTTGCATCAGTCACACCTCCATTAGCTTCAGCAATATTGGTAGTTGTTTCACCATTAGTAAGGAATGAAGAATTATACATATCCCAACCGTCGGCTGAAGCATCGACATTAGTCCAAACGGTAGCCATATCACAAGTTGATATTCTAGGCGAATATTCAAGTCGATAACGGGCTGGCACACTCGAATCAAGACCGGTGTTTGTAACGCCAAAACGAAGTCGAATTGGTGTATCAATAGCAAAATCAGTGACCGGAGTATCTTCATTTCCAGCAGTTGCTGAAGAAGCAGTTACCTCGGTGCCATTATCAAATCTCCAATGATAGTGAGCTTGGGTAAGTATTGAACCCTCTACAGCAGTTTCTCCAGTAATTCTAATCTGGCCTGAAGGACCAACACTCGCTACCCCACTTACAACTACATCAGTTGAGCCAGACTCAATTGAAACATCGACAGTCTGTGAATTTATTGCTTCTTCTGAAACATCAAAAACAACATAGAGGCACATTGTACTGGTTGTAGATATTGATACTGTATCCAAAAAGGAGGCTGTTTCGTTTACACCAGAGAAACCATCAGCACTAGTAGGACCATACTGACTTTCAGAACCGGAATATGATTCACTAGTACAATCGTATGGGAATGAAGTATCTAAATCATAGTATAGCCTCAAGTTTCTAATTCCTTCTGAGCCATCAATAGTGCCTTCTTCTTTGAATTTGATACTCGTAACATCACGAAAATTTGTATTCTCAATTATACTAAATCCACCACCTATATATACGTCTGTATCCAGTACAGAAGTTGTGGCAACTTGAGTACCAAAACTTTGTACCAAGACATCAGCTGCAATTGTTACGCGGGGGTACTCTAGATAAGAGCTAAGTGGTGTACCTGAGCGAGTAAGACGAAAACAGTAAGTTTCTCCTTCTATAGCACTAGTTGAAGCAGTGATTGAAAATTCCAAGTCCATATAATCATCTATGTCGAGAGTAGTGGTAGCAGAGATATTTAACGTATCACGCAGTCCGTCGTTATTAGTTATGTAGTTTGAACCTAGATTACTCACACCTCCATTTGCAACAATAATATCTGTGGTGTCTTCTCCATCGGTAATATTGGCTGATGGAGACATTAACCAACCAGCTTCACTAGTACCGACCTCTTCCCAAATTGTTGTATCTGCACAAGTTGGCATAGCAGTTCCATATTCAAGTTTGTAAACTGATGGGACAGTACTAGTAGAACCTTGATTTGAAACAGACAGACGAAGTCGCCTTGGAGCACCGATTTGCAAAGCAGAGATAGGAGTATTTTCTATTCCAGCAGTAGCTGAAGAAGCGCTGGTCTCTGAACCATTATCTAACCGCCAATGATAGCCTGACTGAGTAAGACTAGGGTCGACAATTGTCGTTGTGCCAGCAATAGAAATAGTTGTTGCTGGATAAACTTCTGCACCTCCTGATATCAAAATATCAGTTTCCGGATTAGCAACTGAAATTTCAATTGTTTCACCATCAGTTGCGGTTGTTTCTATGTCAAAAACAACATAGATACACATGCTTTGAGTAGAGCTGATTGAAACTGGAGAAGTACTGAACGAAGCTGTACCGTCTGCCCCAGAAAAACCACTGGCAACGGTTGTACCAAATTGTGACTCACTACCCGAATATGACTCACTTTGACAATCATACGGAACTGAAGTATCCAAATCATAGTAAATTTTTACATTCTTAATATCATCTTGAGCCTGAACAGTTCCTGACTCACTGATGATAATGCTACTAACTGTTCGGGGAGTAATAGTTTCAAGCAAAAACGCACCACCGATATGATAGTCATTAACATCAGCCAGTGCTTCGCTATTTTGATTACCCAAGCTACTTAATTGAGTATCTGGACCAATATCAGCTAACGTATTACCAAAAATATCCAGTCTGGTGGTAATTGCATCAAACCAACTAACGTAGAGTCTTTCATAAGAAGTAGGGTTTAAGTCAATAGCATAAAAATCTCCGGAAACTGAACTCAATGGACCTTGTTCACTTCCCCAAGTGTCCATACCATCTTCAGACTTCACATAATAGACATGTGTGGTAGAGGCAGTGCCAATTGTACCTCGAGCTGTATAAGCAGTATAGATATCACCATTATTTAAATCCATGGCAGTCGCCACTTGGAGCAAAGCTCTACCTGCCAGGTTTGTATAAACATTGGTTTTGGTTGTCCAACTTCCACTAGAATAAATTGCTGTACGTATATCATGATCAGCTACGGTATAGGTGTCGTTATCTGCAATATAGGTTAGGTAGATATCGTTATTAGTTGGATCTACAACCGCTGACATTCCAACGTCATATGTAGCATTTCGAACTGCTGAGGCATCTATAGTCGTAAAACCTGACCAGGATGATTTATTCCAAACACTTGAGCGAACAGCATTTGCGGTACTACGATTAATTAGCATTATGTATCCCAAGGGTAGAGGCATCAAGATACTCCAACTATCAGCGTTGCCTTGTGGTGGAGTACCGACACCGACTTGGTTCCAATTAGTTGAAATATTGCAACTACTAGCACAGGAACGAATATGTGTTCTGTTGGCATCATCAATGTTCACATAAATCTCTCCATCAGTCGCTTTGGTAATTGCGACATTATTTGTGCCAACCGCCAAAACTGATGTAGTGGCTGGCATAGTTGTCGTTGAGGTCGTCAAAAGCAATGAATCATCTGTAGTATCAAGACGATTATAAAAAATATCATCGTCTCCAATATCATAAGTAGCGATATGAATATAATCGCCATTATCTCCAGGTGTCCACTTGTCGTACCAAACAGCGACACCTGAGCAATCCGCTTGATTATCAACAACTACTTGAGCGCTCCATGTTAATCCACCATTCGTAGTTTTACGGTAAACACACTTACCGGAATCTGGAGCTATTCCATACTTATGAAATTTATAACCAACCTGATCATCCAAAAAGACCGTACTTGCTCCTGTAACGGTATGGACAGAGGCAGTGGTATTAGGAGCAGGATCTAAAATAACTAACGTATCAGTTGGTGTAGGTGCGATACTATCTCCAAAAATATCAAGCACACTATTATTATCAAACCAGCTGACAAAAAATCTATCATCGGACATTATGTTCATGCCTAGTCCATAAAAATCTCCCGGGGTAGTATCAACTGGTCCTTGTTCGCCTCCCCAACTTGTCATATTGTCATCTGAAACAGCAAAATAAACCCGTGCAGATGCCGTTGTCCCAATAATGTCTCTGGCTGTATAGGCCACATAAGTATCTCCAGTTGATTGATTTCTACCAATAGCAACCTGCAGAACACCTCTTCCGCTAGCATTACTCAAAACACTAGCGGTAGTAGTTGACCAAGTACCAGTATAAAGAGCTGTCTTTATATCATGGTCATCAGTTGCAAAATCATTATTATCGGATGCATAAGCTACGTAGACATCGTT
>JBGSVK010000056.1:0-6384 GCA_041752975.1 Minisyncoccia bacterium | reverse complement strand
ATAATGAAGGGCTAAAAAAATCGCCTGCCTCAGTTAATAATAGTGTAAAAAGCCAAGTTTCAGATTAACAAAAGCCAATTTCTGTAAGTGAACATGTTGAGATAAGAAAAGAAAATAGAGATAAATTAATTGATTCAAGATCTAAAAGAGATGATGGTGGTGATAGAAATAAGGGACGCATTCAGCAAACCTTAAAAAGTCCTGAGGATTTAAAAGCTGTCTTACAAAAGATTAGCAAAAGTGATAGTAATAAAACTGAAAATAAAGTAGTGATTGAAAAAAAGTCGACCTCAACTAATACTGTTAGTGTAAGTAGTGAAAGTAGTAATCCGAGTAATCTACGTAGTGCCTTGGCAGATGTTTTAAAAAAAGTTGATGCCAAGTCAGTAAAAGAACTTTCAGACAATGATTGGGATGCCAAAAATAATGAAATTAATAAAAATCCAAACATGCCCTCTAGGGCTATGAATGATCGCCAAGAGCTAGAGCGTTTGGCTGCCGAAGCTGAAGCAGAATTTAGTCGATTACAAGAGCCTAGTAAACCGATTATAAATGGGGATGATCCTCTGGCTCCCAAGAAGATTGAAAAGTTTTTTAAATCACCCACAACAGAAAAATCACCTTTTGCTTCTTAGTCATGAAGCAACTATATATTGCGCTTTTGATAAGTATCGCATTAGCGGGTAATCCAGCTTATGCGGCAGTCAGCATTAATGAGGTGGCATGGATGGGTGGAATAGATTCTGCAAATCATGAATGGATAGAGATTTATAATAATAGTGATTCTTCATTAGTGGTTGATGGTTGGACCTTAACAGACGGAGTCAATCTAATAATTAATTTAGTAGGCACTATTGGCTCTAATGCCTATGCAGTTTTGGAGAGAACAAGTGAAGAGTCTTCTCCTGGTACCGCCTTTTTTATTTATACTGGAGCTTTGGTCAATACCGGGGCTACGCTGATATTGACTAATAGTGATGGAGAAATAGTCGATCAAATAACCGGTGGCGCGGACTGGCAAAATATTGGTGGCGATAACACTACTAAAGAAACCGCTCAATACACAGCTAGTGGTTGGGTGACAGATGAAGGGACACCGGGAGCGGTTAATGGTGCTGGTAGGGTAGAAGAAATTGCTCTACCAGAGGAAACAATTACTGTTGGTAATACAAATATACCAACCAAGAGTTCAAAAAGCTCTAAGAACAGTTCTTCAGCGTCTGTTATTTTGAAAAACCCTGAGACAAAAATGACTCTGGTAACAGACGTTCAAAACATAGGTTATGTTAATCAGAAAATTATATTTAGAGTTACAGCTGGTGGTCTAAGTGAAGCAGATGGAAAGCTGGTTCATTATGAATGGAATTTTGGAGATTCGTATATTGCTACAACCTCAAAATCCGAACATTCATACAAGTATCCTGGTAATTATGTAGTAACTGTTTATGCAAAAAATAAGAAACTAGAACAGGTATCTCGTCATGAAATAACTATCCTTCCAGTCAATTTCTCTTTAACATTTAGTGAGGAAGGAGATTTGCAGATTAATAATGATTCTGCTTACGATGTTGATATTTCTGGATATTTAGTCAGGGGTAGTAATTCAGTTATTCTTCCACCAAGAAGTGTTATTTCAGCTTTTGGTACTATTACGTTGGATACTAATCGTTTAAATAATAGTGGCAATAATAGCGACATCATTTTGTATGATGCAAAAAGAAATTTACTTACTTCCACACAAGAAATGGACTTAGATAGCTCTACAGAAGACCTTAGTTCCTCTCAAGAAAATTTATCTTTTGCTTTAGTAAATGAAATTTTGCCATTTGTATCAAACTCAGATTTTGATTTTAATCCAAAGCTTGCAGAAGCAAGCGAAATCAGTGATTTCAAAGTAGATGCTAATAAAAGAGAGGTGATTGAAATTGATAATTCTACGACTAGCAAAAATGCTAGCGAACCTAGGTGGCCATACTTAGCACTATTTATTCTGCTACTAGTAGCAACTTTTAGCATCTTTGTGACTAAAAAATCGTCGGATATTGAGCGACAATAATTCAATTTGTAAAGTTACTGATTGTCAGTTTCTTTAGTTATATAAGACATGGATAAAAAGCGTATCGTAGTTATTGGCGGCGGCACTGGTACTCACACAGTATTGCGTGGCTTGCGTCACTATGCCGATAAACTAGATATAACAGCTATTGTTAGTATGGCTGATTCCGGTGGCTCAACCGGTAGATTGCGAGACGAATTTGGCTTCTTGCCAATTGGAGATGTTCGTAATGCCTTAACAGCTCTAGCTTCTGATGGTGATAAGTATGATGCTTTGCTTAGGCATTTATTCTTGTATCGATTTGCGCGTGGTACGGGTTTAGAGGGTCATAATTTTGGTAACTTATTTTTGACCGCTCTAACTGATATTTTAGGCAGTGAAGTTACGGCAATTGATGCCGCTTCACATATTCTAAAAATTGCTGGTAGAGTAGTACCAGTTACAACCGATAATACTCAGCTAGTAGCACAATATGATGACGGTACGATAGTGGTGGGGGAGAATAATATAGAAGAAGCCCTCTTATACCAGATGGATTCGCGAATTGTCTCGTTGTCACTTACTCCAAAGGCAAGTATCACTGACGAGGCAAAGAGAGCAATTATATCTGCAGATTTAATCGTACTTGGTCCGGGTGATTTGTATACTAGTGTTTTGGCGAATTGTGTTGTTGATGGTTTTGTTTCAGCCTTGAATGAAAGTAAAGCAAATATTGTTTATGTTTGTAATTTAATGTCAAAACGAGGACAGACGGCCGGTATGCATGCTGCCGAACATATTGCTGAAATACAAAAGCATATCGGCAGGACTCCAGATATTGCCCTAGTTAATACTGCAGAGTTCCCAGAAGAACTGGTGTTAAAATATAAAGCCGAAGGTGATCATCCAATTTTAAATAATTGCCAAGATGGTATTTGTACTATTCAGGCCGAGCCTTTAGTTTCTAAAGAAGAAGTTGTCTTGAGTACTGGAGATACTGTTAAAAGAAGTTTGATTAGACATGATTCAGAAATACTCGCTAAGGTTTTATTAAATATAATGAAATTAAATTAACAAGTCTGTTGACTGCAAAAGGGGTAATTTTTTAGTTAGAGGAGGTATACTAGTATTGTCATGGCACGAAGAAATCTTTCACGCGTCGATGCTTCTGAGTATGAACGTTCAAGTCTTGAGTATGTTCTAGAAAAAGAAAAGAGACAAAAGGACGACACTCGTTATCTCTCTGTAGAAGAGGCAATTAAAGAAGACGCAGTCTATGAAGTAAAATCTGACCGAGATATAACTCGTGTGCTTTTTATTTCGCAAGATGAATCCTTACTAAATCCAACCAAACAATCCTTGGATGGATATATAAATCTTTCTGATTTATTTGATGAGGTACACATCTTAATTTTGCGCCAAGGAATTGAACCTAAAAATCCAGTTTTGAGATTGGAAAAAAATATGTGGTTGTATACTGCCAGTGATAAAAATTGGTGGTTTACACCAGTTAAAGGAAAGATTTTGGCCGAAGGACAGCTAGTTTTTGCAGAGGGTTTCAGACCAGATATTATTGTTGCTCGTGATCCTTTTGAGTCAGCAGTTCTGGCCATTTATTTAGGTAGAAAGTTTGGTCGGCCAGTTCAGATTCATGTACTTGAAGATTATACAAAGAAATACTTTTTAACAAAAAATAGACATAATCGATGGCGCAGATATTTACCTCGCTTTACTATTCCTAGAGCCATAAGTGTACGTACAAGCACTAGAAATCTTTATGAATTGATGGTTAAAAGTTTCTCAGTAAAGGATACTGCCATCCTACCTAGGTTTAATAACTATGAATCCTTAATTAAGGCTGAATCAACTCTGGATTTACGCTCCAAATATAAACCATTTGTTTTTATTATGCTTTACATAGGTAAATTAACCTATGATAGTTTTCTGTATCGAGCAATTGAGGCGGCCAGATTAGGTTTAAGAAATCCTCACATTGGACTGATAGTTATTGGTGAAGGTCCGGCCAAAAAAGAATTTGAAGAAAAGGCAAAAGCCTTAGGTGTAAGGGAACAGGTGGTTTTTGAGACGGAGGTTAGAGATGATACTCCTTATCTAAAATCCGCTAACGTTCTTTTGGTACCAGATATGGATATTAATAGTGAAGAGGTGGCATTACGTGGAGCGGCAGCGGGAATTCCCTTACTGATGTCAAGAACACCAGTCAGAGAAGATGTATTCATGGATGGTGAATCAGCTTTTTTGTGTAGTCCAGAATCAGTTGATGAATTTAGTCTAAAATTAAATATCCTAATGAATGATATTACTCTTAGAAAGCATATGGTACAGTCTGCTCAGGATATAATTAAAAGTAAATTTCATGAAGATCCAGTCAAATATCGAGCTGCTTATCGTGAGACTATAGAAGAGGTTTTATTTCTTGAAGATGATAAAGAAGAGGGTGTCGAAGGAATTGAGAATCAGGATTCATAAACAATTATATGCACGCACAAAGAAAACTAGTTTCATTTATCGGTTTAGGTTCGTATAGCGCGGCACCGCTTTTGTATTCTTATGTTAGGATGCATCCTAAAGTCTGCATCCCAAGTAATGATTCTGAATTTTTTAGTAACACAAAAGTGTATAGTCAGGGAATTATATGGTACGAAAATCAATTTGCTGAATGTCCAGATGGTTCGGTTTGTGGAGAGCTTTCTTATAATTATCTGAATAGTGTTCCAGCCGTATCTCTCATTACTAGAACTTACCCTGACGCAAAATTAATTGCAGTAGTTGAAAATCCGCTACTCAGTGTACGCGTTGCTTATATAGAAGCTAGGCACTCTAAACTTGTTTCAAACAAAGTGTCCTTGGCCATGTTTTTGAAGCAAAATCCAGAAGTATTGGCTAGAGCAAAGTACGGTAAACAATTAGCTGAATATTTTAGCTACTACGCACCGACTGATTTAATGGTCGTGGTAAATGATGACTTAAAAGATAATACTCTGTCGGTGATAGCTGGTGTTTACAATCATATTGGTGTCGACAAAAGCTTTATACCAACTGTATTAAAAAGTTTGGTACCCCTGACCGAGGAGGAAATTAAGTATCGTCCAGGAATTATTAAGCGAACTTACCGATTAATTAAAAAGCTAGTTAGATCTATTTTTCACTTTATTTTTATCAGAATACACCCACAGCAAATTTCTGTTGACGCTGCTTCAGTTGTGGCAGGAAAACTTACGCTTTCAACAGAACTAGAAGGGTTCCTCAAAAATTATTATAGAGAAGATGTAAAAATGCTCTCGCATTTACTGCATCGTAATTTAAGTGTGGAGTGGGGGTTTGAGGATGGTGGGGAAGAAGAGTCAAAGTAGCAGAGCTATTAACACTTTTGGATAGTTGGTGTTAAGATTGGTTAATATGAAAATACTTGTTACTGGGGGAGCGGGCTATATTGGCTCGGCATGTGTTGATTCTCTTGTTAAGTCTGGTCATTCGGTAGTGGTTTTTGACGACCTATCGACTGGACAGAAGGGTATGGTTTCCCCTTCGGCTTTGATGTTAGAAGGGAGTATTACTGATGGAGAGGCTATTATGCAGGCCTGTGAAGAGTACCAGTTTGATGCTGTTATGCATTTTGCTGCCAAAAAAGCGGTTGGAGAAAGCGAAATTAATCCGACTTTATATTTTGAAACTAATTTAGTTGGAACATTTAATTTATTGCGAGCGATGGAGAAGTTTAATATCCCTAAATTAATCTTTTCTTCAACGGCAGCCGTTTATAGTACTACAGATGATGGATTACCTGTAACAGAAAGTACTCCAACTAATCCGGTTAGTGTTTATGGTTCTACTAAACTAATGGTGGAAGAAATGATTCGTGCTTACGAGCGTACGGGTAAATTAAAACAATTTTCTATTCTGCGTTATTTTAATGTGGCAGGCGATGCTGGGTTAAATTTTCGAGAAGAAAGCGCTCAGAACGTCTTTCCTCTAATTGCTAAAACCATTGGTACAGATAATCCATTTATGATTCTGGGAACTGATTATGATACCAAGGACGGTACTGGTATAAGAGACTATATTCATGTTAAGGATTTGGTCGATGCTCATATTTTTGCACTTCTTAAGGATACAAGCGGTACCTATAATTTGGGAACTGGAGTTGGTTATTCAGTCAAGGAACTGGTTGAGGCTTTCAATGCAAAATTAGCTAAGCCGTTAAATATTAAAGAATCCCCTAGACGTTTGGGGGATGTGCCTATAGTGGTTGCTGACGCCACTTTTGCAGAACAGACTTTGGGTTGGAAACCCAAGCATACCTTGGAAGATATGGTGGAAGATACTTT
>JBGSVK010000055.1:0-7200 GCA_041752975.1 Minisyncoccia bacterium | reverse complement strand
AAACACAGCCCCGAGGCTTCGCCTCGGGGCTGTGTTTGTAGGGGATTGTAAACAATTATACTTTGCAGTTGCGGTACAATATATGTATGTCAGAAGGGATACCAAAACAATTCTCCTCACCCGAGGAAGAATTATTGTATTTACGCGAACGTATCGCGGAACGCGAACGTGAGTTACTTTCCAAAAACCCCGAAATAGATAACTTAGATACCGAAACTATCGGTCGACAAGAGATTAGAGAATACGCTTCTTTTACTCCTCAAGTTATTCTGGACAGAGAACATGCTCTAGATGCTCCTGCTTTGGCTGCATCAATTGAACAGGTTTCAGTTTCCCATGACCCAATTACAGATATTTTAAACTTGGCCAAAGAGAAGGGGATTCGTAATGCTCTCTCGGTCCTCGATAAAGTAAACAACGCTTATGTAGTAGACGAAGTTCATCGCCAATTAATAGAGCAGATTCGAGGTGGTATAAAAATCCAAGATCTAAAGGAGGATGTTCCGCCTTGGCAAATGCTTAGTCTTACTCTATACGAGGTGACTTTACCGGAGGTAAAAGCCAAAGATGGTAGAGAGTATCAATTGGCAGAATTGGTTGGGATGATGGAGCAACTTTTTGCTGGTTTGCGGACGATTGGTTCAGAGCAATCAGAAAATCATTTTGTAATAGAAATAGCGGTTGCTGATAATAGCGACGATATAGTTTTTTATGTTGCAGTACCAAGTAAATTTGTTACTTTGTTTGAAAAACAAACTCTGTCTTTGTTTCCTCATGCTGAATTAATCGTACAATCCCATGATTACAATATTTTTGTCGATAATGGCACAACCATAGTGGCAGAGGCTCAATTAAAGAAGCACCCTGTTTATCCGCTACGAACCCCAGAAGCTTTTTCTTCTGACCCGTTAGCAGTGATTTTGAATGCCTTTTCCAAAATCGAGAAAGAAGGTGGTGGGGCAGCAGTCCAATTTGTAATGCGACATCCGCAAAAGAAGTATCGAAAATCATATGAAGAAATAATCAAACACATTCAAAAAGGAATGAAGGCTAGTGAGGCAATTTCCCGCAGTAGTGTTACTGGAGAATTAATGGGCTCTGTTAGCGATTTTCTTTTTGGAAACAAGAAGAAAGACAAAGAGGTTGAAGTAAAGACCTCACCTGATATTGATAAAGTTGAAATTTTTAACAAAAAAATTCAGACTGACATCATTGAAACCAATATCCGTATTGCTGTATCTGCCGCGAGTAAATTTAGAGCCGAACAAATAATTACTGAAATCGAGTCGACTTTTAATCAGTTTGATTTAGTTGAAGGCAATTCCTTTACTTTTAAACACGCATCAGGAGGATCACTTTTGCGCCTGCAGAAAGCCTTTTCATTCCGTGAGTTTATTGCCAATGCCACAATTCCACTATCGCTAACAGAACTATCTACCCTCGTTCATTTTCCAGGGAATGGTATTTTGAGTTCACCACAATTTAAACAATCGCAATCAATTAGTGCTCCAGCTCCTCTTGATATGCCGACTACAGGAACTCTGTTAGGAATCAATAAACATCGAAACGTTGAGACTCCTATCTACATGACCGAAGTCGACCGCATGCGTCATATGTACATTATTGGACAGACCGGTACTGGTAAGTCCAAGTTCATGACTAATACCATTATCCAAGATATTCAACAGGGTAATGGGGTTTGTATGATTGACCCTCATGGTACTGATATTGAAGAAGTTCTAGGAGCAATGCCTCCTGAGCGCGCCAAAGATGTTATTTATTTTGACCCATCAAGAATGGACATGGTAGTTGGTCTCAATATGCTTGAGTACGATATCAATAAGCCTGAGCAAAAAACTTTTGTCGTCAACGAACTGTTTTCAATCTTCCAGAAATTATATGGTGCTAACCCAGAAAGTATGGGTCCGATGTTTGAGCAGTACTTTAGAAATGCCACAATGTTGGTGATGGAGGATCCAGAAAGTGGCAATACTTTGATGGACATCTCAAGAGTTATGGTTGATGCGCAGTATCGACGTTACAAACTCTCCAAAGCCAAGAACCCAGTTGTGGTTCAATTTTGGACAGACATAGCTACCAAAGCAGGTGGTGAGGCTTCGCTAGAAAATATCGTTCCATACATTGTGTCAAAATTCGATGTCTTTACCGCCAACGATTACATGCGACCAATTATTGGTCAACAGAAATCTTCTTTCAATTTCCGCCAAGTAATGGATGAACGCAAGATTCTGTTAGTGAATTTGTCCAAAGGTCGCCTGGGCGAAATAAACGCCAACCTTATTGGTATGATTATTGTCGGTAAGATTTTGATGGCGGCACTCTCAAGAGTCGACGACCCGACTAGAAGCTTTCCACCTTTTTATCTACATATCGATGAATTCCAGAACGTTTCAACTCCGGCGATAGCCTCGATATTATCTGAAGCTCGTAAATACAAACTAAGTCTCACGGTGGTCCATCAGTTTATTGCTCAGCTAGATCAAAATATTAAAGATGCCGTATTTGGAAACGTTGGTTCGATAGTCAGTTTCCGAGTCGGTACCGAAGATGCGCAATTTTTGGAACAACAGTTTGCACCGGTTTTTTCAGCCAAAGACATTATGAATGTTCCAAACTACAACGCCTTTTTACGTATTCTGGCCAATGGAGTACCAACCAAACCGTTCAGTATGGCAACTATGCCACCAATTAAATCAGATCCAAGTATTGTGGCTTCAATGATAGCTGAAAGCGCAGCTAGAAATGGGCGCCCAAGAGCTGAAGTAGAGGCCGAGATATCCGCACGCTACGCCAAAAAGCCAGCTACACCCCCAGCCCCAAGTGCTATGATGTAGATATAAAGTAAACTATGAACGCCCCTCACGAAAGACAATTTTTTAAACCTGAGTCACAGACAAATTCAGCAGAAATGCTGGTGCCATTAAATAGTGAGCAGAAGAAATTGTTGAAAAAGATTCATGATGATGTCGGTTCCGACATGGCTTTTTTTAAGAATTCAATCGAAGTTCTTGATCAGAAGGATGTTTTAGAGCTTGAGGATATCTATACACAAGCAGGGAAAGTATTTGAGCAAATCGTACCATTAATTAATGAACTAGAAGCGGATGATTTTTTGGAATCTGAAAGTGATATAGAGGCTCGAATGGAAAAAATTACTGAACTTTATAATTTATTTACCATAAGTAGATTAGACCTAATGGCGGGACTATTTGCTAGAGGTCACGACATTATCGAAGTTAATAAAGGAGACGAAGCGGGTGAAATCAAGGCAGGTGAAAATACAGAATCTACTTTAGATTTTCATAATCCCGTTGCAGATGAACCAGAAGTGTCGGTTGTAGCAAGGGATGTAAGTGTACCTGACCAAATTAATCCTAGAGTTCCAGAGCCCGAAGTTGTTAACTCTTCGACAACAATTAGTTCTGAAGTAGTTTTACACTCTAGTGTCGAGGCTGATGTCAATAATGAAGGTATTGAGGCATTAGCTGATATGTATCGGTCGGGAAATGAGCGAGTATTTTTAAACCCTGGCACAGAACAAAGAAAGAATTTAAGAAAGAAAATTGTTCGTGAAATTATTTTGGTATTAAAACATGAAGGACATAGTCAAGAAAAAATTGGTCATTTCCAAAATGAAGTTTTAAATAGGCTAGTAAAAAGTATCAAGGACAAGTACTCACGACTACATCATCTTAAAAGTATTAAGACTACAGACTCCGCAGATTTAGATGAAATTTCAACTTCAATTGATAGTGATTATAAAGAATTGCTAAATGCAGTCAGAGATTTCCTTCAGACAGAAAAAGTTGTTACAGAAGAAGTCGTCGAGGTTCCAGAAACGCCCGAAGCTGACATTGATGATCAAATTAGTTCCGCAACTGCCGAGTATCAAGAACTACGAGATAGGTTTAGAGAAGCAGGTTTAAGATTTTCTAAAAGTGCCGCCATTAAAGAAATTGGTCATATTCAGGACCGGATCGATAGTATTTATGAGAGAGACTTAGTTGTGGCCAAAAATAAAAAACAAACATATCTAAAATTATTTTTGTCGGAAATCGAAAATCTAAAGCGTGAAATTGAGCAAGCAATCAAAACTAAACCTTTACCAGCTAAAATAAAAATTCCTCCAATTGCACCTTCTGGCCCCAAAGTCGAAGCAGAGGAGGAGGTTTTGCAGACTAATGACGAAGCTTCGAACTTAGATTTGGTTTCCAGTGATCTTTTGGTGAAAGGTGATAGCGGTAAGATTGAGCAGACTGTAACAGAAGATGGAGCTTCTACTCCTGAAGTTAATTCTGGTGAAAGGTCAGCCATAGATTATACTGAAGCAGTGGTTGAGCCTACTGCCTCAAATGAGTCGACGTCTGTAGTCGGTAAAACAGTTTTGGAAGAAAGAATGTTAAATGCCTATCAGCTTAATAAAATTAAAGCCCGAGAAGCAAAAAAAGTTTTTATCGAGAAGGAGAGTGTGTATCACGAGAGGTTAAGGAATTACTATGAAAATCAGTCGCTACTGAGTAAGGCTTATGGAGGAACAAAAAAACTTTTTGGTCTTAAACCAAAGTTGCCAATGGAGCTCGAGAAGATGCAGTTAGAGTATAAAGAGGCGCGGAAACTTTATGCCAGTAGCTTAAATGATGCGCTTACTAAGCGAGGTTTTGCTCATGTCGGTAACAAAGAATTTATTGCTGATAGCGATACCTCAAAGCGAGCTTTTGGTACAAAATTTATTCTTAGACCTAATCAAGAACTATTAAATGTTCAATTGGAAGTAGTAAAAGATCAAGAGACTAAATCTAGATTTAAAAGAATTGTTAAATTTGCTACTAAAAATAAAACTCTAACTCGTGGCTTAGGTCTAGTAGCAGCAAGTGGTATCGGAGCAGTCACTGGTTTGGGTGCCGGTCTAGGGGCAGCTAGATGGTTAGCCTCAACAACTGCTGGTGTTGCGGTGGCGGGGTATACCGCCAAAAAAATGCAAGCTGGAGTTGATATGGCTGGGGTAAAAAGTCAGGAGGCTCGTAACAAAGCCGTGGAAGACTATTCACTGATTGATTTTGATAGTTTAGAATCAGCCATTCTCGACGCTGACTTTGCAAAGAGTCGCGCAGAGCTTCGACAAACTGCAACAGTTGTCGGTACTGCCGTGGCAGTGGGAGGTGTGGCAGGATTGGGTACTAGTTATATTCCGGACGCAACACCTTCAGTTACTCTAACCTCTATCGAAGGTGTTGGTAATAATTCAGAAAATATCGTCCCGGTTGGTTTAAGAACTTCTATACCTGCTGAAGCAATTACTCGTGCGGATGGTATTGATGAGTATTTAACTCCCAGTCAACAGTCGGCTGGTAGAAACTTTTTGGACGGAGATATAGTCTTCCAGCAAGAAACTCCACGGTCACCATATTTATATCCTCCTCAAACTAGTCCTGATTCATTTAATATTGTTCCAGAAAATATTTCGGCCAATAATGTTGTAGATATAGACGCACCAAACTCTGTTACTGAAGCTGGTAGTAGGGGCAAGGAAATTGTTGAGATAGAAGGAATGGATAATGAGGTTGTTGAAGAGGTTGAAACAAAGATTCATCAATATCAAGTAAGATCAGGTGACACTATTTGGTCAATTATTGAACAACAATACGCACAAGAACTCCAAGGCTTATCCGCTAGTAAAAAAATGGAAATTCTTGATAGACTATTTGAAAGAATTCAAGCAGATCCAGAGTTAATAGACTCTCTAGGTCTTCGTAGTGGAGATATTGATCTTATTTATGCCAATGAGAATATCAACTTAGGAGGAATAGATGAGGAAATGGATAAGTTGTTGGGAGGGGAAGAAACCATAGCTGAGTTTAAGAAGAGTGCATCAATACCAGTTGTAGCAGACAATACTACTGTCGATATTCCAATAAAAGTAATTGTGGAAGAAATTCCGGCTATTGAAGATGATGTAGTTTCTCATCCGACTACCATAGAAGATGTTTCAGTGGACATAAATGGGCAGGGCGAAGTAGTGTCTGAAATTAGAGAAATTCCTAAACCACCGAGACCTTTTTCCGTGGATGGTAACTACTTTGAACACCCAGATTATAAAAAATATATTGAAGGAACTTTTAAGAGTCAAAAATCTTTCGATCTTATTTTAGATAGAGTTATTGAAAAGATAGATAATGAAACTTATGACGCCTTTAATCGCGATATTTATGATAGTCCATACAGTTATTTTGGAGACAAAACTTTAGAGGAAATAGAGAAGTTTCAAGAGCGATCAAATTCTGAAGTGAGAGCAATCATGCAGGTCAATAATATAAAATATGAAACTTACTTAGCGTGGTTAGATCTTGTAGATGAAATGAAGGATAAGTTACCATATAAGTCTCAGACCAGACTATCTGATTTGTTCTCACGACATGTGGCGGAAAATTTAGTTACTCAACCAAAACTAGTTAAGTAAATATGATAAATACCCAAGTAAAAACTAACACAGATTTATCAAAGCTATTTGTCTTTGAAGACACTCAGGCAGGTGAACATTTGGCTTACATGGAAGAGATAGGCACTATTATTTTTCAGAGTGCACTTATGCAGTATCTTTCAAATCTAGATGAACACGAAGCAAAAATATTTGAAACTTTTATCATGCTCAACATTGATAAAGAAAATTTTATAGAATTATTGTGCAAAGAGTATTCTAATTTTGAGGAAGTTTTAGTAGAAGAGATTACATCATTAAAATCAGAAATTAATTTTTAAATAATACACAGCTACCACTCAAAATATAGTGCGTTGTTTGTAGCACAGTGGTATGATGAATATGTTATGGATCAGGGAAGTTCTTTAAATTTTGATTTTAATTCACAAGCTGGAGTGATGTCACTCTTGGGTGCCATTCGTTCTAGTAATTTAAATCCTGCAGATAAAAATGATTTGCGTGATTTAGTTTTTTTATACACAAATGGTGGGGGAGATGTATCTGTCAGAATTGCACTTGAGCAAAAACTAATTGCTAACAAGATCAAGCCTGTCGTTTCTAAGAATTCTGCAACCTCTCCAGTTTTACCATTTGGCAGTTCAAGGCCAGCACCAGTCTTTAAGACACCAGTCGCTACTCTAGAAACACAAGTCGCACCTGCTGCTCCTTTGCCACAATATGTACCGCCTGTGGTTACTGCTCCA
>JBGSVK010000054.1:0-2258 GCA_041752975.1 Minisyncoccia bacterium | reverse complement strand
CACCATGTCATTCCATATGAAGAAATGAATACTTTTGGGACAAAGGTAGGTTTGGATGCAACTATAGATAATTTTGAAACTGTCGATAACCAAGTTACAGAAACCCAACCAAAAGCTATAATGAATCTTAATGAAGATACTATTAGTTGATGACGATGGGTTTTTGCGTGATATGTACACGACTAAATTTATTGACCACGGCCACGAAGTCGATGTTTCTGATGGTAGTGCTACAACACTTGCAAAATTACAACAAGGTATCTCGTATGATTTGGTTATATTAGATATGGTTATGCCAGGGACTTCTGGAGTAGAACTACTAAAGATTATCCGCGAACAGTTTCCAGAGCAAGTCAGTTCTTGTATCTTTTTATCCAATCAAGGGCAAGAGGAAGATATTAGGGAAGCGACTGAGGCTGGGGCGATTGGTTATATTATCAAGGCGGAGTCAATTCCTAGTGAGGTAGTGAAGAAAGTTGACGAAATTATGAGTAAAAATAAAGCCCAATAATTATGACAGTAGACTACAAAAAAGAACTCCAAGCTTTGATTGACCTACTTTTGGCAGAGAAGGCATCAGATATGCATTTCTCAGTCGGTTCTCATCCTCTAATTAGAGTTTCAGGTGTATTGTTGCCCTTGGTCAAAAAGCCAATTTTGACACTAGCTGATGTCGCTGGCTTTGCAAAAGTGCTGATGCGTCCAGATCAGTTTGATAGACTAGCAAAACACCAAGAAGTCGACTTTTCATTTGAAAATACTCAATCAGTTCGTTTTCGTGGCAATGCTTTTTTTCAAAGAGGAAGAATGGCTGTGGCTTTACGTCTAATTCCAAACGTTATTCGTACCTTTGAAGAATTAAACCTACCACCAATTCTTGAGAGTTTTACCCAAAGACCCCAAGGCTTCTTCCTATGTGTGGGTCCGGTCGGACAGGGTAAGTCGACTACTTTGGCAGCGATGGTCAATCATATTAATCGAAATCGAGCCGAACATATTGTAACGATTGAAGACCCGATTGAATATGTTTATGTAGAAGAGAAGTCACTTATCGATCAAAGAGAAGTCGGTATTGATACAGACAGCTTCCAAAGTGCTCTTAATGCCGCTTTTCGTCAGGACGTAGATGTTATCTTGGTGGGTGAAATGCGTAACTCAGAGACAATTGCTACTGCTGTAACGGCCGCTGAGACAGGGCATTTGGTTTATTCTACTCTACACACAAATGACGCCGCTCAAACTATCAACCGTATTATCGACAGTTTTCCTGGTGATCAACAGGCGCAAATTAGAGTCCAGCTTTCTAGTTCATTGATTGCTATATTTTCACAGCGCTTGATTCCACATATTACAGGAGGAATGGTACCGGCCTATGAATTACTTATCAATAACACTGCTGTCTCTAATTTGATTCGTGAAAACAGAATTCATGAAATTCCATCAATCATTGAAATTGGTCTTGATCAGGGAATGATTGACATGAATCGTTCATTAGCGAGACTTGTTCAGAATGGTGACGTTACAGTAGAAAATGCATTTACTTACTCAACTAATCCTAAAGGACTAGAGAGATTAATTTAATATTTATGCTTTTCAATTATGTCGCTGTAGACAACACAAATATACAAAGAGAAGGAACTGTTGAGGCTGCTACTATCGACGCGGCTATTTCGGCTGTTCAAAAACGTGGATATACAGTTGTCTCAATTGATCCAGCTAACGAAGAGGGGGGATTGTCTTCATTGATAAATATTGAGTTTACATTTCTCAACTCAGTTTCCAACAAAGACATAGTTATTCTCTCTAGACAGATATCAACTCTTTTTCAGGCCCACGTTTCTCCGTTGCGTATTTTTAGATTACTTTCAGCCGAGGTTGAGAATAAAAAGCTTCAGGCTGCCATGAATAAAATCGTAGAAGATTTACAGGGTGGAAGTTCTATTTCTAGAGCTTTGTCATTTCATCCTGAAATATTTTCTTCTTTCTATGTCAACTTAGTACGCTCTGGTGAAGAGTCGGGTTCTTTGGAAAAGTCTTTTGCTTATTTGGCAGACTATCTCGATAGGTCTTACGAAATTGTTTCTAAAGCTAGAAATGCTTTAGTCTACCCAGCTTTCGTGGTTTCAATTTTTATTGGAGTCATGGTCTTAATGTTGACTTTGGTTATTCCTAATATCGCAAAGATTTTGACTGACGGAGGACAAGAACTGCCTATCTATACCAAAATTGTAATTGGCATTTCGGATGTTTTAGTTAAC
>JBGSVK010000053.1:0-6470 GCA_041752975.1 Minisyncoccia bacterium | reverse complement strand
CATTCCTTCGCCTACCATCATGTTGGCTACTGGAGTTAGAATCTTGCTTTGAATCACACGCTTAAGTGGTCTAGCCCCAAACTTTGGATCATAGCCTTCTTTGGCCAGATAATCCAAAACTTCATCAGTAACAGAAAGAGCAATTTCTTTCTTCTCGAGTCGCTTTCTAACGTCTTCAATCTGAATATTAACGATACTGCGGATAGTTTCCTTTGAAAGAATATCGAAGATAATTATTTCGTCTAAGCGATTGAGGAATTCTGGGCGGAAGAAAAGTTTTAAGCTATCCATCACCTTATCTTTAGCTTGGACATATTGTGCTACTTCCCCTCTTTCTGAGGTAAAGCCAAAGTTGGACATTCTATCGATATGTTCAGCACCGATATTTGAGGTCATAATAATGACCGTATTTCGGAAGTTTACCTTGCGACCCTTGGCATCAGTTAAGTGTCCTGAATCTAGTACCTGAAGCAAGATATTGAATACCTCCGGATGAGCCTTTTCGATTTCATCAAGCAGAATGACTGAATATGGTCGATGACGCACTCTCTCAGTTATTGAACCTCCCTCTTCATGACCAATATAGCCAGGTGGTGAACCAATAATTTTTGAAACTGAGTGTTTCTCCATAAACTCAGACATATCGATGCGCACCAGTGCGTCAGGGTCATTAAACATAAACTCAGTCAAAGCTCTAGAAAGTTCAGTCTTTCCTACTCCAGTTGGACCCAAGAACAAGAATGAACCAATTGGGCGATTTGGGTCTGAAATACCAGCCCGTGAACGTTTTATAGCATCAGCTACCAACTTGATAGCATGGGTTTGTCCAACCACCTTTTGAGCCAACACTTCTTCCATTCTTGCCAACTTCATCGCTTCTGCCTCGAGCATGCGTGACACTGGAATACCCGTCCATCGAGAAACTACCATCGCAATATCTTCTTCAGTCACCTCTTCTTTTAGTAGTCGTCGACTGCGTTGGAGCTTTTTCAAGCGCTTTAGCTTTTCGTCTAATTCACGCTGTGTGGATGGGATAGCGTCATAACGTATTTCAGCTGCCCTAGTAAGGTCTGCAATTGCCTCAGCATTTTCTGCCTCTACACGTAACTCCTCTAATTCTTTTTTGAGCTTACTTATTTCTCCTAATGCACCGCGTTCATTATTCCATTTTGTTTCAATGGCCGAAGTGGTTTCTTTTAAGTCACCTACCTCACGTTCAATTTCTTTTATTCTATCTTTTATCTTTTTCTTATTTTCAGAAATCTCAACCTCTTTACGCAGAGCTTCTCGTTCAATTTCTAGACGGCGAATTTGTCTATCGGCAACCACGAGTTCTTCCGGCTTATTTTCCAGTGAGATACGCAAAGCTGAAGCTGCTTCGTCAATTAAATCTACGGCCTTGTCTGGCAAGAATCTATCTGTGATATATCTAGAAGAAAGATTTACCGCTGAAACAATCGCATCATCAGTAATTCTAACCCCATGGAAAAGTTCGTACTTCTCTGAAAGTCCTCGTAAAATCGCCACCGCATCTTCTGGTGATGGTTCATTAACAAACACCGGTTGGAAACGTCGAGTAAGGGCTGGGTCTTTTTCGATGTGTTTCTGATATTCCTTGAGGGTAGTAGCGCCGACGACTCTGATTTCTCCTCGAGCCAAAGCTGGCTTAAGCATATTTGAAGCATCCATTGAACCTTCAGCTTGCCCGGCACCGACAATAGTATGGAGTTCGTCAATAAACAAAATCACCGCTCCGTTTGAAGCTTCGACTTCTTTCATAACCGATTTTAGTCTGTCCTCAAACTCTCCACGGAACTTCGTTCCTGCTACTAATAGACCCAAATCAAGAGAAAGGATTTCTTTATCTTTGACCGACTCTGGTACTTGCCCAAGCACTATTTGTTGAGCCAAGCCTTCGGCAATAGCAGTCTTTCCTACTCCAGCCTCACCAATCAAGACAGGATTATTTTTGGTTCGTCTGGAAAGGATTTGGATTACTCTTTGAATTTCCATATCTCGTCCAATTACAGGATCGAGTTTATTTTCTTGAGCAAGCTTTGTTAGGTTTCTAGTGTATTTAGATAGAGAACGATATTTCTTTGGAGAATGAACATCAGACACACTATGTTCGCGAATTTCTTTAACAGTCCTAACAACTTTTTCTTTATCAACTCCAGTTCGTTGCAATAGTTCAGTAGCTGGACCTGGATGCTCTAAAGCAGCAATAAAGAGATGTTCTACACCGACATAAGAATCACCCATTTGTTCAGCCAGACGTCCTGAATATTCTAAAGATTTAGCCAATTCGGGTGTTAGGTACAACTGATACGTTGGTGAAATAGTAGTCTGCATTTCTGCCACTTCAAGCGCCTCTAGTAGTAAGTCAGTAAAGGCGATGACGTCGATATCTAGTTTATCGAGAACAGATATAACAGTACTCTCGTCTTGCATAGCCAGAGCTGTCAAAAGGTGAATTGGACTAACGTGATTTTGACCACGCTCAATAGCCAACTCGTGGGCTTTTCGAATGGCTTCTTTGGCTTTGGATGTAAAATTTTGAAAATTAGGCATAGTGTAAATTGATTATACGACACGCTATCAGCAAACAGAAAAACAGATGTGGCTAAGCGGACAGCAACCTATTTAATACGTGTTCGTTACCTCTATATTGCAACGAAAAAGCTACTTAGTCAATTTCTCCATTTTTTGTCGATATTTAATCAAAATATCTAAAACATATTTCATATCAGACATAGTTGTTTCTTCTCCGAGCGATAAACGTAAAGTGGATTTTGCACGTTTCGTATCCCCTGTCATTACTGCAACTACTTTACTCTCGCCACTACCAGCTCCGGCACAAGCACTCTTGGTACTGGCTGATATCCCATGAGTATCTAGATAGACAACAGCAAACTCTGTATCAATTTTTGGTAAGGATATATTTATATTATTCGCAAGTCGTTCTTCTCCTTCAAGACCATTAAGTAAGACTTCAGGAACGGTCTGCTTAATTAGTTCAATAAAATTATCTCTAACCAGACTCACTCTTTCTGCTCTTGCTTGATAGTTAGCTTGGGCAATTTCTAACGCTTTGGCGGCTCCTGCTATACAAGCAACATTTTCTGTACCTGGTCTTAGACCCTGCTCTTGACCCCCACCAAAAAGAATTGGCGCTAGTGAGACTAAACCACGTTTTGCCAATACTCCAATTCCTTTGGGACCATTACATTTACCAACATCTAAAGACATTAGGTCGACATCTAATCTTTCAAGTTGACAAGGCAACCACAGCGGTGCCTGAGCTGCATCGATATGAACAAATATTTTGGTTTGATTTTCTTTTTGGTATCGGCGCACAACCCTAGTCAGTCTAGAGACAGACTGAACCACCCCAACCTCACTATTGGCGTAAGCAAAAGTAATCAATACAGTCTTAGGGCTCAATACCGCCTCTAATGCGGAAACAGTAATCTTGCCTTCATTATCAACTTCAATAAATCGCACCATGACTCCCTTGGCAGTCAAAACCGGTAAAACTTCACTAATTGATGGATGTTCAATTTTTGTCGTTAAAACTTCCATATCAGAATATGCCCGACCCTCCTGATGAAGCTTTTCAACTAAGCCCAAAATTGCCAGATTATTGCTTTCAGTTCCACCAGAAGTGAAAGTTACTCCGGTTGGCTTAATACCGAGCACGGTTGCAACCTTCGCCCTTCCGTTCTCAACAATATTTCTGACCATTATGCCTTCTTGATGAATTGCACTTGGGTTACCAAACGAACTTTGCAAAACAGACACCATCTCTGCCACAACTTCCTTATTGAGTGGAGTAGCGGCGGCATGATCTAAATAAATTCGCTTTTTTGTCGGCTTTAAGAAAAACATTTTAAAATCATGACACAAGGTGAAAAATATGTAAATCTTTGCTATACTGCCGTACACATATTTATTAGTACGCCAGCTTAAGGCGTTTTTACGTGTCGATGCCATGAAAAAAACCAAGAATAACAAGGAAAATATAGTCAAAAGACCCCCCGTTGTAGTGGTGATGGGTCATATTGACCATGGGAAATCCACGCTTTTAGACTACATTCGAAAGAGTAACAGTGTTGACAGCGAGGCTGGTGGTATTACTCAGCATCTTTCTGCATATGTCGTTACCCACAAAACCAAAGAAGGCAGTGTTGAGCAAATTACCTTCTTGGATACTCCTGGACATGAAGCTTTTCAAAAGATGCGCCTACGAGGAGCAGGCGTGGCTGACATTGCTATTTTAGTTGTATCGGCAGAAGATGGTGTAAAGCCACAAACTCTCGAGGCTCTCGCTTCTATCAAGAATGCTGGTATTCCATATATCGTTGCTATCAATAAAATTGATAAGCCTGGTGCAAACATAACTCGTACCCAAACCAGCTTAATTGAAAACGAAATCTACGTTGAGGGTATGGGTGGAGACATTCCTTGGATTGGTATTTCTGCCAAAACTGGTGAAGGCGTTAGTGAAATGCTAGACCTAGTTGTTCTATCAGCTGACTTGACTGAACTACTTGGCGATACCAATGCCCCCGCTGTTGGTCAGATTATCGAAGGTAAGCTTGATACAAAACGAGGCAACACGGCAACTTTAATTATTAAAAACGGAACTCTTAAAAAAGGCACCTTCGTTGTCTCTGGTTCCTCATATACGCCAGTGCGAATTATGGAGGATAGTTTTGGTAAGCCTATTTCTGAGGCCGGACCTTCGATGCCAGTTGGTATTGTTGGCTTTGGAGAAATCCCATTGGTAGGAGCAAGCTTCTATACTGTTGATTCAAAGAAAGAGGCTGAGGTAGCGGTCACAAATAATCGACCAGCTGTTGTAGACCAACCTAGACAAATCAATCCCCTACCAACTATTCCAATTCTGATTAAGGCTGATGTACTTGGTACCATTGAAGCGATTGAGCATGAACTTAGTAAGTTTAGTTCTGATCGTATTGCCGTACGAGTAATTAGTACTGGTGTTGGTGACATTACTTCAAATGACATTCAAAATGTTAGCGCTACCAAGAATTCTATTGTAGTAGGTTTCAATGTAAAAGTTGAAAGACAAGCAGCAGACTTGGCTGAGCGTCTTGGTGTTGAAATTGATACCTTCAGTATTATTTATGAGCTTTCGGACTGGCTAAATACCGCTCTCAAAAACCGCACTCCACAAGTAGAAGAAATGAAGGTGACTGGTAAGGTCAAAGTCCTCAAATTCTTTAGTACTCAAAAAAACCTACATGTACTCGGAGCTAGAGTTGAAGAGGGTGTTATCAAGATGAATCAAAAAGCCAAAATCACTCGTCGTGATATTGAAGTTGGAAAAGGGACTATCAAAAACCTTCAACAATATAAATCAGATGTGGAGCGGGTAGAGGAAGGAGAATTTGGTCTTCAGCTCGAAACCAAGAATGAAGTAGCTCCAGGCGACCATCTAGAGCCCTACGATTTAGTTATTACCTAATTATGAACGACAGACACTTAAGAGTAGAGTCTCTAATCAAGGAATTAGTTGCGGGCTTCATCCAACAAGAAGCTAATACCGATCCTTTAATTACTGTTACTAGAGCTACTACGGCTCCAGATTACCGTCGTGTCACAATCTATTTCACCACTATTCCAGACGGACGAGAAGAAGATGCATTAATTTTCCTAAAGAGGTGCGGAAGCGAACTTCGAGGATACATCAAAAAGAAGAGTAACCTAAAGATAATCCCTTTCATTGAGTTCAGTGTTGATTACGGCGAAAGACATCGACAAGACATCGATGTGATTGCTCGCGAGATTGAGGACCAAGCCAAAAACTCACCAAATAAGCAAAGTTAAACATTTTGTTTTGAGGCACAAAAATGCTAAAGTAGTGCGTACAATTTAGTAATGTCCTGGTGGCGAAGTGGTTAACGCTGCGGTTTGCAAAACCGCCATACGTGGGTTCAACTCCCACCCAGGACTCACGAAATAATAAAGCTTCCGAGCTTTTTATTTCGTGAGTCCTGGAGCACTATGCTTAGGCATAGTGCAGGTGGGAGTTGAAGGGTTTGCGGTATGAGTTGCCTTTCATTAGGCAACGATTAAGCAAACCGTGGTCAAGCGAATGCGTTTATTTATGAACCGTCAGGTGAAATAAATAACCATGAGAGTGACCGACTCCCATTAGCAGAGATAATATACTGCTGTGCCCAGATGGTGTAATTGGTAGCCACGCAAGACTTAAAATTTTGTGGTCG
This sequence comes from Minisyncoccia bacterium, assembly GCA_041752975.1. Taxonomy (GTDB): domain Bacteria; phylum Patescibacteriota; class Minisyncoccia; order Phycocordibacterales; family UBA918; genus OLB19. The sequence continues at coordinate 216 of JBGSVK010000053.1, read as the reverse complement.
CAAGGCCGTGCGGGTTCGATTCCCGCTCTGGGCACCTGAGAAAACCCCTTAAACAACTTTGTTGTTTAAGGGGTTTTCAGTGCCCAGAGCGGGAATCGAAAGGCAGAGCGATGTGAGTCGTCCTTCAAAGACGACGAACTGGCGGTAAAACAGTGTCTATACACTGTTTTACGGGTCGAGAGCACTTACTAGAATTGGAGTATAACGAACAATTAT
>JBGSVK010000052.1:0-18396 GCA_041752975.1 Minisyncoccia bacterium | reverse complement strand
CCTAAATAAATTTAGTTATATATGTCTTCTAAAAAAGTTGTATCCAATAAAAAGTCGGTTACCAAAAAAGTAGCTAAAAAAGATTATGCCAAAATGGCTTTAGCTTTACATAAGAAACTGAAAGGAAAACTTCAAGTAGTTTCTAAAGGTAAATTAGAAACTAAAGATGAATGGAGCACTATGTACACTCCAGGAGTGGGTGCCGTCTCTAGTCACTTGGCTAAGTTTCCTAAAGATGCCCGTGAGTACACTATCAAAAGAAATACAGTGGCCGTTATTAGTGATGGTTCAGCGGTCTTAGGTCTTGGTAATCTTGGACCGATAGCAGCTCTACCGGTCATGGAAGGAAAGTGCGCGATTCTTAAAGAGATGGCAAATATCGATGGTATTCCACTAGTGATAGATGTGCATGATGTCGAAGGAATAATTAAAACTGTCAAAGCGGTCGCTCCGACATTTGGTGCAATAAACTTAGAAGATATTGCTGCACCACAATGTTTTGAAATCGAAGATAGACTAAAAGCTGAGTTGGATATCCCAGTGATGCATGATGATCAGCACGGTACTGCGATTGTAGTTTTGGCCGGACTGATTAATTCAGCCAAAGTAGTTGGTAAACAACTTGAAGCATTGAAAGTGGTTATCGTTGGGGCAGGTGCAGCTGGTCGGGCGGTTACTCTAATGCTCATCAAAGCTGGAGTCACTAATGTCATTGTGACTGATAGTAAGGGAATTATTTATAAAGGTCGAACTGGCTTAGATGGGTACAAGCGACAATTGGCAGAAATAACTAATCCAGAAAAAAGACAAGGCGATGTCATGACTGCTGTCTCTGGGGCAGATGTGATTATTGGTGTCTCTGGTCCAGGGACAATCGCCAAGGCTCATATTGAAGTTATGAGTGAGAAGGCAATTGTTTTTGCTCTAGCAAATCCTGTACCAGAAATTATGCCCGAAGATGCCAAGTTGGCAGGATCGATGGTGGTGGCGACAGGTCGTTCTGATTTCTCAAATCAGATAAATAACTCACTGGCTTTCCCGGGAGTTTTTAGAGGAGCACTTGATAGGGGAGTTAAAAATATTACCGATGATATGAAATTGGCGGCCGCCAAGAAAATTGCTGGCTTAATTAAAAAGCCAACGGCTGATAATGTAATACCAAGTGTCATGGCTCCAGGTCTAGTAAAGGCGGTAGCTAGTGCGATTAAATAGGATAGAGACGATTATATAAAAGCACCAAAACACTTCGTGTTTTGGTGCTTTTATAATCTGCCCGCTTCTACTATACTGTACAAATGCATAAAAATATGCTGTAATAGTAGTCAGTAAACCCATCAACCGGAGAAATTCGATGGCAAAAGTTCCTCAGGAAAAACCTCCCCAAGTCTTGGCGGCCAAGCGCCGCAAAGACAAGAAAGCACTCAGCATCATGGGCAAAGCAGGCAACAAGGTTGCGGCTCTAAACAGATTGTTGAGGAAGTTCCGTCAGCAAGAAGTTCTGGCGGCCGCGCAGGCACACGCCGAGCGGAATCGTATTGGTTGGGATGAAGAATATCGTCCTTGACCACACACAGTAGAGTGCACTGCACTCGGCCGGGGATACCCATTCCCCGGTTTTAATTTCTCTCAATTATGGTTATAGTAATTGAGGTTACCCGTTCATCCACCCTAGGAGAAAGCTGTGAGCGCTACTGTTGGTCATCCCGTCACGCCAACCAAGGCGGTTCTCGATCGCAAAGGCCACAAGCGTCGTCGCCAAGAATGGGCTCGCATTGTTCGTAAGGCAATCCCCGAAGCTCTACTCGAGCAAAAGGAGCAACGAGCCACCTTGTACCCCCAGCCGGAAACGTCAGTGGTCTACACACAACCCTGAACTTCCATTCGTTCACCCTGAGCCCGATGATGCGCAAGCATTGTCGGGCTCCAAACTTTTATATTAGAAAACCTAAACCAAGAGACATTTTTTAGAGATGTGATTTGCATTGGAGACATACTTTGTGTATAGTTCGTATATGCGAACAATTAAGAAAGCGAAGTCTGCTATTAGTGCTACCAAGGAAGATTACGTCAGAGCGATTTATACTTTGAGTGAGTCTGGCGAAGATACTGGGGTGACACAGATTGCTCGCAAGCTAAAGTTGAGTAAGTCCACTGTTTCAGAAAGAGTGAAAGAATTGGTTAGAGATGGTTTGGCAACCGCCGCACCCTACGCAGAGGTAGTCCTTACCAAACAGGGAGTTAGTGCCGGCAGAAAGCTAACCTACAAGCATCGCTTGATTGAGGTTTTTTTATATCAAGTTCTAAAGATGCCTAAAGATAAAATTCACGTTGAAGCCGAAAAATTGGAACATGCTTTTAGTGATGAAGTAATCAAAAAATTAGCCAAGTTTTTGGATTACCCAACCAATGACCCACACGGCTCGGCTCTCCCAAAAATTGAAAATTGGAATTTAAATAAAGTTAATAAAATTAGTAATTAAGAAAATTATGAAAAAGGTTATTGTTATAGGTGTATTAATAGTAGTAGGTTTATGGCTACTCAGTAGTCTGGACCTAAGTAAACAGAGTGCAGAGCCAGAAAAAATTGTTGCCCTGAGTACCTTTACCATTATTGCCGATATGGTTGCGGAAGTAGGTGGAGATAAAGTGGAGTCAATTTCTCTAACTAAACCAGGGGCAGAAATTCATGGATATCAGCCAACCCCAAATGATTTGGTCCAAGCTTCAAAAGCCGACATCTTGTTTGAGAACGGTATGAATTTGGAAATATGGACAAATAAACTCAAGGCTAGTATTCCTGATGTTCCGGTAGTTCGCGTTAGTGAAAATGTACAAGTGATAGATATCTCTGAAGATGCTTACGCCGGAAAACCAAACCCTCATGCTTGGATGTCACCAGCGCAGGGTCTTATTTATGTAGAGAATATTCGAAAAGCTCTAGTCGCAAACGCTCCTGCCTATGAAGAATACTTTAACGCCAGAGCTGAAGCATACTCAAATGAGATTCGTGCAGTTGATGAACGTCTGACTCAAGTTATGAGTACGTTGCCAGAAAATAATCGCGTCTTAGTTACTTGTGAGGGAGCATTTTCATACCTCGCCAAAGATTATGGTCTTGAGGAGGTGTATTTATGGGCAATCAATTCAGAGTCTCAGGGTACTCCGCAGCAAATCGCCAAGGTAATTGAAATTGTTAAAACAAAACAAGTGCCAGCTGTATTCTGTGAGAGTACTGTCGAACCACGAATTCAAAATGAAGTTGTGTCCGCTACCAAGGCTCGCTTTGGAGGCACCCTTTATGTTGATTCACTTTCACCTGAAGATGGTCCGGCTTCTACTTATCTAAAGCAACTCGAGCATACAGCAGACACCATTATTAAAGGTCTAACTTCTGCCAACTAAGTATGAACAATATTGCTATTGAATTGTCGCAAGTTAATGTTCGGTATGGTCAAAACCTAGCCCTGCGTGATACATCGGTCCAGATACCATTTAACACCTTTACAGGTGTAATTGGTACAAATGGGGCAGGTAAATCGACTCTCTTTAAGGCCATCATGGGTTTGGTAAAACCTGAAAGTGGCACTATCACTATATGTGGTGATGATCCAGCGACTGCTCAAAAACATGGTCATGTGGCCTATGTTCCGCAAAGTGAATTAGTTGATTGGGATTTTCCGGTTTCAGTTTACGACGTCATTATGATGGGACGAATCGGTACCCAAAACATTTTTAAAATTCCTTCGGCTATTGATCATAATGTAGTCAATGAGGCACTCAAACGTGTCGACATGGAGAGATTTAAAGATCGCCAAATTGGCGAACTTTCTGGTGGACAAAAAAAGCGAGTCTTTGTGGCTCGCGCCCTCGCTCAAGGAGCAGATATCTTACTATTAGATGAACCATTTGCGGGTCTTGATGCTAAGACCGAACGATCACTCATTGATTTACTTATTCAGCTAAAAGAAAGTGGCAAAACTATTATTTTGGCCACTCACGATTTACTGTCTTTACCTGATACTTGCGATCGAGTGATATTGGTTAAGTCGACTATAATTGCCTCTGGTCCCATTAAAGAAGTCTTTACTAAAGAATTGGTAGAACAAACTTTTGACGGCATCCTTAATCACGTGAAGTTTAATTAATACTATTATGGATATCATTTCATTTATCTTAGAACCACTACAATACGCTTTCATGTTTAAGGCGGTAGTTGTGTCTGTAATAGTGGGTGTGGCGTGTGCAATCTTGTCTTGCTTCTTGGTGCTCAAGGGTTGGTCACTTTTAGGTGATGCTATTTCTCACGCTGTACTTCCAGGGGTAGTCATTGCCTATATGGTTGGAATTCCTTTTGGACTGGGAGCTTTTATTTTTGCGATGTTGGCTGTCTCACTAATTGGCTTTATTAAAAACAATACCAAGATTAAAGAAGACGCGGTGATGGGAATTGTTTTTACCACTCTTTTCGCGCTTGGACTTATGCTGATATCAGTGATTATTAGCTCTGTTGATCTCACTCATGTTCTTTTCGGTGAAGTGCTCGGAATCAGTGATGGTGATGCTTGGTATACGTTCATTACTCTAGTAATAGTTTCACTAATTGTCCTTATCTTCCAAAAGACTTTCTTGGTTTTCTGTTTTGATCCGACTCATGCTCGTGTCCTTGGATTACCAGTGACGTTTATTCATTACGCTTTTCTATCACTACTTGCTATTACCATTACTGGTTCAATTCAAACCGTTGGTATCTTGCTGGTAATCGCTATGTTAATCACTCCAGGTTCGACTGCCTTTCTGTTAACAAAGCGTTTCTCAAGTATGTTAACTATCGCTGTTGCGATGAGCATTGTTAGTTCACTAATCGGCGCTTATTGCAGTTATTACTTTGATATCTCAACGGGAGGCACAATTGTGTTTGTTCAAGGTTGTATCTTCCTCTGTGTTTTCTTTTATCAAACTATTCGTAGTTCACAAAATAAAAGTCTAGTTGCGGTGGCAGGGAAGTAGTTTTAGAAAAGACTAAACAAAAACACCCCAAGGGGTGTTTTTGTTTAGTCTTTTCTATTTTGGTCGGTCCAAAGATTGTTCCACCAGTCAGAGGGATTTCTATCGTAGATAGCTTGTCCGATTTCTTTTGAACTCTCAAGTTTAAGCTTTTTAATTTGGGCATTTCCTTTGTCACCGCCTTTACCATTTAGCCAAATCGAAGCTTCTTTGTTGCCTTGCCATTCATATTCCTTTAACAACAAAATCTGATCAATCATATCGGCATCTTTGGCAATGATTGCTTCCTTGCTCTCACGCTTTTCGTATTCCTGCGCCAGTTCTTTTAATTCGGGAAAGGGTAGAGAACCTAGTTGTTCTTCGATAATTTCACTATCAAAAATTCTGGTGTATCTCTTATTGACCCAGTTATGGTCATTACTACGAATCTCTCCAAAGTCATGCAACATACACATCATGACTACTTTGTATGGATCAACGTTTTCTTTTTTGGCTAACAGCCAGCCAATCATAGTGACCCGAAAAGAGTGGGTGGCGATGTTGTCTGACATGTCGTCAGTAAGTAGAGTTTGTCTGTGCATACGCAGAACCTTGCGCATGGTCCCAATCTCAAAAAGAAAGTCAGCTAGTCTTTGGTCAATTTTTTCCATATCCATATATAATTATTTTACTATATTACTCGATTTTCTTGGGGGCGAAATAGAAGCCAAACATACCAGATGCATCCATAATATTTGTACTTGATGACTGCAAATAGGTGGACTGAATCGTCATCTTATCACCAGAATACACAGCAATTGGTTCTTGCTTACTTGGTATTGTCCATTTCCAAGGTTGATCACCAAGAATTGCTGTGTAGGTTTCTATAATATTATCGTTAATAAGTACATCTAGTGACTCACCACCCTTTGTTCCCCAAATATTGGCACTTCTATTTAGTATTAAACCAGAAGCGGCAAATGTGTAAGTGTCACTACTTTCTCTTAAATAATTATCCGAGCTACTGCTGGAGGTTCGTGTAAAGGATGAGTCACCTTGGGGTACAGCAAATGCTTGATGTGCAATAGGCTCTTCACATTCAGTATCATCAAGACGAAGTCTGATAAAAGCAATTGGTTCAGTTCTACCTTTACCTACCTCTTCGTAGGTTAATTCGATTTTAACTACGGCATCTGGGTAAGTTCCTCCTGGACCAAAAGGTTTCTCTAAGACGTGTGTCATTACTTCTAAAGATAAATTTTCACCAGCTTTCATCATTAAAGCGTATGGAGCAGGAAACTCAAATTGGTCATAAATATTTGAACGGGAAAGAGTTAAATACTCGCGGAAATTTCTGTGGGTAGTTAATCCACAAATTACATCTGGGTAACCGATTGTTCCAAAAGACAAATGATGAATAACTTCTGGAGGAGCATTTTCTACAATCGCTCTAATTCCAGTTACTGCCATGTCTTTCTCTAAGGTAATTGCATCGTACATCCATTGACTTCTTGGTGCGTCTGGAGTGTGTGCATGATCATTATGTGGAACTAGGGTCTCTGTTAGTGGAAAGGTCATTGTAAAAGTATTGGCTGTATGACTGGTTTCCGGTTTTATGAGGTTACTATGATCCATTGATTTTCCATGCCAAAATACAAATGCAGAAATAAATACAATTACTCCACCCAAAATTATTAGTGTTTTATTCATTAGAAAATTATAACTTATTTTGCCATTGAGGCGAATAATTTCCTCAAAATCAGAATACTTTCATTTTCAAGCCCCGTCTTGGAGTACACTGCGGTAGTTTTTAACATAAAACTTATTTTCCTCCCCAACCTCTTTTTTGTCCGCCATGACCACCTTGTCCTCCTTGCATATTGTTACTAGTTGTAATTCTTTCGTACACTTCACTTGAAATATACTCGGGCTCGTATGTTACGCCTCGACTTTCGAGCTGTCGGGTAAATGCTCTCAGGTGATTTTGGGAACCGCGGGTAAGGTTTTCATATGCTAGAGAAATATCAGCATTGTTAGTCCTGTTAATAGCTTCTCCTAGGTCTTTTATATCTAAGTCTTCAATTGTCGCACCTACCTTAAGAGCGTCTACTTCTGATTGAAGTCCTTTATTGATAAGATCGCTGTACAATAACTGTAGTTCCTCGTTTTGGAATACTCCGACAGTGTCATCGGTAACTGGGTCTGTAACGTTATATTTCTCAAGCAGGTTGCGGATAGTTTCTGTATGCGTTTGCTCACTCTGGGCGATATTTGAGAAGATTTTTGTACCCCATTTCTCATAGAGCGTCTGATATACATCTCGTGCCAGTTTTTCTTCTTCACGCATAAAGAGTAAATCGGTCTTCTCTGTATCAGATAATGATTCGACAGGAAGGGAAGCAAGCGCTGGTCGGATTGAAACAAAATCTTCAGCAACAATAGATTCAGTCTCAGTTTTGGTTGGTACCAGTATCTCCTCGGTTGAATTTTTTGTGTAAGTTGCTCCGCCAACAAGTCCGGTAAGTAGAGCGACAAGTGAAGCTAGGATAATAGATAGGTTCATAGAGTAAAGGTTAATTTTTAAACAGTGTCACTATTTAATACATCCTAAATTTTGGAATATTTCAAAGTCAAATATATTGACATCAGATGTATAGATGATAGTATACCCCCGGGGGTATAAATATACAACATGCAATCAAAAGATAATAAATATAATAAAAAAAATATAATCAAGCACGTAAGCAAGCTCCAAGGCCAGCTCGATGCTGTAAAGCGAGAGCTTGAAAAAGATAGTCCCGACTGTGATAAGGCGTCTTCTACACTATATGCTGCGTCGCGTTCCTTTGCTTCAGTGCGAGCACTTTTTGTTAAGTGTTTTCTTACAAAGGAGTTTCTTAAGAACTCTTGTGACGAGAAAAAGTTAGACAATTTACTTACTCTTATTAAAGGCTAATTTTATGCACATAAAACCATTTTTTGATCACGATAGTCATACTGCAAGCTATGTTGTGTACGATAAAGTTGGGGGTTCGTCAGCTGTTATTGATTCGGTAATGGACTGGAATAATAAAAACTACACCACGGATACACAAAGTGCCGAGGAAGTAATTGCTTTCATCAAAGAACATAATCTGACCAATGAATGGATTCTAGAAACACACATGCATGCAGATCATCTTTCAGCTTCTCAATATATTAAAAAGGCAGTTGGAGGTAAGATTGCTATCGGTAGCAATATTTCTATCGTTCAGAAGACGCTTAAGGGATTATTTAATCTCAATGATTCATTTATTACTGACGGTTCAAACTTTGACCATACCTTTACTGACGGGGAAGAGTTTTCAATTGGTGAGTTAAAAGCGGTAGCTGTTCATGTGCCGGGTCATACGCCCGCCGACATGATGTATGTTATCGAAGGAACCATCTTTGCAGGTGATACCATTTTTATGCCGGATGTTGGTACAGCACGCTGTGATTTCCCGGGCGGTGATGCTCAAGCACTCTGGGATTCTATTCAAAAGATTCTCACATACCCAGATGAAACATCAATCTATCTCTGTCACGATTACCCAGAAGGAAAAGGTCGTGAAGTAGCCTTTAAGACCACTGTAGGTGATGAGAAACGAGACAATATTCACGTAAAGACAGGTATAAAAAAGGAAGATTTTCTAAAGTTTCGTGCTGAGCGTGACGCGACTCTTGATCTTCCAACTTACATCTTTCCGTCAATGCACATCAATGCTCGGGCAGGCGAGCTTCCGGGCATGGAAGACAATAACGCCATCTATCTAAAAATTCCAATTAACTGGTGGAAGAAAGTAAATATTTAATATGGAAATAGACTGGATTAACTTTACGCCGTTTGCAAGTTTGTTGGGTGGAATTATCTTGGGGCTAGCATCAGCACTCATGCTGATTCTATTTGGCAGAATCATGGGTATTTCTGGAATTATTGGTACTGCTCTTGATCGACCTAAAGGGGATACCCTATGGCGCGCGGTATTTATCGCAGGGCTCATCAGCTCTGCCGTAATTTTCGCTCCTTTTGTTGACGTCTCTCGTACCGCACCAAACGAGACTAATGTCTGGCTTATTGTCTTGGCTGGATTACTGGTTGGATATGGTACACGTCTGGGTAGTGGTTGTACGTCAGGACATGGAATATGCGGTATCTCAAGACTCTCAGCACGTTCATTTGTGGCTACCGGGGTCTTTATGACTTCGGGTATTTTGACGGTGGTAATAATGCAGTTTTTACTATAATTATGAAACAAAATCATCACTACTTGTATAAGTTTCTATTAGGACTCATGTTCGGACTGGGACTTATTATCTCAGGCATGATTTATCCCACCAAAGTTATTGGATTTCTCAATATTTTTGGACTATGGGATCCGTCATTAGCATTTGTAATGTTAGGTGGAATTGCAGTTTACACACTATTACACTTTCTCCATATCAAAAAAGTCGACACATTACTTGGTTATTCAAAATCATTCCCTTTAAAAAAACACCTTGATAAAAAATTAATTGCAGGGGCCACCCTTTTTGGCATTGGATGGGGACTTGTCGGATATTGCCCTGGACCAGCTCTGGTAAGTTTTGGCACTCTAGGTTTTGAAGCTGTCGTATTCGTCTTAGCAATGCTCGGAGGCATGACATTATTTAAGTTAACTTCAAAATAATATGGATTTACAACATTATAAAGATAATATTTATATTGCTGGTCAAATTTCTCCGGTCGGTATAAAAGACATAGTTAAGGACTATGGTTTTTCAGTGGTCGTAAATAATCGGATTGATGCTGAAGAAGATAATCAACCAGAGAGCCTGGAGCTTGAAGCTGTATGCAAAGATAACAATGTTGAGTACTACTACATTCCAATGCGCAATCGGGAAGATATTACAAAAGAGGCGCTTTTAGCGAGAGATGAGATTTTACAAACTCACAAGAAAGAGAAAATTCTTTTCTTTTGTCGAACTGGAGGCCGAAGTGAAGCGTTGCTTAGTTCTCAGTAGTCTATGGAAGTATTAGGGTATACGGCTTCTGTAGTAATTGGACTAGCGCTTGGATTAATCGGTGGTGGCGGTAGCATTCTCACGCTTCCTGTGTTGGTGTACTTGTTTGGTATACCAGTTGTCTTAGCAACTACATATTCACTTTTTATAGTAGGAATGACTGCATTGATTGGTTCTGTTTCTTTCTACAAACAGAAACTTATAGACGTTCGAATATTTTTTGTCTTCGGAATTCCTTCAATTATCGCCGTGTTCTTAACTCGGTTATATTTAGTACCGTTAATACCAGAAGTAGTGTTAAGATTTGGAACTTTTGTAGTGACTAAAGATATGTTCGTTATGGGTGTCTTTGCAATACTCATGATAGGTGCTGCCTATAGCATATTACGTCCTAAAAATCAAAAGGAGGCCCCTAAAATAGCGACTGCCTCTTTGGTACCGCAAAAGATTAATTACCCACTCGTCCTACTTGAAGGGACAGTTGTTGGTGGTGTGACTGGACTAGTGGGTGCGGGTGGTGGATTTTTGATCATTCCAGCCCTGGTATTTATAGGAAAACTTCCAATGAAAGTAGCGGTAGGAACATCATTACTCATTATTGCTGCTAAATCCCTCATTGGGTTTTTTGCAGAGTTTAGTGAGATGGCCATAGACTGGATACTGCTTGCGAGTGTTTCCGTATTTGCTGTACTCGGTATGTTTATTGGGACTCTAGTATCAAAGAGAATTGAAAGTGACAAACTGAAGCCAATTTTTGGCTGGTTCACGCTTGTGATGGGAATGTACATTTTAATAAAAGAGTTTTTCAATTAGAGTGCCCTTTAAACAATAAGAATCAGACCTCGGTAAGGTTTTTGTATTTGTTTTTAACACTGCGGTTTATTAATCAAGTTCATCTGAACTAAGCGGGTCGCATTCTAGTCTCGAGTAAATAGGCTACCTTGATGTTTAATTGTTGTGGTGGGCCGTATGGGAGGAAGTTAGAAGTTTTGTAATGCAAAACTCGCCCAGGGTGTGGTGAAGCAAGTTTTGCTTACCACCCGCTAGGCGAGTGATTCTTAGTTCTATTCACACATGTATTGAGTCACTGTGCTCTTGCGGCTTTCAGATACGCTTGAGAAGATTACCTTAGTCCAGGCGTCGTCGACTAGTATGAACATCAAACCATTCTCTCGGGCGTCTATATCTTGTCGGCCAAAACAAGAAAGAATTTGATCTACCATCAGATTGCCACTCACTTTTGTAATCGAGAAGGGCTTCCCATCGGTGATGATCATCGTCAGCAAACCTTTCTCGTTACGGTGGTAGATATATGATTGAGCCACCGCCTTATTTGGGGATGTGGCAGAAACAACACGATCAACCACCGGCGACTTTCCCTCAGCATGAAGCACGAGGTTTTCCAGAACGCTGCGCTCCATGGCCGAAGCTGGCGACAGAAGACACAACATCATGATGAATGACAGGAAGGGAAGATTAGACTTCATGACAAGGCTCCGTCAATATAAGTTTAGGGGAACGATAATTACCAATTAAAATAATAGCACATTTATTGCTTAAAGTCAACCTGCGGAGGATGTGATTCGGTCACGATTTACTAAGTGCAAAAAGATTCGGTCACTCTCATGGATTTTATTTCGATTCGTCTATTACGGATGTGGGATTCCCCTCCGGGCCGGGGTTTTGAAATTGCTCCGCAATATATCAAAACCCTTCGAATCCCAACACAAGTGACAACTGTCACTTGTTCATCCTCCGCGAACAAAAATGGCACCCAGAGGGTGCTCATTCTTGTACTCGCGGAGGATGTGGGATTCGAACCCACGAGACCGGTTAGGGTCTGACGGTTTAGTAAACCGTTGATATCAACCACTCATCCAATCCTCCGTATTATTAAATTGTTGCGCCATTATAGACTGTAATAGAGAAGATGCAAAATTACTACTAGTAAAAAGAAACGCAGCCGGGTTTACGGCTGCTGGTTTCGGGGTTGATGAGACTGGACTTAGTTCGGCCTTGTCTTGAGACTTGTTGAGTTGAGCCATTTGTGGCCACTGAACTCCTCTATCCATCCTTGCGCATATGGGCGCGGTTGGTTGGGCGTGACGGGTTGCATACTGATATGCAGGTGCCCGCCGGTTTTGTCCGTCACCATGAATCGTTGAAGAACAACCACCTTGTCATCTTCACCTTTGCCAACAATCGGGTATATTTCCCCTGTTTCGGTATTGTTGATGTTGTAGAAGTCAGGAACCGCATCTAGTGATAGATTGATAGGTTCCTCGCTCTTTAGTTTGATTACATTGTAGATGAAAGCAACTAGACAAAGTGCCAGCACTGCAATGACAAAGCTCAGGTTGTTGTCAAACAAAGCTTCCATGACTCTCTCCTCGTAGGGTATGAATAAGTTGGAATGAAGGAACTGAAGTCTTTGTCAAAAAAATACTAGCAAAAACCATATAAGTCAAATAAAGTCTACAAAATGGGTTAGTTAAAGTTTGATAATTTATATTTGAAATCTTCAACTTTCGAACCGTCAGTATTAAAATAGACATCAGCTTCTATTCTCTTACCTTCTAGTATTAGCGGAATCCATTTAGCGTCAGCAGCCCACATCTGCGAATAGGGAAGATTATTCAGTTTGAACCATTGAGGGCGCATTTCCTCAGTCTCTATAGGTTCATTTTTCCAATTATGAGTTGTATAGACTGTGCATTCAAAAACTAGATTATTATCAAAATAAAAGCCAATTAGAGCAACTTTTTGAAGTGTTTCTTCAGTAGTGATTAAACCAGACTCTTCTTTTAGTTCTCTGATAGCAGCAACACATTCAGTTTCTCCAGTATCAACTTTTCCACCATAGCCGTTCCATTTGCCGGCTCCAAAGCCACGCTTTTTCATGGCTAGTAATACCTCATCATTATTTAAGCAAAAGCATAAGGTGGTTTTCTTCATACATATATAGTAGCGCACAAAGTAGGAGAGAGAAATTTCGTTCGTCCAAAATTCTTTGCTTATGAGAAGAAGAACGAGGAATTTCTCTCCCTCCTTGAACAAATGAGTAACTGAAGGAAAATTTATTTTCTTTAAGGTTACGAATGTGGTTCAAGAAAGCTTTGCTTTCAGGAGCAGTACACCTTTTGGGTTTTCTTTTTGTAAACTAATGAGAGGAGTTTCGGTCGTTACACGACCAGTATCCGTTTTGGATACTTTATTTCGTTCCACTCATAAAATATCTCAAAACAGCTTCGAATCCTCTCTTTTCGCGAAAATACAACAAAACCCAAACAAAGCTTTGGCTTTGTTTGGGTTGTGGTATTTGCGGAGAAGAACGAGGAATTTCTCTCCCTACGGGAGCAGTACACCTTTTGGATATTTTGTTCGTAAACTCCAAAATACCTCAAAAGCTTTTCGAATCCTACGCAACAGTCCCCCAGACTGTTGCTCTCTTCTCCGTGCAAGAAAATAACCGCCCAGGGGCGGTATTTTCAAAGCGCGGAGAAGAGAGGATTCGAACCTCCGAGGGGCGCAAACCCCTATTTCCTTAGCAAGGAAACACGATAGACCACTCTGACACTTCTCCGTATAGATTATGATGTTTGCAACTTTTGACTCCTTGCGTCAGTAAGATACCATATTTCATTATTTGAGGGAAAGTATCATTTTTAGTGAGCTAGTGCTAGGCAAATTATTTCACAACCTCCGGGAAGATTTTGTCTAAGTACTTTTTCGGCTGAGAGTATGGTCGCTCCGGTTGTTAACACGTCATCTACAATAACAATTTTCTTGTTTGAATAGTCTTGTGGTATAGAAATCTTATATGTAAAGGCATTATCTAGGTTCTTCAACCTTTCTGCTCTATGAAGTGAAGTTTGGGGTTTTGTATCAATATTTCTAATAAGCAAGTTTTGTATTGATACATTATCATTATCAATTTTTTCTAAAACTCTCGTTACTTGATTGTAACCGCGACTTTTTAGTCTTGTAGATGAAAGAGGAATCGGTACAAAAATTATTAATGATTCAGGTTGTGTTGATAGCCAGTGTTCAACTAAAGTTGCGAGTAAAATTCCAGCTCTTTCATAGTCATGAAATTTATTTGCGGTGATGGCTGATTTTATAAATGGATTATTATAGTCAGAAAGAGTTAGACAATTTTGGTATTTGTGTTCTGAAAAGTGCCTGAGAAAGTTTTGGGAGTTTTCGTGCTTTAATTTCTTAATACTGTCTGGAGGAGGAAATATGCTATCAATGATTTTCAAAAAGATATCCAGCATACTCACTAGTATACGTTATAGTCATGATAGAATATCTTAGATAATATAGCTTATGAATTTTGGTAACTTATTTTCTGGATTAGCTAAGAAGGGTAGTGATAACCGAGTAATTGGTATTGATATTGGTTCGTCTGCTATCAAGGTAGTTGAGGTAGAAGAAAGGGGAGGAGTTTTGACGCTAACTACTTACGGCGAATTACAACTAGGACCTTATGCCTCTGAAGAAATTGGACAATCAGTAACACTTGAACCCAAAAAGGAACAACAAGCCTTGGTAGATGTTATGCGTGAATCTGCAGTTAAAGCCACAAACGCTGTTTTTGCTATGCCACTTGCATCTAGTTTTGTGACCACAATAAATTTTAACGCTGAACCAAACGAAGATATTTCTTCAAGGGTTAGAGTTGAGGCTAGAAAATATATACCTGTACCAATTGGAGAGGTGACATTAGACTGGGCGGAAATCGATAACGCAACAAAAAAGAATACTAACAATCGTGATGTTTTAGTAGCTGCGATTCAGAACGAAGCCTTGAGCCGGATAAAGGTCTTAATGCAATTCGTTAATTTAAAAGAACCGCCAACTGAGATTGAATGCTTTAGTGCAATCAGAGGGGTGTACAAGGAAGAGGAAAAAGATATTGCCCTAATTGATATGGGTGCGGTATCTACAAAAATGTATATCTCAAGAGACGGCCTATTGCAGCGCATGCACCGCGTGCGTGCTGGAGGTGCTATTGCAACCAAGAGAGTGGCAAGTGCTTTGGACCTATCTTTTGAGGAAGCAGAACTAATAAAGCGTCGAGTAAAAAAGGAAGACAAGGAGTTTACAGATGTTAAAAGAGCAAATCATAGTTGTTACGATAGAGCGTGGCAAGAATTTCGTCAGGTAATTAATGAGTACGAAGAAACTTTATCAACTAAAATTGAGACAGTTTATCTTACTGGGGGAGGATCGCTTTTCCCAGGTACAAAAACTGTTGTAGAAGATGTTCTTCAAAAAAAAGTAGCTTATGTAAATACTTTTAATAAAGTTGCTTACCCAGCTTTTATGGAAGATATGATTACTGAACTTGCTCCAACTTTTCATATCGCTCTCGGTTCTGCTTTGCGAGTATTTGAGTAATAGAAAATCCTTCCACAGTCCTAGCTCGTTTTGCAAAATAAAAAACGTATAATACATAGTATGCCAGGTTCTTCAAACACCTCTTTCATTCCCAAAAGGAATCCAACTCATAACAATCGTCAGAGTACTAAACAGCACGTTTTTTTAGGTAGCTTTATTATAAAGATATTATTCTTCGCTTCTCTAATAGCAGCGGTGGGAGTATTTGCATACGAAACAAAACTAAATAGTGATCTTGAAAATGAAATAGTCAAACTAGATAACGCCATATCTTCATTTAACGAAGCAGATATGGAAAGAGTCCAAAAAATGGACCTAAGATTAAATCAAGCCAAGCAAAGACTACAGTACAGTGCTTCTATCGTCTCACTTTTGCTAGCTCTAGAAAAATCAACTTCGGCTTCTATTCAAATAACAAGTTTTTCATTAGAGAGAACTGATGATGAAACATTTGAAATTGAAGCAGATATGGAGACCGGTTCTTTTGACTCAGTACTCTTCCAGCGTGAAGTTCTGGAAAGTGGCGACATTATAGAAATATCTGATCTTAAAGATCTTACCTTACAAAATGTTCCCCCAGATAATGGACTCTATGTTTCAATCTCTGATGACGAAAAGGGTGATAAAGAAGTCTCAGTCTCTTTCAGAGCAATTCTAGGTGTTGATACAGAAAAAATTCCTCATCAACCTACCCCGGTAGATATTTTTTCTTCTGACATTGAATCCCCGGCCGTAGAAGTTGAAGGAGTTGTGTCAGATGAAGTTGTTAATCAAGAAGAACTATGATTTTTAACTCTTTTTTCACGCAAATTGTTATGGCTGTTCTGACGGTGGGCATTATCTTTACCTACGTCCAGCCGACTTTTGTAAAGATTGGTTCTCTGCAGGAATCCATTCTCCAGTATCAGACAGAGAGTGGAAAAGTAACTGATGTAATAAACACACTTTCAAATTTTGTTGCCAAAGCAAATAATATTCCTGGCTCTGATTTAAAAGCATTATTAACTTATATGCCAGACACGGTTGATCATGTTGCTGTTTCTAGAGACCTGTTAATTATTTCTGAGTTGGCTGAAGCTTATCTAGAAGTCGTTGATTATAGTGGTGTTCTGGTTAGTTCCTCCGAATCGACCGAAAGTGCGAATGCTCCAGTAGAACATACTTTTACAGTCACCCTAAAAGGTACCTATGAGCAAACAAAAGCTTTCTTGTCTTTGCTTGAACAAAATAATTACCCTCTTGAGGTCCATGAATTAGATATTACTAGTTCTGAAACGGGGGTTATAAATTCAGAAATGACAATTGTAACTTATTCACATATCTAAAATTGTATGAGTTCAACAATGAAAAACATCACTGTATCACTCTTGGTCATAACTTTTGCCTTTGGTGGATATTATATGTATACACAAAGTGGCGACTCTGGTTTGGGTGAGGATGAGATGTCTTTGACTCAAGATATGCTTGTAAATACACAAGTATTCATTGAAAGAAGAAGTGTTTTGGATAAAGTAACTATTGATACTGAGATATTTACTAATCCAGTCTTTAAGTCGTACAAGAGTTTCACTAAGCCGGTCTTGGCAGAGCCAGTCAGAAGAGAGAATCCATTTGGAAAAATAACTGGAGGAAATAGTTCAGGAAACTAATTTTTTATGAATCCATTGGAGATACTACTGGAACGAGGAGAAGTGACAGAGTCTTTTTCTCGTCAGGTTGAAGAGATGATACAGGAAAAAAATCAATCACTTGAAGTGACTTTGATTGAGTTGGGAATAGCTCAGGATGTGGTCAGGAATCTTTTTGCTGAATATTACCAAGTACCTAGTTTCATTATTCCTGAGGGTTTTAATATTTCAGAAGAAATTTTAAATTATATCCCTGAAGAGTCAGCAATTCACTATCGAATTATACCTCTCAAAATTGAAGAAGATGTCCTGATTGTTGGTGTAAATGACCCAGAGAATTTGCAGATTAGAGAGGTTTTAAATTTCGTCAGTACCAAATATGATATCGCCTACAAGTTTGTCTTCATGCTTGATGCTGATATCAAGAAGGCTCACGAATTTTATTCTAATCTAAAAGGAGAAGTAACTGACGCTTTGGTGACATTAGAGAGTGAACTTAATGCAGAAATTGCTGCAGGTGTAGAAGAGGCGTCGCCAGAAGACAAAAAAACTATGGAGCACATCGAGGAAGATGCTCCGGTTACAAAAATTGTAGCCACCATTCTTCGTTATGCTGTAGACGGAAGTGCTTCTGATATTCACGTTGAGCCTACAGAAAGCAAAGTCGTGGTTCGTTTTAGAGTTGATGGCGAACTAGCTACTTCTCTTGAGCTTCCTAAAAATGTTCACATGGCTGTTGTTGCTAGAGTAAAAATTCTTTCTTCGATGCGTCTAGATGAAAGAAGAAAGCCACAAGATGGACGTTTTTCTGCTACTTTTGATGGAAGAAAAATTGACTTTCGTGTCTCACTTTTACCAACGAGTCACGGTGAAAAAGTCGTAATGCGTATTCTTGATAATGAAAGAGGGGTACGTACTCTTGAAGACGTTGGTGTTTCTCCACATTTGCTAGAAATTGTTAGGCGCGTAATCAAAGAGCCCTATGGAATTATTCTTATCTCTGGTCCGACTGGTTCAGGAAAGTCTACGACACTTTACGCGATGTTGTCTGAAGTTGATAGATTTACAAAAAACGTCCTCTCACTTGAAGATCCGGTAGAATACAATATTGATGGTGTTAGCCAATCTCAGGTTAGGCCAGAAATTGGTTATACATTTGCTAATGGTTTACGAGCTGCTTTGCGTCAGGATCCAGATATTATCATGGTGGGAGAAATTCGTGATAAAGAGACAGCCCAGTTGGCTATTCAAGCCGCTCTTACCGGTCACTTAGTGCTTTCTACCATTCACACCAACAATGCTATTGGTGTGGTACCGCGCCTCATTGATATGGGGGTAGATCCATATCTAATTGCTCCTA
>JBGSVK010000051.1:0-10284 GCA_041752975.1 Minisyncoccia bacterium | reverse complement strand
AACAATTCTTGACCGAAATGGAATACCTTTGAGTCTAAAAGAAAATTCGAAAGGCCACTATGTTTACACAGTAAATACCTTACCTGAGGACTTCAAAAATCTTCTGATTGAAAAAGAAGATAAGTATTTTAATTACCACTTTGGTATTAACCCAATCAGCACCATTAGAGCTTTATTCCTACATGTGACAAATGACTATGCTGGTGGAGCTAGTACTATCACTCAACAATTATCAAAAAACCTTCTCAAAACTGAGCTTGATAGAAATATATTAAATAAAATTTATGAAGCTTTTTACGCCATTAGTTTAGAATTATTTAATTCTAAAGAAGACATATTGGTAATGTATGCCAACACTGTATATTTAGGTAACCAAGTTCAAGGATTTGAAACTGGTAGCTATGCATATTTTAATAAGTCACTAAAAGACACAAGTCATAGTGAGAAGATCTCACTATTAGCGACACTTTCATATCCCAACACCAGAAATCCTTGGGAAGAATCTAACAGTGAATTTTCTTTGGCACTCAACAAAAGAATCTCTCCAGACAAAACCTTTACAAGACCGACAGTAACAAACGGATACTCATTTCAAAACAATTCCTACTTTGAAATTAAATCATTGGGAGTTGTATGTAATGATTCTTGTCATACCACAATAGACGATTCATTAAATTCCAAAATTCGTGAAATTTTGAAGAGACATGTCGATTCAAATTGGGATAATGGCGCAAGAAATGGTGCAGTAGTAATTATAGATGCTCACTCTTCAGAAATATTAGCCTTAGTTGGAAGTAAAGACCCGACTAATTTATCGAACGGTGATCAGATTAATATGGCTATACAACCACGTCCAATTGGTTCAACCATTAAACCTTTTATATATCTTAAAGGCTTTACTGAAGGACTCCGACCATACACCCTGGTTGATGATAGAGAATATAAATACTCTATCGCAACAGGATTTCCTTTATATCCCAAAAACTATGATGGGCAGTATCATGGTGAAGTAACTTTACATAAAGCACTAAGCAACAGTTTGAATGTGCCTTCGGTCAAAATTCTCGAATATATAGGATTACAAAACTTTTATACTTTTTTAAGTCAAAAACTAAAATTTGAACCAATTCAAAGCTACGAAAGCTATCAATACGGTATCGCCCTTGGCGGACTAGAGATGGACCTTCTTACCCTGACACATTATTTTACTATCTTCCCCAAGATGGGAATCATTGAGCCAATACGTATTTTGACTAATAGTGCTGAAAATTTTTCTCTTCCTCCTCAAGCAAATATTTCTAATAAGCAAGTAGTTTCAGACGAAAAATTTGTTCAACTAGTACACGCAGTAATTAGCGACAGACTAACCGGTGTAGATCAATTTGGACTTGAAAGTAACCTAAATATTGAAACCGAAGACTATGGTGTAAAGACCGGAACATCAAGAGATTTTCATGATAGCTGGGTCGTTGGATATACTGGTGACTTTGTAGTTGGAGTTTGGATTGGAAACACAGAAAATGAAGCCTTGAAGCAAGTTACCGGACAATCAGGTGCAGGTGTAATCTGGCATGACACTATGAATTTATTATTAGAAAGTCCATATAATAAACATACAAAGTTGAGTAAGAATAATCTGAGTCTTTTTTCAATTGATAATTCAACAGAATGGGGTCTCAATAATGACATTATTGATGAACATCAAAAACTCTTACTTGATGATTCAATAATTTTAAGCCCATACAACAATGACTCATTTGAGTTTACAAAAAATATATCAATCCCACTAAAATCATCTACTGATGTAACTTGGTCAGTAAATGGTCAAGAATTGGGGGTGGGTAAAGTAGTTAATTTTAAACCAAGCTCCCAAGGAAATTATGAAATTATGGCTACAAAACTACAAACCAATGAACGAGAAATAATTCAAGTACAAATTATTAATCCTGAGTAACTTTCATTTTACCTCCTGAGGTTCTTCCAAATACTTCTGGGAAATACAACTCTTCTGCCCTTGCTGGTAAGTACTGAAAATCACCTGGAATAAGTGCGCGTAGGTAATATTCATACTCATAAACTCCCGGCTCTAAGCTTTCAATATAAAGAAATACTCTATCATCGTGTGATTCAGTATGAGTTGGATAAAGCTTTCTCTTTAGAGCAGTACCAGACTCTCCCCAGTTTGAATATCCATAACTTTGTGCAGTTTGAGTCTCTCCAAACATACCCTGAAAAGACTCAAATACACTTGCTACAAAACCTGAATCAGTAGCAGACCACTCGTCATAATAGACATCTTCTTGTTTATTTAATGATTGATCTTCAGTAGCTAAATTAAAGTTAACGATTTCAAATCCGGCAGGTATCATATCTTCAACCGCTAAATTTCGATAAGTATTAGGAATTATCAAAGTTAATTTTCCTCGAACAACATCCCCTACTTTCACTTCACTCAAACTATCTTTATCACTTTCATCATTTAATGCGAACAAATCTCTGGTTATAGCAATACCCTCGTCTCTAGGTGGAAGAGAATCAATTGGAAGATAGTACTTAAGAGCCATATCGTAATATAAGTTATTATCTTTACCATTCTTATCTTCCTTCTCAAAAACTAAAGGTAATAATTTACCTTTAGGCAAATCATTCATTCCAATAAAGTGCGTAAAGGTTTTAAAGATTGTTTTAGGATTAAATTCAAAATCAAATATTTTAACTCCATCAAGTAAACCCTTTAGGCTAAAGTGTGATTCTGTTTCTTTTTGCCATTTTAGATAATTGACCATTGCTCCGACTACTGTATAAGTGTTTTGAGTACTTCCCCAAACCCCTTGCTTATCCCGACTAGATAATAGCCATCTCAATATGTTTGGCACCACCTCATTTTCATCATTATGAGCCACAAATACAGACAGCGCTAAGGCAGTATTCTTTATTGGTGTCTCATAGAAACTCCAATTTAGATTTGAACTATTTTTTAGATACGCACCCCTTCCATCTATATCAATTCGATTTCTAAATACTTCATAAACATTATTTTTGGCGCTTTTGCTATAGTTATCAGCAGTTAGTATTGCTAAATAAGCCAACGACATACTACTAATCTCCTCATTAAGGAAAGATTTATCTTCAATTAGCTCTCCAACAGTATTAGTGAGCGATGTCTTTGTATCTGGGGCAAGCTTTCTTAGAATATACTCTGCTAAAATTACCGCTTCTTTGTTTTGATCTGGTGATTGTGAATATGCTTTAAGAGTTTCAAATTCTATATAGACAAGTCCTCGCTTAATAACTTCTTCATCCACCGAATATCCAGCTGTCTTTAAGTCATATAATGCAGAGACAACATGAAGAGTAAGTGACAAATCGGCGCCAAGTCCTTTGTAGTATGCAAAACCTCCCCCAAGTGTTTGAGCTTCATATATCTGCTTCAATCCATTAACCACAACTTCTTCTACTGTATAAGTAACTCCTTCGTGCTCTATTGAATCAAATTCACCTTCGACATTTGGGAGAGTAAGCGCTTCAGTTAGGATACCAATTGTACTAAGAGAACTAGCCAACTGCTCACTACAACCATAAGGATAAGTTACCATATAGGATAGAGCGTCAGTCATAAATACCGCCATAGTGGCATTAGCATTAATTGTCAGACCACCTTTATCATCTAATACTGTATCTGGTATGTAGATATACTCTATTGAACTATCATTTTTTGTTGAATTTGCCGTAGCCACAGTCTCGTAAGTGCTATTAGGAGTAATTGGGATTGACTGTTCAACACTATCAACAAATTTATTGTCAGTGGCAGTAAAAATAAAGTTATGCTCTCCCGCTTTAATAGACTCAGGAGCTTCAACTTCAAAATATATTGTCTTTGTTTCACCGGCATTAATAAAGACAGATTTTGTACTTTCCCCCTTGAAAACGAGCGACCCACTTTCTAGCGTCACAGTAATTTCACTACCACTAGTAGTTTGATTAAAGACTTTTGCCCCAAGTGAAAACTTATCTCCAGGAACTACAAGTCTAGGCTTAAGTGGCACGGCCATCAAATCCTTTTTGGTTGTAAACTCACTGTAATCTACTCCAAGTTTAGTATCTTTTGTTACCCCCAGAGATTCGATCTGCCAAGTAGTGAGATTGTCTGGCAAAGTAAAAGTAACTGTAGCCTCACCATTTTGATTAGTTTCTACAGAAGCTTCCCAAAAAGCTGTATCCTTGAAAATTCCCCGCTTCTTTTTTGCCAAATCATCTGGCTCCGCCCCACCGCCACCTTTAGTCCCTAAAGGTATATCAACTTCATGTAAAATATTTTTAATATTACTTGCTGTAGTAACAGATAACGGAAATCCATTATAGAAAAATACTAAAGGATTCTTTTTAGGATTTCCTTTCAAGGCCAATACTGAGAGGTCAGCTACCGCAATTGAAACTTCAGCTGGTATTGCTTCACCAAGACTGTTCTTAGTTTTGACTTCTAGCTTTACCTCTTCACCAGGAAGATAGTGGGTTTTGTTAGCTTTCACCTCTACATTGAGCTCTTTTTCTTGTGTACCTATATTGTAGTAAGCGTTACCATACTTAACTTCTGGATCTGGAGAAATCAATAGTACTGACACATATATATTTGGCGTATACTCACTCTTAATTGGAAACTTGTGTACATATAGACCACCAACAACATCAACAATCCAATAATCATATAGAGTTCCCCTCTCTACCGAAATGAGTGCTTTGGCTTTTGGATACGGCGACTTTATCAAAAGCGAAGCAGTATCTCCAATATCAAGATTGAAGTCTTCAACCTCAAGATCCAATTCATAATTATTATTCGGTGGTACGGTAACCGATCCTGAACCATAGATATATAAGTTGGTTGTTGTCTTTATCTTATTCCCTTTACTATCAGTACTTGTCAGTTGCACCTCATATTCTCCTTCTGTATTTAGACTAATTGATTCGTTCCAATTACCCTCATTATCTGTTTCGACTTTACTCCGACTGATTTCAGTCAACTTCTTTTCAGAACGATAGTAAAATCCTCCATCAACTTCTTGACGTTTAAATGTCTCCCAATCGACTTTATAAATAACCCTTGAAATATTACTTACTGCTACCGGTTTTCCATTGGCGTCGACCGTCTTAACGCGAAGTGTGTTTGGTGCATTTGTACCAGTGAAGTATTCATCAGTTTTAACACCAACATAATATTCTCCTTTATGCACTATAAATGACTTCTGTAACGAAACCGACTTGCCATTTATATCTTTGGCAGTTATCGAAACTGTAACTAGTTTACTTCCTGCACTATCAACATCTTCAAAATAATCGGCAAACTTAAATGTCCGCTCAATTGTTGCATGTCCATTTTCGTTAATTGTTGTTTGTCCTCTAAATAAGAAATTGTCACCATAACTACATGAATAACAATAGTACCAATCACCACCAAAATTAAAGTACTCGTCAGTATATCTATCAAAATAGTAGTCTTGTGCAGTGACTGAGTACGAAACCGTTCCTTCATCAAGCGGAACACCAAAATAATAGTCAGCCTGGATATCTAATTTAAACGTATCTCCATTTACATATTCCTCTTTATTAGTCTCTGCTTCCAACTTAAATGCGGCTGGTACATACTCCTCTACATCAAAGTAAAAGCTCTGCCCAAATACCTCGATACGGTAAGTTCCTAAAGGAGCATCATTTGGGATATCAAACTTGGTAGAAAATGTACCATAGAGATTTTGATCTAGACTTGTTTCATAAATACTCACATCTTGAGAATCAAAGATCTTTAACTCAACCTTTTCATTATTCCAAACCTCATACTTACCATCAAATCCAATTCTATCTATCCCCCTAATATTTACAGTATGGCCAGGTCGATAAATAGGTCTATCTGTATAAACATATGTTTTTGAAGCATTTTCAGTTGTATTTGCATAGTTTAGTGTATCTGCCCAATCTGTAACTACAGCTGTATCTTGACCAGATCTAATTACGGCGCCACCCAAACTAGCGTGGACAGGAGCCCTTGCTACACCTTCACCATTGGTAATACCTAAGGTCTTTTGGGTAAAAGTTCGATTGTACCCACCTTCATATTGGGTGACTGAAGCCCCTTGAATTGGTAATAATGTTTTACTATTAATCACCCAATACAGGTTGCTTGAATTAGTAATTTCCCTTTCCAGCACCTCGTCCTTACTTGGATTATTTGAACTATTCCACATCTCCCATGTCTCATCTGAATACTCAACTTCCTTTTTACCTACAGAAAGATTTGTAACGCTAACGTAAGTCCTATCAAATAATTGACGGTGAACATAATCTTTGTATAGCGGATGACTAAATGTAATAACATAATGACCCCGAGTATCTGCAAAATAATCGGTCAAATTAATTTGGAAATAATTATTTACCCAGTACCGAACTGGTAGTTGAATTTGTTTAGTAACTACTTCATAACAATTATCACTACTTGGTGGGGTATATTGATCATCTCTATCTACGGTCTTTGCTAAAAATGTTTCGGGGCTCATCTTGCAAATATGTAAGTCTACATACTCTAGATTCTCAACCGCATAGGTAAATTTTGTCTTATCAGGAGTTGTCACATGGTACTGCTGTTGCAAGTTATGAAAACGAGTATATTGCTCTTTAGGAGGACTAGTTCTTAATGACAATTGTTTAGATGCTTGCTGTCCAAAGGTGTCTGTAAGCTGTAGCTGTAGCACATAATTAGTCTCTGGTAACAAACCATAAGGTAACCTAGTCTCAAATTCACCTACTCCGCATTTGTAATATGGATTTTGTGTTTCAACATAAAAAGAATTAGACCAGTTTCCAAAAACTATATATCCTTCTGTTTTTACAAATGAACCCAAGCCATTTTCTCCTGGGTCGCCAATCGGTACATTCGAACAAACTGTCAACCCATCCAAGTCTGCGTTTGTAGAGTTGTCAGCTGGTAGAGTGTTTAATATCTGAAATGAAGGATGAGTCTTAAGTGCAATATTTATTGGTTCAGCATTAATTTTCAAACCATCATTACTAAAAATTTTATTTAACTCTAGATTAAATAATTCATTGGTTGAGAATGCTTCTGGTAGGAAAGAAAAAATCAATGTCTTGCCATCTGCCTCCATTTCACAAGAATCACCCAACTGAATCGTTTCGCCATTTTCATCAGTTTTACATCTTTCTCCATACTCAACACTTTTTAATCCCTTAACTTTTATATCTGACTTATCTAAATCAATGTCCTCATAAAATGTAATCGTTACTGTTCCTTGAGGATCGACCATATCTGGACGTACCAAAGAAGTACGAGGCGACTGTGCTATGACACTTTCGACAATATTAGGAATAGAAACGATAGTATTTCTACCCTCTTCTAAATTTATTGTTCCATTAAGTGGAACAGCTCCGGTTATTGATACGTTGTAAGTAGTATCAAAATCCCAAAGACGCTCTCTTCCGTGAGTATCCTTTTTTTGATAAATAAATAACTTACTCTTATCTTCTGAAGTTACATACTTTTGTGTTTTGCGATCATAGTATCTTGTATTTCCGTATTCAACTTCTATAGACACATTGTTACCATCTTGATTTGATACAGAAATATTATTTCTTGTTTTACTCAAATCAACAGGTTGATTAAAAGAGATAATAATTGGTGACTTGTAACCAATTTGATTTTCAGAAACTTCTCCATAACGAAGTGGTCTAGTAATAAAAGTATGAGTAATTGGCGCAACGGGAAGACCGTCAATAGAAAACAATCCATCTTTAATTGCTACCGTGTAGTTAGATGAAGGAACGAGGGTAGTCTCAGGTATAAACTGTAAGTTTCTAGTACTAATCCATTTGAATTTTCCTGGAGTCTCGGGAGTAATTGTAATTGGTAATTCAACCAATTCCTGTTCAGACAAAGTTGTTAAAGGTACCATCGGACGATTAAAGACAATTGTAATTTCACTATCTTCATTAGTCTCACTAAGTAAAGCTGGGAAAATTGTCAGAACTTTTGGATCTTCATCTACATAAAAATCTCCTGACATTTGAAAGGTCCCAGTATCCAAATTAACGGCATAATAAACACCAGTACGTAGCGGTTTCTTTGGTTTAAAGGCAATAGTCTGTTCAACTTCTCCAAGTTGCCACTCTCCTTCTATTTTGGGACTAAAAGATATTGCGGTCTGTGCCACCTCTTTACTTACCCCTTGTGGCAGACTAATCTGAATAATTGCACTCTTGGAAATTTTTTCTGGTACAAATGAATATACGTTAGTAAATTGTTTGACCGCCACGTGCGTATTTTGGCTAGAATAAATAAAAGCTGAAGCACCAATCGCTAATAAAATCATCGCAAAAAAAGATACAGGCTTTTTATTTGTCACCAAAAAAAGTTTAGTTTTAGAAAATATATTCTTTATAAAATTGAATTTATCAGAAGATACGGCTTGCGTATCTACCTGATCCATCAATTGACTAGGTGTAGGGTCTGTTTGATTTGAATTATCTAAAGAGTTCATATAGCGAGGCTTTACATGATTGTAACACCCCAAAACAATGTTCTGTAATTATTAAGCACACAGCTAAAAACCACCTTTCGGTGGTTTTTAGCTACAACTGAACAAATGACTATTCTTTAGAATTAAGTTTTAGAAAGTCTGCAACATCAAAATCTCTGGTTTCGTCTCCTTTCATTAGAGAAACGATTCCCGTATCCATATTAAAACCTGTAAACTCCCATCCATCCTCAGGAACATCTTCACCAAGCTTCAATCCAGTAACTACTTCGTACATTTTGTAGTTTCTCATCAGTTCGATTTGCTCATTGGTAACCACCTCTGCTTTATTTGGTAATCCTTCTATCATAAGTATTTAAGTTATTTGATATAGCTTAATGTTATATCTCGTAGCAAAAAATGACAAGAGTAGCACAATTAAACTATATAGTTTTGGATATTTTGTTCATTAGCTCAAAATACTCAAACACTTTTTTAAATCATTGTATTCTTTAAAACAACAAAAGCCTCAACCTTAAAGTAGTCGAGGCTTTTATTGTAAGTAAAAAAGCGAAAATTTCTAAAATCCTTTCTATTTTATCTCCTTATTGACTGACATAACTTCAATCCACCCGTTAGGAATTCCAAAATGGGGATGATTCTCAAAGATTTGTGCAGCGACATCGAGTGATTCGGCTTCAATAAAAGAATACATCATGATGTCATTACGAGAATCTTCAATTCCAGCTGAAGTAATCCGTTTTGGTTTCCCTACCCCAGCCGTCTCAACAATAAATGATTTATGCTCTGCCATCCAAGCATTCCACTCCGATTGCATTTGCAATTCTTAAACCTTTCGTTCTTCTTCTGACAACTTCATCCATTCATCAAGTCCTGTATGAGGCATCTGATACGTAACTAAAAATTTCATATGAATTTTTTATATATTAATAATCTATCTACGGTCGCTCAGCTATTTCCTTTAACTTGAGGAGTGCTTTCGGCCACATACCCTCGAACATCTCCTTAAATTCTTCACTCGCAACTTCCATGTCGACACTTACTTCTGTCCCTCCATTTTTTTCTGTAAACGTATAATTCTCAAATGAAGGAGTCCATTTCTTAACTTCCTCACTAGTTGTATCTTCGACACCATCCACAACAAAACCTAGATGTTCAATAGAAATAAATTCGTACTTACGATTCTCCTTTATGCGACTAACCATACCACCTTCATTCTTGCCGTTTTCATCCGGACCAAGAAAAAGAATTTTCGAACCTTCACTCCAATACCCTTTATAGTATGAGCCTGGATGAAAAGGCTCTGTCCATTCTCTATATGTAGCATCTGCGAGCATAATCTCCCACACCTTCTCCTTGGGCACATTTATTTGTATTGAAAAGTGTATTTTTTGCATATCTAAATTATATCAAAGTCTGCAAAATAACTTAAAAAATTCTAGACTTTCCTTATCTCAGCTCTAACGAAAAACACAGCCAGAAGGCTGTGTTTTTCTCGAGCTGGGATACAAGGACTCGAACCTCGATACTCAGGACCAAAACCTGATGTCCTACCATTAGACGATATCCCAATTTTATTTGGTATTTTGCACACTTATGCGTGCGTCGTATACCATAGCATATTATTTATTTTTTTTCAGCTATTTAGAGTTAGCGGAAACGAATAATTGGCAAAAGGGCACTGTATGAATCTGTCCATAAAATAGTCTTATCTTTAGCGGTAAAACTACTCATTTCAGAGAATGCT
>JBGSVK010000050.1:0-10588 GCA_041752975.1 Minisyncoccia bacterium | reverse complement strand
ATCACGGCTTTTATAACCAAAGCTTCGAGAATGAGTAGCTGGTGGATTGGTCGTATTTGTCCAATCTAAAAACATTTCTATCACCGGTTCTGGAGAAGTAACTTGAGCATCAGCTGATTTTTTTATTTGAGTAAAATCATCAGGACTACCGGGAAACACATCTCCCTTAATACGATAAATATTTGCATTCATTCTCTCTCTCCATTTCTTCACTTCTGCAGGTGTATAAGTTCCTCCTGTATCAGTAGGTAGTGCAGGTGAAGGGGTTGTAAGATTCGGAAAAACTGACATATTTACTCCCTCCTGACAATACGCAGTTGCTACTACAGTAGGTACCTGAACCGCCCCAACCGAAGGAGACTGTACTGTGTCTGTCGTCTTACTCGCCGAGCAACTCGCTGTGGTCCCACCACTACTTCCGATACAACTCCAATTCCATGGACCAGAACCTGAAACTGAAGATGCTGTGCCGGTAGTGCAGAGATTAGTGGTTGGTACAGAGACTAGAGTTTGGTTGTTTGATGTACCACAAGTACCATTGGCCGGAGCCGGAGTTGTTGTACAAATCGTACCATTCCAAGTCGAACCTGTAACGCAAGATGCGGTAGCTGTTTTAGTTGATAGTGATACCGCACCATTCACCAATGAAAAGGTGACAGTGCCATAAGGAAGAGTTCTTGTTGTTCCGCTTGATGAGAATGAAGTTGAGAACGAAACACCATTTTGTGAGATACTTGGAGCTTGAGCATTAGTAGTACTCCAAGCAACTGACAAATTACAAGTACTTGCGCCTAAAGCAATAATACATCCTGTTGGAGTGAGAGTAAGTGAACCAATCGATGGCGGCATAGGTACCGGTACCGAAACACTAGTTGCACTGTTACTACCAGTACTGTTTTTTGCTGTCACTCTAGCTACTAAGCCTTTTCCACCATCAAGTGCAGTAACAGTGTCGTATGATTTATTAGTAGCGCCTGTAATTATAAAACCGTTACGAAGCCAATTATAGGTATATCCTGTTGGGTTATTATCCCAAATTCCATTTGAGGTTGTTAGAGTGAAGTTATTAGTATTTGTAGCTACAGTGATTTTCGGTAGTTCAGTATTTAGCGGTACTGGCGAAATAGAATCAGGAGCTGAGCCTACTTCAATTGTCACCGAATCACTTTTTGTATTACCTTGCGCATCTGAACAAATTATTGAATATGCGGTAATTGCTGTAAGTGCTGGGGTCACGAAAGAACCTTGAGTTCCAAATTGACCATTTGAAGCTTGACAAGAAATCGCATTATTTGAAGTCCAAGAAATATTGGAATTTCCTTTATATGAGACTGAAGTTGGATTGGCAATTATATCTACCACGGCAGGAGAAACTTTAGGTACGCTACTACCGCCACCTCCACCCCCTCCACCAGTTGCTGTCTTTTTTACAAACATCGCGGTGACATTTTTAATTTCACTCATCAACACTTTGCAAGATTTTGCAGTATCTATACAGGCTCCACTCCATCCACTGAAGACATACCCACTTGCTGGTTTTGCTGAAAGAGTAACGAGAGTACCGGGAGTATAATCCTCTTTACAGTCACTTGGACATGATATACCTTGAGGTAAAGATGTTATCTTTCCTTTACCAGTCACATTCACAGTGAGTGCCTGTGGAATATTTGGTACCGAAATATTTTCTGCAACCTGAGATGTAGGCAACTGCAGTTTCTCAGTTCCAGTTGCTCCAGAAGAAACGGTCTTATTAGACATCCCATTTAGTGCAACACGCGTTAGTGGCCCAACAATACCTGTCTGAGTAATACCCTTTGCTTGTTGGTAGCGTTTTAAAGCTCTAACAGTTGCTGGTCCCATAGTAGTAGTCTCTTGACCAACAGACCCTAAACCAGTAGTAGCCACAGTATAGCCATTTTTATTTAATAATTGTTGGAGAGTACGCACCTCACTATGTTCTTGACCAGGATAAAGATCTCTAGTGAATAAAACTGAAGTAGGTTGCGGTACAGATAATGTTACCGGTGCTTGTTGTATGCTTGAGGCTACACCAGTGCTTACCGATGAGAGTTTGGCACGCGTCAATGGACCAACAAGCCCAGTAGGGTCGATGTTATTTGCTGTCTGATAGCGAATCACCGCTGCTTTTGTAGCTGGACCAAAATAATTAGTTTCTAATCCTTTAGAACCAGAACCACTTAAAGCAACAGTGTATCCATTATTATTTAGATATTGCTGAAGTAACTTCACATCAGGGTGTTCCATACCGAGAGAGAGGTTAGTGGCATAGAATGCGTCTGAGGTAGTTGGTATAAAGTTAAAAAAAATAAATAATGCTAGTAATAAAAAATATGGCACAGTCACTCGCGGAAATATATTCATATACTTAATATAATAACAATTTTAACGAACTTATGAGAGGTGGAGTGTGCCTATAAAATAAGTTTAAAAGCACCTTTGGGTCGAGGTAGGTAAAATTTAGACTTATAAATAGCCATCTGAGGTGAATTTAGACAAATAAATGAGCAAAGCTGCACCGAAGTGCAGCTTTGAAATTCGCTGAATGAACCGCCTCAAAAGGCTCGCCGCCATGCAGGGTATATGACTTTGCCATATGGTGAGGCTATACTCTCCATGACTTCGTTGTACCAAAGAAAGGAGGCAAATGAAACTATCAGCACCATTGCCACATAGATAGAGTTGGTGTAGTCAATCTGCTTTTCCATAAAGATTTCGGCAAATGGAGGCACTACCAGAAAAAGCGTTGACGTGAGAAAGAGAAAGCCGGAAATGATTCCGGTGCCAACAAACCAAACAGGGGCCGAGCCGAGAAAATTCCCCTGCTCGTTTACCAGTGCAACGCGACAGCCATGAAACATAGGTTCTCCTCGAGAACAGTTGAACGACTTATATTAAAACACAAAAAATGACTCTACGCAACTATGACTACAAATTCTCCTCTAACGTGGTCGAAGTAAGTAGTAAAGTAATCAAAGACATATTCAGCTGTTCCTGAGACAACTTCTTCATGCATTTTTGTTAGTTCTCGAGCAATAACCACTTTTGCTGTTGTTGGTAAAATATTCTTCAAAGACTCCAAGGTCTTCATAATTCGATGAGTAGACTCTAGAAAAATTACTGGATGATCGTAGTTTTCTAGTTCCTGAAAAAATGTTTGTCTTCCCTTCTTCTGCGGTATAAAACCTAAAAATGAAAACTGATTGCCAGCTAGACCAGCGATAGAAAATGCTGCGGTAATAGAAGAAGGGCCGGGAATGGCATCAATGCGAACGATGTTTTCTTCTCTCAGCTTGGCAATTAAAAATACTCCAGGGTCACTAATACCAGGAGTACCGGCATCTGAAACCAAAGCAATATTTTTCCCTGCTTCTAGATCTGCAATAATTTCAGCATGGGCTTTTTCGCTAGTATGGGCGTCGTAGCGTTTTAAAGTAGTTTTGATTTCGTAGTGTTTTAATAAATTTCCCGTCACTCGAGTATCTTCACAGAGTACATAATCAGCTTCTTTAAAAATCCGTAAGGCGCGTAAAGTAATATCCTCCAAATTTCCAATTGGAGTAGCAACAATATATAAAATTCCAGTTGTAGACATAATTAAAAAAGTTAGCGCGTAGACCCAGGGTCTACGCGCGACCTCAAAACAGGTCCTCCTTGAGCACCTGATGCTCTGTCGGACTCGTCGCTTTCCAGCGAAAGTACCGTCTGAGGGTGACGATGACGGCCACATACCACGACCGTAATCCTCTCGGTAAAAAACGATGCTTCATGACTCACTCCAAGATCGAAGTTTAGGGAACCATGCGTATCATGCCAGTAAATTCTATTGTTGTCAAAACACACAGTAATTCTCCAGGTTGTAAAAATTCACAAGTTCTAATTTAAAAACAATCGAGGGCAGGTCACAAGTGACCCGCCCTCTCTTCAGTACGAAGTATTTCCGGTCAAAGTCCGTATGAACTTCACAGCTCGGACTCGCCACCGCTGTGGCAAATAAATCTGAGCCGTTTTCAGCGGCTCGAGCAACTTGTCCTTACGGGTCGGTTGCTCGTCCAAAACCGGCAGATACCTGATATGCTTCGGCAACATCACCTGCGGATACATTCGCCTCAGCATTACCTCGACCCGCTTCAAATGAAACGAGGCTGAAACGATAAAGCCGTTTTCCTCATCTCGCTCCCATAAGAACTCGATAAAGGCCGAAATTTCTCCGCAGGTGTTGAACTCCTTGGCTGGGAGAACGGTGACTTCCAAGCACCCCTTCGAGCGCAAGTATTCAGCCATCATCTGCCCAAGGGTCTTTTCCTGGTTGGGGTGGTAAGGCGACCTTGACGAAGCAACCACCAGCTTGAAACGACCAGGGTATAGTTGGTAATGAAGGATAGCCACCTCCAACCTGCCAACAGTTCGCGGACCGAGGGCAGTACCGTCTGCACTCAGATCACAACCGAGAACCAGCGTGTAATAGCTCACTTCCCGTCTCCTTTACATTTTGAGGACCTAGAACTTCAACTTATACTATACACCAAAAAGCTATTTAGTCAATGTAGAGTTGCTGTTAAATAGCCTTTCTTAAGAAAGTTCTTAAACTCTTTCCTACGTAATAAAGCGAAGTGAAAGCTAAAGGTATGGCAAAAATGTAAGCAGTCTCTATATACACGTCTTGAGAAAGTAAGACCACCATAGTAACTGATGCAATCAAATAACAGAGCAGTAACCACTGCGTACCTATAATTGTTGATGGAAAAGAATAGGTCTGAGTACTATTGAGATTTGATTTCTGCTTTCCAAGCAAAAAAAACGCTAATAGTGATTACAGCAATACTTAGCGGAAAAGATACAGTAATTGTTCCAGGATGCACTAAGCCCAAAAACGTGAAGAGTAAAATTAAAATCATATAGCCTTCATAAGTTTTAAAAGTTATTTCAAAGAATGAACGTATCCAAGCTGTCAGTAGATATACAAAAACTAAGCATACTGTTGTGAGTAGACCATGAATTATAAAATTACTTATTGAATATGAATATTCAATAGCATCAGGAAGAGTAAACCAGCCTATTGCCCATAAACACCACATCATTCCCAATCCTAAACTTACCGTAATTTTCTTATTAATCTTTGCTTCCGAAATAATTTTTGGTAGATAATGCCAACCAAATAAGACTGTTACAAGGGCATGCCATGGTAGGGCAACCAAAATTATCATTGGTAGAAGTGGTGTATACAACATCCCAGCTATCATTCCTTCAATTATAAAACCATATAATAATCCGACAACTACTAATCCTTCTTTGGTACTAACCTTATATCTATCTATCAAGAAAAGTACCGCATAGGCTGCGACAGAATAAAAAACTATTCCCCATAGTGTCCCAGATAAATTATCTTCCCCATTTCTCCAAAAAGACCAAAAATAGCGCTCAGAAAATAAATAAAAAATTGAACCAGTAGCAATTATGTATAAATATTTTAGTATAAATATTTTCACGGATGTTGGTAAAATTATTTTACTAAAGAACCAGCAACACTAGTGACGTCTCCTGCACCCATCACTAGCACAACACTATTTTCTGGAGAATTATTTTTTACCTCTTCCACCACTGCTCCCTGAGTCAAGAAACTGACTGCATCGGTTCCATTTTGTTTTAAAGCTTCAACAATTTTTTCACTAGAGACACCCGATAAATTTTCTTCGCGAGCGGCGTAGATTGGCAACATGATTACTCGATCAGCCTTGCCAAGCGCTGTCACAAAATCATTAAAAAGTTCATTGGTTCTAGTATAGGTATGAGGCTGAAATACTACCGTCAAAAAACTGTGTGGGTATAGTTCTCTAGCTCCTAAAATAGTGGCAGTAATTTCGGTCGGATGGTGTCCATAATCATCATAAACTTGAACCTTGCCGTTATCGTTTATAAAGCTTCCTTTGTATTCAAAACGACGCCAAGTACCGGCAAAATTTTCTAGAGCTTTATCACTAACTTCCCTATCTATACCAAGAGCTAATGCTACTGATGTTGCTGTTGCGGCATTTTGTCGATTATGAAGTCCGGGTTGTTTAAGCGCCAAGTGTAAATCAAGATTGGTCCGATAATCAATGACTTTTGCACTTACATCAGCTAATATTGGTTTTATATTTGAATTACTAGTATCGGTCACAATATACCCGTCTTCCGGTACAGACATGGCCATTGTATGAAAAGCATCTTGAACATCAGCCAAGTCTTTGTAGTAGTCAACATGTTCAAATTCAAGATTGGTGATTACTAAAATATCTGGTTTTAAATAAAGAAAGTCTCGCTTGTATTCACAAGCCTCCACGACCGCATACTTACTCTTCCCAGCTCTGTAATTACTGCCAGTCTTGCTTCTAAGTGAACCAATAATGGCTGTTGGGTCCAGACCAGCTTCTTCCAATACATCAGTCAACATGGCAGTAGTTGTCGTCTTGCCATGAGTTCCGGAAACCGCAATCAGATAGTAATCATTAGCGACCATCCCTAGAGCCTCAAAATAATTTACCATTGGTACACCAATTTTCCTTCCTGCTTTCATTTCCTCATGCTCTTCTGACATCGCCTCGGTATAAACTATCAATTCGACTCCCTCTTTAATATTTTCGGCTTTTTGCTCTAGGAAAAATTCCACACCCTCCTTTGCTAGAGCGTCAGTTATAGACGAAGCTGATCTATCACTGCCACTGACTAACTTTTTTTCCTGAAGAAAGAAACGTGCCAAAGCCGACATGCCAATACCGCCAATCCCGATAAAATGAATTTTATTAATATTAGATAGCTGAATTTTGGTTTTATTCATAAGCAACGAAGTAACTCATAAATTCATCATTTCTTTCATATTCATTTTTATATTGAGAAAACGAAGCAAAAGCTGGTGAGAACAAAATAACGTCTGGAGCTACTGCAACAAGCCTCGCTTCTTCGACTGCCAGTTTTAGATTTTCCACCACCATCACGTCTGTAAATCCACTGGATTCTAATCTAGCAACAATCTTATCGGTACCATTACCTGGAATTAAAATAACTTGTTTACAGTGATTAATGATTTCATTAACTAATACTGAAGTATCGATATCTTTATCCGCTCCCCCAGCAATTAAAATAATATTTTTATTATTTGAATCTTTGTTTGCTACTGACTTTATCGCCTCGGTTGTTGCTTGAGGAGTAGTGGCGTTATTGTCGTTATAAACTTTAACTCCATCAATATTAGTAACTAGCTGGAGCCTTCCCTCTACACCAGGAAAAGAGGCTAAGCCAGCGAAAATTTCATCGTCAGTTAAACCAACCGCTTTGAGAGCTTCATAAGCTAAAGCAGCATTTAGGCGATTGTGTTCCCCAGGCATAGAGAGCAACATGTCTTCTGGCAGAACTGAGGAGTCAGCCAAAACTATCTCTTGTCCCAAAGTAGCTTTTAATTTTTGTGCCCTACTAAAGACCTCAGGTGTAGTTATCAGTATTCCACTTTCCTCTTGGTGTAAGAAAATTTGTGCCTTATCAATAAAATATAAATCCATTGCTTCCTCCTTGGACTTACCACCCTTCATATAATAATTGAGGTGGTCTTCCATAAAGTTGGTAAAGACCGCTATCTGCGGACTAATCCCTGCCCAACCAAAACCCTGTAGTTGCCACGAGTCCAGCTCCATTACACACAATGAATCTTCTGAGACTTCGTTTAGAAGTTGCAAGTTCGAAACGCCACGGATATTTCCGCCCAGAAGAATTTTCTCTCCAGTAATAAATGTCAGCACATGATGAATCATGTGAGTCACAGTACTTTTGCCCCGTGTGCCGGTAATACCAATAATAGGCACTTTAGAAATTTCTGCAAACAAAGCTGCACTCTGAACTAAACGAACGCTCGATTTTCTGCACTCAACTAAAACCGGTTCTTCAATTGGAGCTCCCGCTCCCACCAAGACCAAATCGGCTGATTTAAAATCGTCAAAATCGTACGGGCCAAATTTAAAGGCAACATTAGAATAATGTGACAATGCATCAACTGCTGGTTGCATCACTGATTGTGGAGCATCATCAACCACAAGCACCTTTGCTCCACATTCTGCTAAATAAGCTGTGTCACCGATACCTCGACCGATTAAGCCGACCCTCATGACAGTTACGTTTTTATCTTTAAAGTAGTCTTGCCCTAACATGGCTATATCATACGTAAAATTACGCCAATTGCCACCCATCCAAATCTACCCAAAAGATAGTAATTCATTAATTGAGCATTTTAACTAATCCAATCAGGTTCTTAGTAACAGTGGAAAAGTAATAAAGCAGTATGTGTATTTGCTATAATTCTTTGTATGAGACCAACAAAATTAGAACATTACAAATATTTTCAACCGATCGCTTGGACCCTTTGCTTAAGTTTCGCCGGCTTTGTAGGAATGCTTGCTTTGCAAATCGAAAACGAAGTAGAACGAATGCAAGATTCGACACTTTCATTTGAACAAAGACTACAAAACGTAGAAAACGCTCTAGGAGTACCACCAGTAACAGAAGCTGAATAGTAAAAAGCCACTCAAATGAGTGGCTTTTTACTATTGATTGATTTAGGACTAGAACCCTTACATTTTTTTGTTGTTTCTGCTATAGTAGCGAGCACAAAACGAAGTTCTACTTCGCGAGGGTAAAACCCTCAGTGCGCGCTTAGCTCAGATGGCTAGAGCATTCGACTGATACTCGAAAGGTCCTAGGTTCGACCCCTAGAGCGCGCACTGAGGGTTTTACTGTGTCCGCGCGAGCTGAAAATTACGTATAGTAATTTTCCCGTTCACGAAGTGAATTGCCGATATTTATGAGACAATAAGGATGGCTAGAGCATTCGACTGACTTCATACTGAAGCTATCCACTCATTGGATACTTTAGCTCGCTTCACTCCTAAAGTATCACAATGAGTCTTGCGTCAGTTTCCCAAACTGACTCACTCGAAAGGTCCTAGGTTCTCTTCTTAACAGAAGCTGTCTACTCATCAGTTCTTTTCTGCACAAGTTTGAAAAGTACTCGATGAGTCTTGCGAAATGGGTCCCTGCCCATTTCTCACCCTAGAGCGCGCACACGGGCTTTTACTGTGTCCGCGCGAGCTGAAAACAAAACCGGTGCCGCCTCGCAAAACGCAAAGCAACACCGACTTACCGCATAGCGACTTTCACTCAAATAGAGCTACTAGCCACAACGGCGACAGAAGAACCAGGAATGTGCCCACCCAACAAACAGGTCGCCACCACCACGCAAATCGAATCGTCATCATCATTAGACTAACTGCGAATGCAGGAATATTAAGCAACCTATCTAATAACACTATTCTTTCAATAGGTCAAATACACATCACTCAACAACTGAATAAAAAAGTACGCTATAATAAAGCATTCATATGAAAACACCTTTCTATATAATTCTATTATCAGTAACTGCTCTAGTCCCTAATCTAGCCTTTGCACAATCCTCTCTTCAAAAACTCTTAACAAACATCCCTAATTTTATTAATACCGTCCTAATTCCCTTTCTCTTTGGAATAGCTTTCCTTATTTTTGTATACAACGTAATTCGCTACTTTGTGGCGGGGGCAGAAAATAAAGATCTCAAAGAGGACGCAAAAAATATTGCTCTGTATAGTGTGGCTGCCTTTGTATTTTTAATTGTCTTTTTTGGTATTGTACGAATGTTCGTTGATTCTACCGGTCTACAAAACAAAACCCAACCATGTTCAGATTATCAAAAAGCCTACGGTACTTGTCCTTAAATTTTGAATAGCACTTCTTTCTTTAATAACAATTAAAGGGCTGGACTATTCTGCAAAACAGAATAGTCCAGCCCTTTACATCGGCCCTCAGCCGAATGGTGTCGGACGAACCAAACAACCGACGACCACCAAAATCAGGACACAGATGATGGCAATCCAAAGCCCCTCTTTGGGGCTCTCATCCGTACCAGTGTGACGACGAAAATGTCTGCGTGAATTCATTGCTTTCTCCTGTGTCTGACAGTTATAAATACGACATTAGTCTATACTAAGTCGCGACCAGCTTTCTATATTATACAATAATTTAAAATTTGGTCAACTTTATTTCCCCCCACTGTTAGTTAAATACGTACACAAAAACCTACTCAAATATGAGTAGGTTTTTGTTACGTATGCAAACAATTTTGCAAAAGAGACACCTTGCGGTATGAAGCTCTTTTGTCTTATCCTAAAAGTCCGGTCTTTCCCTGGAGTCTGACACCATTTGAGAGGATTAGTGTCATTCCTCGTTATATGCTCAATTGAGGCATATAACATCGACCAATTAGCCGTGAGTTATAAGGTCACCCCTATAATCCGACGTGTCCAATTGGAATTAATCCACGACCAGCTTCCGCTAGCCGTGCCTTGTTACGACTTAGTCCTTGTTATCGAGCTTACCGTCGGCCCACGCGAGGTGGGACTTCGGGCACTCCCGACTCCCCTGACTTGACGGGCGGTGAGTACAAGGCTCGGGAACGTATTCACCGCGGCGTTGCTGATCCGCGATTACTAGCGATTCCGGCTTCATGAGGGCG
>JBGSVK010000049.1:0-11537 GCA_041752975.1 Minisyncoccia bacterium | reverse complement strand
GCTCAGACCATCGTGCTTGAGTTTATTGATAATTTCATCTTTGATTTCTTTTGCGATTCTAAATCCTTGCTTTGCCATAGTGTGTTTCTAAATGATAATACTTTAGAAACGGTGTGCAAGGAAAGGGGTACCTTTCATTGTCACGTTCAGTCAGAAATGAGAGCGGTCGAGCAAAGTACAAAGCGGTGATAGACTGAGGCAGATACCAAAACTCTTCTTGGAAGAAGCGTTCGCGTACCCGCTGTCTAAACCAACCAAGCACCATGCCGACAACTTCAACACCAACAAAGATTACTCCGCTTACAACCAACACAGCCACTACTTTGCTGGTAAGACCATCAATGTAGCGACCAACGGCATAGGGACTCGAGATGACGAGTAATGAATTAAAAAGTACTAACGACATGGCAAATTTCGCCAGCCTTCGAGCTCGATTATTCATTAATGTCTGCCAAACAAAGGCCAGATTGTCATCAAGCTTTAACTTCATGAACATCTTGTACTCCTGGATTGTTAAAGAACACTTTAGCGGATTACCGCAAAAAGAACGAAAACATCTTGCTGATTAGGCAAGATGCATTGATCACACAAGAAATTCGGAGAAATACTTACGTAGTCTTGGCATATTGCCTACACAAAAGTGCATACACTGTTGAAAGCCCCATATGAGATGGGTTCTTCCACATAAACTCGGCAGGAATAAACCCGCGGTTTAATTTGTATGCTGTTGTGCAATCAATATGTCGCATATTTATGATTTAATCATAGTTATTTTATTTGTCAAATAGGTAAATTTTATATGGAGACGAGTAAGCCCCGGCCGAGGCCGGGGCTGTAGACAAGTTCGCGCTGAGCTCACTTGAATTTTTGGTACAGGGAATCTCTTCTTGACTTGGCTTGTTCCGCCAACTCTCTGAAGGTCACCATCGCCTCATTGATGTCGGCCAGTAGCCGATCGACTTCGATGGCCGACATTTGTCCAAGTATCCTTTCAACATACTGGCGATGTTCCGTGGACTTTCGTTCTGCGACGAAATGTAAGGCGAGCCTTCTAAAGCCTCGCGCCGTGTTCAAGAACACAACCTTGTCATCTGAATGAACCCTTGGTCGGCCGGACCTGCCCGCAGATAGACGCAACGCCTCTGCCTGACGAGTAATGAACCGAAGCATGAGCTTGGCACCTCCCTTCTCTTTCAAAGGCTTGGCTTGTTCAAGGAGTTTAAACTGATTGGCGTACGGAACACGGGCCAGACTACAGGCAATGGCGAAGTTGAGTCGTTCGCTTTCATCAGTCTTATCGAGGAGCTCGACAAGTTCTGGATGCAAATCAACGAGAACCCTGTAGTTGAGCGCCCACGCACGACCTTTGCCGAAGGCAGTAGCAACTCTGCCCAAGGCGATTTCGTACAGACCATAGAACTTCTCGCCTCGCTTCAACTTCTCTTCCGCTATCACCATTTGCATCACAGAGATGATTTCCGCATGCGTATGGGGTTCACGAGACGAGTTTTCAGCGGCCTGAGCCAAGACGCGAGTGGGGTCATATTGCCCAGTATAGATTTCTGGTTCAACAATCACCCAAATAGTTTCCCGCCTCAGCAACTCGTGGGCACGGTAGCGACGTTCGCCAGCCTTGATGTAGTAAACGGGTTCGCCGTCTTCTACAAAGGCGAAGTTGACAGTTGGAAGCTGTTGCAACTCCTGACTCTTGATGCTCTCGGCCAGCTCGTTCAGGGCGGTCGCGTCAAATGTCTTGCGGGGCTGATTCGGATCAAACCTGACTTGCGACATTTTCAATTCGGTGACCCGACGACCACCTTGTTGAGGAGTGATCACGGTAGCAGACACACGATTCTTCTTCATGCCAATCTCCTTGCAGTTAAGGTGGTCAAAGTGTAAATAACTCTCCGCGCTTTGCGAATTAGTAACTAAAGTAGCACAAAAGCTAATATGTAACCAACCCTAGACTAGTGAAGGTAACTGTTATATAAATAAGAAAGTCTATCAACCGTCTCAACCCATTGGAGGACGCAATGTTCTATACACAATCGCTGAAAGTTCTGGCTGTGGCCTTGGGGCTGGCCATGTTTGTTAGTGGCTGTATGGTTATGGTTCCAACCAAGCAAGGAAAACCGGTGGCAAGTGCAGAAATCTTCAAAGACGTACTTCCCTTCGCCAAGATTCATCTGGAGAACGAAAACTACATTGGCGCCTATCGTTCAATCCTGATGGAACAAAACAAACGTCAGCCAGCAAGCTTGGAGGAAGTAGCGAAAGTGGCTGAGGTTCGCTCATTTGTTGGAAGAGTCGCACTGAACAAAGCTGTCGCTGATCTTCGGAAGTTTTACTTCCAAGGTCACTTTGATATAGCTCAAATGTCAGCCAACGAAGCGAATTTTGTCTGCGAGATGGAAGGATGGATACCGCCAGATTTCTTGGTCAGGATGAACGTTCTACTCACACGAAACAGACAACAGCTATACAACCTTGAACGAGATTCGACAGATTTCTGGGGGACGCTCGATTCCTAGGCAATTCATGGGAGGAGGAATCACGAGTCCGTTGCAAAAGCAACGGACTCGATTTATTTTAAAGACCACAAATTGACAGACTAAAATTTAAATGGCTAAATAGAAGTTGGTTTGTTTAAAGGTTCTAATCAATTCACTTTTCGCGGGAGACTATCTTGAAAACCATTACCCGAGTCGCTATTGCCAGTGGACTCATCCCTGACGAAGTGATTTACGTAGGAAACAAGTTCTTCGTCTGCAGACTGGGCGACAAATTTGGTCTATATAACTGCCGGTCGAGAAAGATGGAGTTGGGATTCATCTGCAGTAACATCGACCACATCCGCTACACAACCCATCTCTGGATTGAGCAAGGGGAGAAGGTTGGTGTGTTTCACACCAAACTCGGCAAGATTGTTGTTCCTGTCGACTTTACGAGTGTGTACCATACATCTCTACCGGGTGAATTTATAGCCCGTAAAGAAAGCCGAAAACTCAGGATTGCGACAGAGACTCGCTTTAACGTAGGCTCGATGCAAGCCTGAGTCTTTCAAGCGAAGTGTTTGTTCTTTAAAGGCCGGATAGCGCAAGCGTCCGGCCTTTAACTATTACTTACAGCTTGGTAATTTTTTCAACTATTTCGGAAAGTGTATCGATTAGATACAAATCAACTACTTGTTTGTAGCCAGTTTTATTTAAATGAATACCGTCAGAGAGTTTATTAGCTTGATTTAGGAAAACTTCAGCAGTTAAAAACGGTAACAAAATTACCTCCTGACTCTGCGCAATTTTTTCATACAATGAATCAAAAGTTTGCTTGTAGCCTAGACCAACATTAATTGGCGCTTGCATACGAAGCAAGACTACGACGGGTGGGTTTTCTCCCCCTTTAAGAATTTTGATTGTTTCTTCTATATTTTTTTCAGTTTCTTCAACTGGTAGTAGGCGCAGTGCGTCATTGCCTCCGATACCTAACAAAACAATATCGGGATTTTGTTTTCGTATAAATGCTGCCCGTTCCAAATTCCCTCTCGTAGTCTCACCACTAACACCAGAATTTATAACCGTCACGGAATAACCTCTCTTTGTAAGTTCAGTCTCCAATTGAGCTGGGTAACTTTCATTGGCTGGTAATCCATAGCCAGCCGTTAGGCTATCACCAAAAGCGATAATCTTTACCCCTTCTGTGGTACTAACTTGTCTTGGTTCTATATTAGCGATTTTATCGTCACCACCAAAAAACAGAATCGCTCCAGCAACAACCGATACAACAGCTATTATAACTATCCAAAAATTAATGGTTTTCTTCATAAGCAAGTAATTGTCTAAGGGGCATGGTGTCTG
This sequence comes from Minisyncoccia bacterium, assembly GCA_041752975.1. Lineage (GTDB taxonomy): Bacteria > Patescibacteriota > Minisyncoccia > Phycocordibacterales > UBA918 > OLB19. The sequence goes on along the minus strand of JBGSVK010000049.1, from coordinate 7,683 downwards.
ATTTAAATAAAATCAAACCAATTATAGCAATCAATCCAACAATCAGACTTAGTCCTAATACCAACTCGTTATCATAAAGTGCGGAATTATCGAGACCAAGATAGTATTTTCCAATTACAAATGAAATCAAGACACTTAACGTATATGACGCGATGGCTGAAAACAGTGTCAGAGTTATTGTCTCAGCTAAGTACTGCAACATGACAGTTTTTCTCGTCGCTCCTAATGCACGTAGTCTAGCTCCCTCTCGCCTTCTGGCACTATATGAGGAAATAACTAAGGTAGTAATTAGCAGGGTGGCAATTAGAAGTGGCGGTACAGCAATAACAAATATCAAAGTCATTAGTGTTCCAACGATTCGCAGTAGAATTGGTCCTAGAGATTGCGTTTCGATTACTGACACATTGGGCATATTTGTAGCCAAGAAGCGTGATAGCTCAGATTGTCGAGCTTCATCAAAATATGCGTAACCAAAGTTTACACTTGGAAATTGACCGATATCTTCTGGTGCTAAAACAAAGTAGAAGAACGGCAGTCCTGAACGTGAATCTGTGGCACGCAAACTAGTAACTATCCCCTTCACTTCAAAACCTTGAATCAAAAAAGTCATCGTTGAGCCAATTTCAATACCGGCCCGATTAGCAAATTCTTCATCGACAGAAATTTCTCCTGGTTTACCTATTTCCTTTTCGCCTTCTACTACTGTTTCGCTGGCCAAGAGTTTCTTTCTAAATGTTAGGTTAAATTCACGACCTAGCTCTCTATCAATCTCGACTTCCCCTCTAGCCAATAGCTCTTGGATTTGCTTACCATCAATTTCAGTAATTCGAGACGGAATATTGGCAAACAGTGTCAAATCATTAAACCGCTCCAACACAGCATCTTTTTGTGAAGGCTGGATATCGACTACATAGGTGGTCGGAACAGTTTGAGATAAATCGTTCACCAAAAATCTTTCAAGTGAAATCTGAACCAAGACCAAAGTACTAAGCGCAGTTAAAGCTACAAATAATGAAGTAAAGGAAACTATTCCAAACAGTCCGTCAGCTTTCTTTTGAGCAATAATGCTTTTAATCCAAAATGAGAAACGATTGCGTCTCTTGTATATAAATGACAAGAATAAATAGAATAAAACAGCTACTAAAACGTAAACTACTACAATAACCAATATTACAACCGAACCTGTCCAAACACTCTTGAGTAGGAACGAGGCTAACAAAGCCAAAGGAATAAGTGTCGAAATAGTATTAAAGAAAAAGATTTTTAATGGAACTTTTTGATCATCAGTAGTTTCAGAATCTATCAAGACCCTTCTTGGGCTAACTGAAAAAACGTTTCTTACCGCTGGAATAAACGAACCACTAGTAATGGTAGCAATAAGCAAAATACTTAGACTGCCATACAGGAACAAATTAACTGACGGTAATGAAATCAAGAAACTATCGTCAATATATTTTGTTAAGACAGAGAAAAGTAGTGAGCCAATGACCGTACCGACTATGCCCGCCAAAATAACTACATAAATCAAAGTTAATCCTAGTACACTTATGAGAGTTGTCCGCTTCATACCTAGAGACAGCAAAACAGCAAAACTTCTCCTTAAAACCGATAACAAATAAAGCGTACTGGCATAAACATTAACTGCTGCTAATACGGAGGTGATTAAAACCGCGATAATTAAAAACTCTGATACTTGAGTCAACCCTCTTTGCAACCTTGAATTTGAGCTACCAGCAATTGCAACCGAGTAGTCGTTTTCACTACCCTTTTCAATTAATAATTCTTTTTGAGCAGTGGTCAGATTATCTATTTGTGCAGAATAGGTATACTCAGCTCTTAGAAGCGATGTATCTAACGATGCTCGTTCAAATCCGGACTGTCCAAAAATAACTCTTGGTAAGAATCTAAAGCCACCAAAAAGCGATGTAGGTTCAGAGACAATAATCCCCGCTACGGTGTACTCTATTTCACCAAAAGAAACTTTATCGCCAGTCTTAACTGATAATCTTTCTGACCCTGCCTTGTCTAGATAAACTTCATTTTCATTTGCTTGCTTATATAGACCTTCTTCAAGTAGTAGTTCACCATAAAGTGGATACTCAAAATCCACTACCAAAACCGAAGCTGGCATAGTACCTGACTCACTTTGAAGCGTGGCATTAAAATCAATTTGCTGCGATTGTCGTATTGGTGTCAAAGCTGTCTGCGACCAGAGACCCTCAATATCAAAAGGCACATCACTTTCAACCACTACATCTCCACCCAATAAATCTCTGGCTTGCTCACTCAAAAACAAGCTACTACTGGCAGTTAATAGCAGAACCAAAACCATCACCACGGTCGTCACTGAAAGTGAGAGCAAAGGTAAAACAAAACGTCGCCACTCCCGCAGAAGTAAGCGTTTGCTATATAAAAAAATTATTTTAGTTTCTTTCATGTATGGCCAGATTTTTTATTTCAAAAACTCTATCCATTCTTGAAGCTACGCTTTCGTCGTGAGTAATGATAACTAATGTCTTGCCATGAACATCGACAGCATTAAGTAGAAGTGAGAGGACTTTTTCACCGGTTGCTCTATCGAGACTACCAGTTGGCTCGTCAGCCAAAATCAAGTCAGGGTTATTGGCTAACGCCCGAGCGATTGCTACCCGCTGCTTCTCGCCACCAGAAAGAGTAAATGGTAGTGCATCACGACGATTATCAAGTCCGACTTCATTAATGAGTTTTGATACAACTTCACCATTAACAGCTTCTTTGGAGATTTCTATTGGTGTAGAAATATTCTCAGTTACGGTAAAAGGAGAAATCAATTCAAAGGCTTGAAAGACAAAGCCAATGCGCTTATTTCTAAAGACAGCTAATTCATTTTCAGACAAAGTTGCAGTTTCAATTCCTGAGATTGAAATACTACCTTGATTTGGGGTATCTAGTAGACCGATTAACGACAATAATGTTGATTTACCTGAGCCAGACGGTCCAACAATAGCGACTTTTTCACCCTGATTAACGGTAAAAGAGGCGTTTTTAAGAATAGAAATTTCACCCCTGGCGGTGTTAAAGCTCTTACTTACTTCCTTGACTACAAGCAAGGGTTTTACATCAGTAGTAGGTTGTGAAATCATTGGCGAAGTATATCACTTAAATATAAAATCAGTATCTAAAAATTTAGCGAGTATGCCAAGCTTTATCTTGTCTGACTAACAATTCAGTAGAAAATTGTGGCTCGGACATGACCTCTTCGACAATTTTTTCAGCCCTAATTCCCTGAGAAGCTTTTACTAAAACAACATCACCTGGTTTTAAGTAGGCTTGAAGTTCTTTACCAGCTCTGACTACATCTTCATATTGAAAAATAGCCATTTCATCTAGACCATTTGCGAGTGCTGATTCAGCAGTCTTTCGAGACCGAACACCAATTGTAAATAAAGCTTGAGCAACATTCGCTACTTGCTCTCCAACTCTTTCATGTTCACGAGCTGAAAACTTACCCAATTCCAACATGTCTCCCAAAACGGCAATTTTTCTTTTAGCGTGTTTAATTTCACCAAGAGTTGCTAGAGCTTGCTCAACGGCAGCTGGCGAGGAATTGTACGTGTCATCCAAGATGACACTACCTTTTATTCCGCCCAAGATTCGCATACGACCCGGAGGTGGAAGGTGCGCTTCCAGAGCTTCTACAGCATCCTGCATTGACACCCCACACTGTGCAGCTGTCGCAATTGCTCCTGCGTAGGTATATACCAAAGGTAGACCAATTGCACCCATGGCTCTCACCTGCACAATTTGACCCACATGTTCAAGTACAAAAGATATCCCAGTCGGCACATCGTCAGTATAAATAACTTCATCATCACTAGCTTTAAAATGAGAATTTAAAAAACGTCCATAACCAATCGTTTGCTGACGCACTCCAGCAATCTGAGCTTGAATATCTTCATCGTCATTATTGTAAATCACAACCCCTTCAGGGTGCAGAGATTTGACTAAATTCATCTTTTCTTCTACCACTGCTTCTGGAGTACTAAAAAACTCAACATGAACTGGGACATTAGGGAAGCGAGTCAGAACAACAATGTTTGGGGAAAGCCAAGAAGCCAATTTCTTCATATCTCCCGGTCTATCTACTCCAGTTTCCAATACTAGATACTTTGGATATTCTTTACTAAATACAGCCGAAAAGAAACCATCTATTATATTTTTTAGCCACAAGAAAGGATTGTTCCATGCATTTGGAAGACCAAGGACAGCTAACGGGACTCCGATATCAGAGTTAAAGCTTTTTTCGCTCTTTCGTGCTGAGTAATTCTTTTTGAGAATGCTGTATATTGCATCCTTCATTGAAGTTTTTCCAACACTTCCGGTTACTGCGATTATGGTTGGCTTGTGCCGACGTAGTAAAACCTTTGCTTCAAGAGTAAGTATGTAGACAACAATTCGTTTAAAAATATTTTTCATAAATTATCTATCAGGTGGTATCGCGTAATAATTAATTAAAAATTGCGCAATGTCCATAAAAGGCTCAGTCAAAGTCTCAGACGCATAACGTACCCCTTTTGGTTCTACAGTATACATGAAGACAAGAAATTGTGGATTGAAAGCTGGAAAATAACCGAAAAATGAGTGTAAATACTTATCTTCGTAGTAACCACCGCCATTTGGGTTGGCTATTTGGGCAGTACCAGTTTTGGCACCTATAGTATGGTTTGGCATAGAATACTTTCCTCCCGCCAATGCGTCATCAACCACAATAGTCAGCATTCGTGAAATTTCTTCACTAGTCGCCTCAGAAATAACTTGGGCTCCTTTTGGATACAACACTTCACGAGAATTACCATCATTATATTCAATTTTTGAAACTAAGTGTGGCGTCACCAAGTAACCACCATTTCCTAATGTAGCCAATGCTCTTGTGGCGGCTATTGGCGTCAGGGCAATACCTTGACCAAATGAAGCGGTAGCATATTCAACTTCACGAGGAGAATTTAAGTTTTCTACCAAACCAAATTCCTCATTCGGTAAATCAATGCCTGTCTCGCTTCCAATTTTAAAATTCAAGAAATAATCTCTGAATTTTTCTCTTCCCATTTTACTGGCAATAAAGGCCACACCAGTATTGAGTGATTGATTTAATATTTCTTGCATCTCTACGGTACCGCGACCTCTGCCGTCATAGTTTTTGATTGTAAATGTGTTCAAAGTAATTGATCCTGCATCATAGTAGGTTGATTGACGATTAATTACTCCGCTATCTAGTCCGGCAGCTACAGTAAGTGCTTTGATTGTTGAACCAAATTCATACACATTTTCTACTAGAGGATTTTGAAATTGTTCAATAGTACTGGTACCTCGATTATTTAAATCAAAACCCGGAACTGCATTCATGGCATAAATAGCACCAGTTTGTGGATTCATAATAATCGCACCAGTAAGTTCACTATCATATTTGTCATTTGCTTCCATCAAGACCGAATCCAACATTCGAGCGACGGTTGGTTCCATAGTTGTAACAATGTCTCCTTGTATTGATTTGTCCTTACGATAAACCAAATCGCCCAAATTGCTGAATATTTCGGCAAAGAAATTTACTGAGCGAACTTCCCGCTCTTTTAGAAGGACTTCATCATAAAAACGTTCTAATCCATACTTACCGTGAAGTTCATCATCTGACTCTTCAGTAAAACCAACAAAACCAATGCTTCTAGCTGCCATACTTCCCCCTGGATAGTATCGCCATTGATTTCTATATAGTTGTACACCATCAAAGTCTAAAGCAGTGATTTCGTCTGCACTCTCTGTAGTGATATTAGGCATAATCTCAACATATGTCCTATCAGGTAGACTAGCTCGTTCTACACACTTCTCTTTTGTAATATTCAAAAATGGCAGTAATTTATCACAAATCAACTCAGAATCTTTTATTAAAGTTGGATTAAAAGCCAATAAAAAGCCTGAACGTATTGAAGCTGCTGAAACCTTTTCTCCGTCTTTGGTTGTAAAGAATATTGAACCTCGCGAGTATAAGTCTTGTTTGGTATGCACATACTGTCTCTCTGCCTTTTCCGCGTAAATATCGCTATTGAGAACTTGAACCTGATACAGACGACCAATCAAGATCAAAGCTAATACCAAAATGCACCCAGTAATAATACGAATACGGAGTGCCATTTGCCTTCTCATAAACTTTTATTCTGAAGTTGAACGGAGCACAAGGCTTTGTTCTTCTTTATTAATAAATACTTTCTTCTGGTTCTGGTTAAAACCCTCTAGACTGGCCACCCTAGCACTTATTTGATGTCTCGCCTCAATATACGAAGCTTCAAGAGCTGCTATATCTGAGCGCATTTGACCTATTTTTTGTGTTGCCTCTTTTCGCATTACTACATGGACAACAGACAAACTCAAGAAGTACATATAAGCAATAATAGACAATGCTAATAAACCAATACAAAAAGAAGTTACTAGGTGGTTATTTATTTGTATGGTTTTAAAGTTCATGAATTAATTGGAATTATGTTTCTGAATTATTCTAAGTTTTGCACTGCGTGCCCTTGGATTACTGAGTAACTCTTCACGAGTTGATACAATTGGTTTCTTGTTTAGGAGCCTATAATCTCCAGACTCTTTTGCTTCCCTAAATCTAAGCTTTACTACTCGATCTTCTAGACTATGAAAGGTAATAATTGCGAGAATGCCGTCTGGTGCCAGCGCTGAAAGTGCGGAAGTGATGAATTTCTCTAAGGTTCCAAGTTCATCATTTACTGCTATGCGCATGGCTTGAAAAGTTTTTGTTGCCGGATTAATCTTGCCTTTCTTGTAGAAGACAGGTACCGCGGACTCAATAATTGCTGAGAGCTGACCAGAAGTTGTAATTTCTCCTAACTTTCTAGCGTCTACAATTGCTTTAGCTATTCTTCTGGAATGCCTTTCTTCGGCATACCCATAGAGAACATCGGCAATATTTTCTTCCTCCCAAGAATTAACGATGTCGTGAGCGGTAAATGGATACTTTTCTGGTTCACCATAAGTCATAAGAAGTGGTTCATTTGCATTAAATGAAAACCCCTTTCCTCCATCAGTGAACTGATCCGTTCGCCAACCCAAATCTGCCAAGATTCCGTCAACGGCTTTTATATGTAAAGAACTAAGTACTTCGTCTAAGTTTGCAAAATTTTCGTTTACTAGATGAATTTTTGGTCCATCTATTCTTTCTACTAACTCGCTTGCGTCTAGGGCTGTTTTGTCGGCATCAATACCAATATAAGTTCCCTGTTTATTTAGCTGCACACAAATTCTCTTTGCGTGACCACCAGCTCCATAGGTAGCATCAACAATGATGCTGTCAGGTTTAAGATTAAGGGCAGTGACTGCCTCTTCTTCTAATACGGTAATGTGCTTCATGGTAGATGTGAGTTAGAGGACGCCAATTTCTCCCAATTTTTCGGCCAAGGCATCTGCCTGTGACTCGATTTTGCGTTTATACTCTTCCCATTTTTTCTCATCCCAAATTTCGATACGATTGTGAATTCCGGCAAGTACAACGTTTGTACTTAGAACTGCAAAATCTTTCAAAAAGTCTGGCACGAGAATACGTCCAACTGAATCTACCTCCGCCTCTACTGCTCCTGATAAGAAGAATCGATTGAAACTTCTCGTATCCGCCTGTCCGAGCGGGAGTTGACCAAT
>JBGSVK010000048.1:0-42749 GCA_041752975.1 Minisyncoccia bacterium | reverse complement strand
CTTGGAAGCAGAGCTTAAAATAATCGAGAAATCTCGCGGGACATATTTTGAGAAACCGCTACCTCAATCCTACCTAAGTACATACTTTGATTTAGCGGAAATTAAAAACTCACTATAGTATTCATAGTGAGTTTTTGCTATAATCGTCAAGTTATGAAATTACTTACAATCGCTTGGGTAGCACTTGGTGTCGTGCTGTTTGCCTTTTTTACACCGCAATCATTTACTAGTGCAGAGACGACTCCGGGTCCGAATGCTTTGTGGAATAATCCAGAAGCCCAGGCCCAGGTCTACGTTTTCGGCCGTGATGACTGTGGTTTTTGCAAGGATTTATTTGCATACTTAGAAGAGGAAAAATTACCTTTTACATATCTGAACTTGAATGAGAGTGAGGAAGCTTCAAACCTCTATGACCAAGTTACTGCTAAGCACGCAGTTACAAAAGTCACTCCCGTAATGGTGATTGGTGAAAAGATAATTGTTGGTTTTAATGGTCCGCGTACTACAGGACTCCAAATCAAGTCTGCACTAGAAGAAGCCGAATCATCGTCTATCAGAACTGTCGAGCAACATATAGCTGAAGCACCAGTTCAGTCGGTGACAATTGGCGGTGGTTGTACTGGTATTGCTTGCGATGAAGGTGATGGGGTTTCTGGGCAATTCATTTTTGAATTACCTGTATTGGGTATAGTTGATTTACGCTCATTCTCGTTAGTTTCATTATCCTTTGTACTTGGTGTTATCGACGGCTTCAATCCTTGCGCAATGTGGGTATTGATTACTTTCTTGGTTCTATTGTCTCAAGCAGGAAGCAAGAAGAAAATGGTTTTCTTAGCTGGGATATTCATTTTGGCTCAAGGTATCATGTACAACCTGATTCTTAATGTTTGGTACAAGACATGGGACTTTGTGGCTTTAGATCAAATCGTTACGCCTCTGGTAGGATTTCTGGCGGTTGGTGGAGCACTCTTCTTTTTGTGGCGATGGTACAAGAACAGGGAAGTGCAACTAGTTTGTGATATTACTGATATTGAAACTCAATCTAGAACAATTAATAAATTCAAGAAGATTGTTTCCGAGCCAGTTACTATTACCTCGGTTCTAGCTATCCTTGCTATCGCATTTTCTGTAAACATTATTGAATTTGCTTGCTCAATCGGAATTCCTCAAGCCTATACAAAAATTTTAGAGATGAACGCCTTACCGTTCTTGGAAAGACAGTGGTATCTAATAGTCTTTAGTCTTGGCTATATGCTAGATGACGTTGTGGTATTCAGCTTAGCTATTTGGGGCTACAGCAGATTGCAGTCTCATGGTGGAAAGTATGCTCAACTTTCACTTTTGATTGGTGGAATACTAATGCTTCTTCTTGGGGGACTTTTGATTATTGATCCAAGTATTCTAGTTTTCTAAATATTAATCATTTAGAGGATGTTGCTTAAATGACTGAAACAAAACCTTTATTACTACTAATTGATAAACCTAAAGGGATTAGTTCTTTTACTGTAATAAGACAACTAAGAAGAAAAACTGGTATCAAAAAATTTGGTCATGCTGGTACACTTGATCCGCTCGCTACTGGACTAATGATTTTAGGGGTAGAAAAAGGAACTAAACTCCTCTCGGGAATAATCGGACTAGATAAAGAATATCTAGCTAGTATTTTGCTTGGTGAACGACGTTCAACTGGTGATATGGAAGGGACGGTTATAGACGAAAAATCTTACGAGAATGACTTAAATCAAGATTTCATCAATGATGCTTTAGCTTCAATGTTGGGTGAAATTGAGTTGCCGGTTTCAGCTTATAGTGCCATTAAGAAGGACGGAGTACCAATGTATAAAAGAGCCCGAAAAGCTGAGGCTAAAGGAGAGACTGTTACTGATGTTCCATTACGTAAAATGAAAGTCTATCAAGCCGAACTGCTTTCTATAAAACCAGTTACTACTGAAAAGAAACAGCGACTACAATTAGAAGTACGTTTCAAGGTCGGTAGCGGAACCTATATTCGTTCGTTATCCGAAGAGTTGGGTAATCGCCTTGGTTATCCAGCCACACTAGCTAATTTGCGCCGGACTAAAGTCGGACCTTATTCAATTGAGGACGCTAAACAACTTGAGGATTATAAATTAACTTCTATTTAATCTCTCTGAACCCTTTTTTCTTCCATCGCTTCTATTCGCTGTCTTTCGTCTTCTGTTTTAGTCTGTATCATGTCGACTAATTCATTATGCCTATAACGAAGTTGTCTAAGTTCATCCGGGTTAGTGGAATCTCCAATTGGTTTTACATCTCCATCTGGTGTGATAAAGGTATCACTAGCTTCACTAATAGCGAGAGCTAATTCAATGTTAGATAATTCTCCAGCTAATTTATCAATATCACGCTTAAAAGCTTGTCTTCTGTTTCTTTCATTGGCACCAGCTCTACCTATAACACTTAAAGCATCACTATCACCCGCAAGTTGTTTCTCCACAACTATCTTAGGTTTTTCGTTATTGGGCATAAAAATAGTTAGAAAAGACTTTCTACTACGGCTTTTACATCTGCTCCGTCAGCTTGTCCTTGAAGCTTTTTCATGACAGCACCTACTAGTACTCCAAGCTTCGATTTGTCAGTTACTCCCAGTTCAGCTTTGACTGCTTCTGCTATTGGTCTAATTGCGTCTCTATCCATTAGAGTTGGCAGGTAGGCTTCTAGCACAACCAGCTCTTCTTTTTCTGGTACAGCTAGCTCTGGTCGATTGGCAGCTTCGTACTGAGTAATTGATTCCTTTCTTTGTTTAGCTAGACGCTTGATAACAGCAATTACTTCTTCGTCTTTTAGTTCATCTTGTGGTGTGCGTGAAGTTGCTACTAGTTCGTTGGTACAGGCGGTCATGATTCCTCGTACTGTGCGTAAACGGACTTCATCCTTGGCCTTCATTGCTTCCTTTAAAGTGACTCGTAGATCTGTGTGTAAAGACATAATAAACAATAGTTAATGAATGAATATTAGCATATTTTGAGGTTATTTTTCTATTTTCTATTGTGATACACTTATGGCCATGGAACCTATATTTATCGTACTATTAGTACTTCTATTAGCAATTTTTGCCTTAATAGTTTACGTATTTTTCTTTAAAAAAGTTGAAACTAAAGACGACAGTCAGAGTCTTTTGATTATGCAAAATCAGATACAGGATTTGACTCGTACTATGCGAGAGCAAATGAGTGAGAGTAATCGTCTAGCTCAAGAGGGAAGTCGACTACAGTTTCGGGAGAGTAAAGAGCTGATTCAGACAATCAATCGAGAGGTAAATGAGCAACTGCGCAATGTTGTAAAAAGCGTTAGTGAGGTAGGGGAGAGTAGTAAGCAAGTTTTCCAAGTGGCTGATCAGCTCAAAGAGCTTCAAGACATTCTTAAGAACCCAAAACAAAGAGGAATTCTCGGTGAATATTATCTTGAGACAGTTCTACAAAATGTTTTGCCACCAGAAAGTTTTGCTATGCAGTATGCCTTTAGTGATGGAAACATTGTTGACGCGGCTGTTTTTGTCAAAGGAAAGGTGATACCAGTCGACTCAAAGTTTTCGCTCGAAAACTATAATCGCTTTGTTGAAGCTAAAGAGGGGGCGGAAAAGGTTGCACTTGAGAAGGCGTTTGTTAATGACCTCAAGCTTCGTATTACCGAGACCGCTAAATATATTCGCCCGAGTGAAAAGACAACAGACTTTGCTTTTATGTTTATTCCTCATGAAGGAATCTATTACGACTTACTTTCCAACAAAGTCGGAACTGGAGAGGAAAATCTAATTCAAAGAGCTGCCGGTACCCACAAGGTAATTATCGTATCTCCAACTTCTTTCTTGGCCTATCTACAGACAGTGATGCAGGGACTAAAGGCGATGGAGATTGAGGAGCGAGCTCAAGATATTATCAAGAACGTCGAGAAACTCTCGACTCATATTGCTAAATATGAAGATTATTATAATAAGCTTGGAAAGACTCTAGAAACTACTGTTAATCACTACAATGCTGGCTATAAAGAGCTTGGCAAGATTGATAAAGACGTCATGCGTATTACTGGAGAATCTATCGATACTGACATTTTGGTACTGGATAAGCCACATGGAAAGCAGGAAGATTAAAGTTGCTGTTTAGGCTAGTATAGTTGCAATTTTTAAGGTTTTCTAGTACTATAGCCCGCACTATGGCAACAAAAACAGCTAATAAAGACGCTTTCGCAGTTATTGCAACTGGGGGCAAGCAATACATCGTTTCAGTAGGCGATACTATTCTTGTAGAGCTTATGGGCGAACACAAGGAAGGTGATGTTATCGAATTCGATAGTGTTTTAATGACCGACGATGGCTCTACAGCAAAGGTTGGTACACCAACTACAGGTACAAAAGTAAAAGCTACTTATCTAGGTGAAAAGAAGGGTCCAAAGCTAACAATCGTTCGCTACAAGGCCAAGAGTAACCGAGACCGACGAATTGGTCACCGACAGCACTACGCTGAAGTAAAGATTGATTCTATCTAACAAGTCAAAGCGCCCGCAAGGGCGCTTTTTCGTTGGCTTGCTAGAGCCAATTAGTCGACATCGGGAATCAGTATTTCGCCGATTCGACCCTCTTTAGTGTTTGGTGCCAAAACTCCGATAGCAACCAGTTCAGGATGAAGTAATCTATCCATGCCACTGAGTGCAGCTGGTTCGAGACCACTGATTTTCTTGGCTGAGATGACTGCAATCTTAACCAGTCTGTCCAACATTTCCTCGTCAATTTTTATCACGTTAACTCCCAAGATAAAGAACGCAAACTACAATTTAAACCACTAGCTACGATTTCGCAAGGCGTTTTTTATAGTATCGGAGTCTGCGTATTCTAACTCACTGCCAGTAGATAAGCCTCGACCCAGTTGGGAGATTTTTAGTTCACCGGTTCCAGGTATTTCGCGTAGGGTGTTTTCGATATAACGTCCAGTATTTTCACCGTCAGGATTGACTGCAAAAGCAAAGATTACTTCCTTGAGTCCTTCTTCAAGTCTTTGTGATATTAATGCTCTAAAAGCAGGGGTACGAACCCTTGAGTTTGAATCACTTGAACCAAGTAGGGGAACAGTACCTCCAAGGACAAAGTATAGTCCATCATAGACACCACTTCTTTCAATGGCTTGAATATCACTGTCTCTGGCGATAACTATTAATTTACTACTATCTCTCGAGGTGTCGGAGCAGATTGGACATCTACCATCAGTTGGCTGTTTTTGTAATGAAAAGAAACGGTGACATTGTGAACATTCACTAACAGACTGAGGAAGGGAAGTAATTAATTCAGCCAATTCTTTTACTTGTTCATCTTTTAGGGTAAGAATGTGAAAAGCAAAACGCTTGGCTTGTCGTCCACCAATACCGGGGAATTTTTCAAAATATGCAATTAGCTTATCCAGTGGAGTCATAAAACTATAAACAACTAGAAATCATCATTAGCGTTATCGCTATGATGTTTGGTATCAAGATTGAGGAAACGGACATGCTTACCATCAAAGTAGAGTTCGCAAGAACCAACTGGACCGTTACGGTGTTTTTCAACTAAGATTTCTGCGATATTTGGTCTCTCTGACTCTTTGTTAATTTTGTCTTCACGGTGAATGAACATCACGACGTCGGCATCTTGTTCAATAGAACCAGAGTCGCGTAGGTCTGAAAGACGAGGCTTACCACCACGTTGTTCAACGGCACGAGAAAGCTGTGATAGAGCAAGGACTGGCACTTCTAGATCACGGGCCAGAATTTTTAGTGAGCGGGAAATTTCAGTTACCTGTTGCACCATTGAGTCACTAGCTTTGGTGGCGGTAGGTGACATGAGTTGGAGGTAGTCGACAATCAGTAAATCTAGACCGTGTTCATTTTTGAGTCGTCTAGCGGCAGAACGCATTTTGAGGATGTTGTTCCCAGCTTGATCATCGATGTGAATTTGAGCATCAGAAAGCTTCGCCATAGCTTGTTGCACAGCTTCGAATTCTTGGTCGTTACTGAGTTTTCCGGTCCGTAATTTCCATGAGTCGACACCCGCTTCAGCAGCGAGCATTCTATCAACTAGTTGCTGGTCGGACATTTCAAGAGAAAAGATGCCAACTGAGGCGCCAAATTTTAGGGCGGCGTTACGAGCAATATCTAGAGCAAAAGTAGTCTTTCCCATGGAAGGGCGAGCGGCCAAAATAATCAGGTCTGATTTTTGGAATCCGGCCATCAAGTTATCTAGAGCTGTAAAACCTGAAGGTACACCACGTCGTTCGTTTTGGTTGGCACTTAGATATTCAAAACGTTCCCAAGCTTCAGTTAGGGACGTGCCAATAGTTTTAAATTTTTGTGCAGTAGGAGATTGAGTGGCGTGAAAGATTTTTTTCTCAGCTTGGTCTAGAGCTTCGTCAACACTCTCGGGGTCAGAATAACCAATTTCAGCAATATCATCTGCAGCGTAAATAAGATTCCTAAGCGCTGCTTTACCTTGAACAAGTTCGGCATAGTAATGGGCATTACCGGCAGCAGGAACGGTTTCGATTAGTTCGGTTATATAGCTAGCTCCACCAATTCTATCTAGAGTATTGTTATTTTTTAGTTTGGAAATTAATGAGACAACATCAATTGGGTCACCTTTAGAAAAAATTGAGACCAAGGCTTCATAAATACCTCGGTGTTTGTCTGCATAAAAACTCTCAGGATAGACAGTAACAGAAACGTCATGCATTACGTCTGGCTTTAAAATAATTGCTCCCAGTAGTGCTTTTTCAGCATCAACGTTGTGTGGAGGTGTCCGCAAGGAACGATTAGTTGAGCGTGTTTCTGCCATAGTGGTAGCATTGTATCACGCTTCCTTCCTTGACGACTTTTGCACAGTACTGTGGACTTTGTGTATAGCTTAAGTACGAGCTAGGCCTTACTTATTTTGGGGCCATGAGGAGTATCCTCAACCGAGTAGCCCTTAAGGTTTATAGCTTCTCTTAGAGTATCGGCTTCTAACCAATTGTGAGCAATTCGTGCAGCTTCACGCTTGTCTACTAAAGCCTGAACATCTTCTGGTACTTCATGGCTAGTAAGAATTCCTAAAGTCTTTTTTCCTTCTTCAACTTCGTCACTCAAACCAATTTCGAGAACCCTATCAATATAGTGGATAGTGGCGCATTTAGTCTTATTGTCTAGGTTGTCATCTTTTATAATGTCCCAAATAATTGCGAAAGCAGATGGTGTGTCTAAGTCGTTTGCTAATACATTTTTAAACCTTTGAATATAATCTGTATTTGGTGTACCAGAAACTTGCCTGTAGTCTTCATAGACATAGCGTTTAAGTCGATAGAGGGCTTGTTTAGCAGCCGTCAAAGCGTCCCAAGAGAAGTTGATAGTAGAACGGTAATGAGCAGTTAAAAGCCAGTAACGATAGTCGTCACCTGTAAATCCTCTGTCAACTAAGTGTCGTAGGTTAATTGAGTTCCCGAGCGATTTAGCAATTTTAGTGTTATCGATAGTTATAAAAGCCGAGTGCATCCAATAATGGACAAATTGTTTACCGGTTGCACATTCACACTGAGCGATTTCAGCGTTGTGGTGAGTGTGTATATGATCAATTCCTCCAGTATGAATATCGATTTCTTTACCGAGTGTTGCCATAGCCATAGCAGAACACTCAATGTGCCAGCCGGGAAAACCTTTACCCCAACGACTATCCCAGCCAAGTAAACCTTTTTTCCAAACAGCAAAATCTGCTGGATGGTGTTTCTCTGTATTTACTTCTACTCGGGCGCCGTTTTTTATTTTTTCTAAGTCTAGATTGCCAAGTCGACCGTAGGCAGGGAATTTTTGTATATCAAAGTAAACGCCGTCTTTAGTTTCGTAGGTATAACCCTTTTCTGAGAGAGTTTCTATTAGGCGAATCTGTGAATCAATATAATCGCTTGCCCTTGACCAGGTGGTCGGGGGTAAAATCCTTAGAGAATCAATATCATCATAGAAGGCGTCAATATATATATCGGAAAGCTGGCGCATGGCGCTTAGCGTAACTGGAAGACCTTCACGTTTTAGTCCCTTCATCATTTTGTCTTCACCAGCGTCACCGTCGTCAGTTAAATGACCAAAATCTGTAATATTTATTGTGTGCTTTACGCTATAGCCGTGTAGAAGTAGAGTTCTTTTTAAGATGTCAGAGAAAACATACGCTCTTAGGTTACCGATATGGGCAAAATCATAAACCGTCGGTCCGCAAGAATATATACTGACGTTTCTATCAGTGATGGGTTTAAATTGTTCAAGCTTAGATGATTCAGTGTTGTACAAATATACCTCCGGAAGTGGCTCAGCTTTCTTTGTTTTGAAAAAAACCATAAACATGTCGGTACAGTGTAGCAAAATCATACCCAAACATGAAGTCACCAATGTTCTTTTGCCTAAAATGCAGTCTGTGCGATAATGGTAAACATGCAAGATGAACAAACACTTAATTCAGAAAATTTACAAATCGTAAAACCATCCAAGAAGAGTAATTTTCTAGGTATTTTATTAGCCTTAATCCTAGCAGGGGGTTCTTTTGTTACAGGACTACAGGTCGATAGCCTTATAGCTAAAGACGACCAAACCGCTAGCTTGTTTTCTTTCTTTTCAACCCCGCAAGCAAGTTCTTATAATCATGATGATATTGACTTGACTCAATTCTGGAAAGTGTGGAGTCTGCTTGACGAAAAATTTATTGCAGCAAGTTCTACAATGGTGATTTCTGATGAAGACAAAATAAATGGAGCGATTTCTGGATTAGTTTCTACTTTTGGTGATCCTTACACAGTTTTTCTTCCACCAGTTGAAAGTGCAGCCTTTGCTGAAGATATCTCTGGAAATTTTAGTGGGATTGGGATGGAGGTTGGAATGCGTGATGATGTGATTACTGTAATCGCACCACTTCCAGATACTCCGGCTGAAAGAGCTGGTCTAATAACCGGCGATAAAATAATCAGAATTGATGGTGAGAGTACTGAAGGTATGCGAGTTGATGAAGCAGTCAAGAGAATTAGAGGTGAAAAAGGAACTACGGTAGTCCTTTCAGTGTTTAGGGAAGGAGATTTGGAGTTTAGAGAGATATCAGTTGTTCGAGATACTATTGTTGTTCCTACGATTGAGACTGAAGAAATAGACGGAATATTTATAATTCGACTCTATAGCTTTAATGCTATCTCAGAGATGAAATTCCAGGAAGCTTTACGTGAATATGTAAAAAGTGATGCAAAATCAATGGTACTTGATCTTCGAGGTAATCCTGGTGGCTATTTGCAAAGCGCTGTCTCAATTGCTAGTTTCTTCTTGCCGACTGGTAAGGTGGTAGTAAGAGAACATTTTGGTGAAGGCGATGAGGAAAAACTCTACCGTAGTCAAGGAAGAGTAGTTAGAAACTTTGGACCAAATGAATTGGTGGTACTTGTTGATGGTGGTTCAGCTTCTGCGTCAGAGATATTAGCGGGAGCGCTTCGAGAACACGATGTAGCAACTATTATTGGTTTAGATACCTTTGGAAAGGGTTCTGTGCAGGAGTTGGTTGAGTTAGATAATGGTTCATCAGTAAAAATTACTGTAGCAAGATGGTTGACTCCAGAAGGGGTTTCAATTTCTGATTCTGGACTCAAGCCAGATATTAAAATTGATAGAACACCACAACATCGTTTGGACAATGTTGACCCTCAACAAGAAGCTGCTATTAAGTTCCTAAAAGGAGAGGAAGTTGTTTCAGAATAGGACTTGAACTGGGGTAGTGGCGTCAATCTGGTCCTTTTGTTATGATTCCCATTGGTTTTATGAGTATTAATTATGCGTTGATTAAAGTATGAAAGTAATTCTGTTACGAGATGTGGCAAAAATCGGAAGACGCTACGAAATAGTGAATGTGCCAGATGGTTTTGCGCTCAATAAGTTAATTCCTCGAAAAGATGCTGAGCCTGCAACTCCAGTTAATATTAAAAGGGTAGAGAACCTACGTCAGAGAGATAAGTCAGATAAAGAAGGTGTAGTTTTGGAAATTAAAAGTATTGCTTCGCAATTAAGTGGAGAGAACATCTTGCAGATTCCCATGCAAGCAAATGAACAAGGACACTTGTTTCAAAGTGTTCATACCGACGATATAATTAATTCCGCAAAGGGTAAAGGAGTTAAGATTCCTAAAGATTACATACACTTTGATAGTCCAATTAAGTCCTTGGGTATTCACCAAATTGTCTTGAAGGCGCAAGGGGAGAACTCAATTATTCAAATTAACGTAATAGCAAAATAAACAACGTTTATGGCAAAGAATAACTTATTACCGGTACTAATGGTTTTACTAAGCTGTGGCGCATTGGTAGCGATTATAAGTATCTGGCTTGGTCCAGAAAGCGCAGTTGATGAAAGTAAAATCGTTAATAATAGTGAGGAAGCACTAATTGCTCCTCTTAAGGCAGAACAATTAGCTGCTTATCAAGTATCTATGACAAATGAAAATAATCCTGTAGCGGAAGTTGTTACAAATCTAGGTGTCTTTAAACTAGAGCTTTTTGAAGATACTATGCCAATTACAGCTGGAAACTTTATCAAGCTTTCTGAGGAAGGTTTTTATAACGGGGTTAAGTTCCATCGAGTAATAGATGGTTTTATGATTCAGGGTGGTGACCCAATTACCAAGACTGAAGAGTTCTTGCGGTATGGGACAGGCGGACCAGGTTATGCAATTCCTGATGAACACATTGCTGGTGAATACCTAACTAATGTGAGAGGTACTATCTCAATGGCTAATAGTGGACCAAACTCTGGTGGCAGTCAGTTCTTTATTAACGTAGCAGATAACGTTAATTTAGATTTTGATAAACAACCTCTTTCTTCAAAACATCCTGTTTTTGGTCGAGTAGTTGATGGGATGGATGTAGTTGATAAGATTGCAAAAGTAGAAGTCGGAGACCGAGATTTACCTATTGATGACGTGATTATTGAATCTGTAGTGATACAAAGAAACTAAAATCAAACTAAAAACCCCGCGCCTTTGGCGCGGGGTTTTTAGTTTGTAGGCTTAGGCTGTTAAGCACCAATTACATCAACTGCTTTCTTGCTGACTGTCTTGCCATTGAAACGAGTTTTTCGAATATTACGAAAAGCTACTGTTCCTGGTACAGCTGCAAATAGGGTATGATCTTTTCCGATGAATACTCCTTTACCAGCTTCGATTTTAGTACCACGTTGACGCACGATAATGTGACCTGCTTGAACTACTTGTCCAGCAGCTTTTTTGATACCTAGGTATTTTGGTTGCGAATCACGCAGGTTTTTAGCGGTACCTCCCGCTTTCTTGGTTGCCATAGTATATAATTAATAAACGAAATATAACGGGTGGAGTATACGATATATGTCCAAAAAACTCAAGTCTTTTCTTCTTAATGACCATATTTTCTTTGGTCTCCTTATTGTTTTAGTAGGAGTTACTTCTTTTGGATTGGGTCGTCTTTCAGTTGTTTTGGAGCCCAAGACAACTAGTAAAATAGGGATTAATGAGCTTATAATTAATGATATTAGTGACACTGAAGTAGTTACAGGTACACAGATTACTCAGCCAATTAAAGCAAAAGATGATGTATTAGAAGAACTGGTGGCTTCAAAGTCGGGTACAAAGTACCATTTGTTGACTTGTCCAAGCGCAAGTCAAATCAAATCTGAAAATAGAATATTATTTTCATCACGTCTAGAGGCCGAAGCAGCAGGGTATAAACCTGCTTCAAATTGTCCAGGATTACAATAGAATAGAGGGAACAAATTAATTAATCGATACCGTGAAATTTTTCTACTTATTATACGATTCAGTCTCAAGATTCATTGAGTGTGGTGCTGGCTATTATGCTGCCGCATTTTCATATTATGCCCCTTTGGCCATTATTCCGCTTTTGTATTTTTCAGTTAAGTTCGTCGGATTCTTTTATGGAGATATTTTTACCGCACAAGTATTTTCAATTTGGGGTTCTGTCTTGGGAGAGGATTTATTGTCAGTTATTAGATTTGCACTTAATAATTTAGGGACTGAAACTGAAGCTTCAAAATTTACTCTTTTGGGGAGTATATTTTTTTTAAGTTTTTCAATTATTGCTTTAAATGTTATTAGTGATGGTTTTCAGGATTTGTGGGGTAGGCAGACTCGAGGTCTAAAAGCCTGGCTTATTAAAAGCTTTCGTTCACTAGGTTTTATTTTTATTCTTCAAGTCTACCTAATATTTATAATTGGCGTTGAGTTTTTTATTGCTCCGACAATATTTGGACCGAGTCCATTCATTTCGCTTATTATTCTATTATCAAGTACAACAGTATTATTTTTCACTTTGTATAGATTGCTAGTCGTGAATTCACCAACTGCTAAAGCTTGTTTGGTAGGGGCAACTATTAGCTCTGTCTTCTTTGTAATGGCGAAGAGTATCGTTGACTTATACGTGATTACTACTCCAGTTATAACTCTGTATGGAGCAGCTGGCTTGCTATTAATTTTGTTAGTTTGGGTTTACGTTCTCGCAGTTATAATTTATTACGGTGCTTCTGTAGCAGGGCTCTATGATAAAATTAATAAGTAAACGTTACACATAATATAATCCAGTCATGATAATTATAGACATAGAGGCTTCAGGTGTAGACTACAAGAAACACTCAATTGTATCCCTTGGTGCATTAGATTTTGAAAATCCTGAAAGACGCTTTTATGGTGAGTGTCGTATTTGGGATGGGGCGCATATTATGCAGGAAGCACTTGGAATTAACGGTTTTACTGAATCTGAAATAACTGATGTTAATAAACAGTCCGAAGCAGAGTTAGTTCAGTCTTTTTTAGAATGGAGTCAGCATATGTCAGATCGTACATTAGTTGGACAGAACGTTTCGTTTGATAGAGATATGATTAAAGCAGCTTGTGACAGAGCAGATATTCCTTATGACCTTGCTCATAGAACCTTAGACACACATACTTTTTGCTGGATGCATATGGTAAAGAGGGGACTTGTTGTACCTATCGATGAGCAACATAGACGCAGCGCTTTGAATCTTGATGCTGTTTTAAATTATTGTGGTATTTCCGCTGAGCCAGAGCCACACAATGCTTTAACCGGAGCACTCTGTCATGCTGAAGTAACTTCAAGATTATTAAATAATCGAAAGCTTCTCCCCGAATTTAATCATTTCGAAATGCCTTGGTCGTTTCCAAGTGCTACAATATGATTGATATGGTTAAGAATATATTTAGTTCAAAAAAGAAGCCTGCAAAAAAAGAGCTTCCACATTGTCGAGTTGTTACTGATTTATTGGATCCAAAGGGGAACGATGGCGCCATTCAATCTTGGCGAGTTTTTAGAATAATGTCAGAGTTTGTACAAGGCTTTGAACTCTTAAGAAATTATGGACTAGCGGTGACATTTTGGGGAAGTGCTCGCATTAAACCAAATGAACCTTACTACAAAGCGGCTGAAGAATTGGCAGCCAAGCTGGCTAAGAAAGGTTTTACAGTAATTTCTGGAGGTGGTCCAGGTATTATGGAAGCTTCCAATGTTGGCGCTTTCAAAGTAGGTGGTAATTCTATTGGTCTAAACATCCAACTTCCGTTTGAGCAAAAATTAAATCCTTATACCACCGAATCTTTAGATTTTGATTTCTTTTTTGCTCGTAAAGTGATGCTAACTTTCTCGTCTGAGGTTTATGTCTATTTCCCAGGCGGTTTCGGTACTCTTGATGAATTTTTTGAAATCGTCACTCTGATACAGACCAAAAAGATAGAACAAATTCCAATTGTCCTATTTGGAAAAGATTATTGGGAACCTCTACTGCGCTGGTTTGAAAAAGACTTACTTAAGAAGCATAAGACCATTAGCAAAGAAGACCTAGAACTATTCCATCTTGTTGATTCTGTAGAAGATGCCTACAAGTACATAATTAAGAATGTTGACTGCACAAATACCCGCCAAGTTTAATATCCTGTAAATTTACCGTATGTTTATTTCCTACTTTGATGATAAGCGAGTTTCCGAAAAAAGTCTAAATACCAATCTTAAAAAGCTAAAGAATTATAGAGTTCAAATTTCTGAGAACTTAAAGAGTAACAATATAGAAGTTCCTGAGTCCTCTTTGTTTCATTGTCGGGATTTTGCACTGCATGAAACTCTTAATGAAATTAAAAAGCAATATAAAGATATAAAACATTTAGTATTGATTGGAATTGGCGGTTCTAGTCTTGGTGTAGAAGCAATTCATACAGTACTTGATAAAGGAGGGGTAAAATTGTCAGTTCTCGATACAGTCTCTGCTCATAAAGTTGATTTAGTAATGAGAGAAGTTTTAAAGCTTAAAAAAGTTAAGCAACTTGCGGTGTGTGTAATCAGTAAGTCTGGTAAAACTACTGAAACAATGGGCAATGCTGCAGTTGTTATCGATACACTCAAAGCAGCTTACGGTGAAGATGTGTACAAGCAAATTATTTTTGTTGGTGAAGAAAAAACAGAAATGATGAGCTACGCCAAAAAGAAGCAAATTACTAGAGTGTTTATGCCAAAGATAATTGGTGGTCGCTATTCTGTAGCAACAGTGGTCGGGCTCGTTCCTTTGACTTTACTTGGGCATGATGTGGATGAGTTTATCGCTGGCTACTTGGATGCTTCGCAGGATAGTTACGAGTCTTTGGTGGCAGAAAGTGCCGCTCGTTTAGCTGTTTATCATCAACTTAAGTATCCTCATTACAATTTCTTTGCTTTTGAGCCTAGATTAGAACAGCTAGGCAGGTGGTATCGGCAACTATTTGCCGAGAGTCTAGGAAAAGAGATTGACATAAGTGGTAAACCTGTAAAATTTGCAATGGTACCAACTATTTCTACTCCAGTAGAACTTCATTCAGTTGGACAACTATATATGAGTGGGGTACCGGACACCTTTACTGACTTCGTTACCTTTGATGATGAATTGGTAGATATAAAAATTAATCGCTCTAATAAACTGGCTTCAGAAATTGCTGGCTACACACTTCAAGAAGTAGCAACAGCACTTTATGGTGGCGTAATGGGTGCTTATCAAGAGAGAAATCTACCATACAGAGCTACAATTTTTGAGGAGACGCTACCATATTCACTTGGTTTATTTATGGCCATGAGACTTAGGGAAGTAATGTACACTGCACACTTGCTTGGGGTAAATGCTTTTGATCAGCCAAATGTAGAGTTGTATAAAATTAAAACCAAAGAAATCATTTCTACATGACCTACATTTTATTTGACATCGGAGGAACAAAAACTCGGGTAGCGATATCTGATGATTTAGAAAAGTTTGTTGATATAAATTCATTTCCAACCCCTAAGTCATTTAAAACTGGAATCGCCACTATCATAAAAGCGATTGAACAATTAAAACCCAAGAAACCAATCAAAGGAATTTGTGGGGGAGTGAGAGGTCTATTGAATGAAGAAAAAACTGGCATAGAAAATGACGGAATTCTTTCTGGTTGGGCCAAGCACTCAATTACTAATGAACTACATAAACATTTTAAAGCTCCTGTTTGGTTAGAAAATGACGCCGCCTTAGCCGGTCTAGGAGAGGCTATTTTTGGAGCTGGGAAGGGGATTGATAATTTTGTTTACCATACCATCAGTACTGGAGTAGGTGGAGTTAAAATTGTCTCAGGACAAATTGACGAAGCGAGTTCTGGTTTTGAGCCGGGTCATCAAGTTCTAGACATAGACAGGACAATTCTAGGAGACGATATAACACCAACCTTAGAAAATTTAGTCTCCGGTGCAGGTTTGGAGTCTCGTTTAGGAATGAAACCAAAGGAAATACCTCAAGAAGACATGATTTGGGATGAGTTGGCTGAATATTTGGCACAAGGACTACGGAATACTATTTTGTATTGGTCGCCAGAAATGATCGTTTTAGGCGGTTCAATGATATTGGGTGATCCCAAAATCCAGCTTGATGCAATTAGAAAATATACCGTTGAAGTCTTAGATGGCTTTGTTACATGCCCATTTATAACAACAGCGACACTGGGAGATGAAGCTGGTTTGTATGGCTCCATGGCCTATTTAAAGGCTAGAATTGATGACTAGACTCTGAAAAATATTGACAAATAGTCAATAACATGCTACAGTAATAAAAATCCGTAATGTGTGATATCATTTTTCGGTTATCAGCTTGCCGCTGATATTTGTAAGTTAAGACAATAGGCTTATTTTATCGACCGTAATACTTGCGGTTTTGGCGATGACGTCAATGGGAGCAACTGTTTCTTCGGAAACTGCATATGGCCATATCGTAAATACTTCTGCAGTAGGGGAATCAGATTCTACTCTTGCAATAAATACTGAGCAGATTGTCCGCTCTTATTTCGAAGATATTCCCGTTATGATTCAAATTGCCCGTTGCGAATCGACGTTTCGTCATAAACTAGAGGATGGTAGTGTGCTGAAAGGAGTGGTAGACCCGGCTGATACAGGGGTTATGCAAATAAACAAGCGTTACCATGAAAAGACTGCAACTGCTATGAACCTCGATCTAGATGATATAAATCAAAACATGGAGTACGCTCGGTTTCTTTACGAAACTCAGGGTACACAACCATGGAATGCTTCATCTCCTTGTTGGAGAAATAATGAGCTAGCGATGAATATCTAGTCTCCACACAAAAAACACCCTTTGGGGTGTTTTTTGATTTTTACAATATGCTACTATCAACAATATATGGCCAAAAAATACTGGTTAATG
Organism: Minisyncoccia bacterium; assembly: GCA_041752975.1. Taxonomy (GTDB): domain Bacteria; phylum Patescibacteriota; class Minisyncoccia; order Phycocordibacterales; family UBA918; genus OLB19. The sequence goes on along the minus strand of JBGSVK010000048.1, from coordinate 25,994 downwards.
AAGAGCGAACCTTCAGAGTTTTCGATAGATGACCTTCAAAAATCTGGTCAGTATTTTTGGGATGGAGTGAGAAACTACCAAGTAAGAAATCTATTTCGTGATGTAATGAAGATTGGTGACGTCGCTTTGTTTTATCATTCAAGTTGCGCTGAAATAGGAATAGTGGGGGAGATGGAGATATTAAAAACTGCTCAAGTAGACCCTACTCAATTCGATTCTAAGAGTAAGTATTTTGATAATAAGTCCACTAAAGATAATCCACGCTGGGTAGGACCAGTGGTCGGCTTCAAGAAGAAATATAAAAAAATAATTAGTTTAACAGAAATAAAGATTAATCCTGTTTTTGCTAATCTACCATTGGTAATGAGAGGGAATCGACTTTCTGCTTTTCCTATTTCCAAAGAGCACTACCTAGAAATTGTAAAATTGTCTAAGTCCAAATAATGTTTTATGAAGATAGGGTTTTTTGATTCAGGACTTGGCGGACTAGTGATACTCAAAGCGGTAGCGAAAGAGCTTCCAGAGTATGACTATGAATTTTATGGCGATACTGCCAACTTGCCTTATGGTAATAAAAACGAAGAAGAAATTTTTGAGCTCACCAAAAAGGGAGTAATGCATCTATTTGAAAAAGATTGCTTGATTGTGGTTATTGCTTGTAATACCGCATCGGCTGAAACACTCCGAAAACTACAAGACAATTTTTTGCCAAGTAGCTATCCAGATAGAAGAATACTTGGCGTGATAGTACCGACTGTTGAAGAGGTGATAAAAAGTGGTGTTAAAAATGTCTTAATGATTGCAACCAAAAGAACTGTTGAGTCAGGTAAGTATGATAGGGAGCTTGCTAAATTTACTGACTCACCCAAACTGACGTCGATAGCTACACCAGCGCTAGTTCCGTTAATAGAAATGGGCGATGTTGAGACAGCCCTAAAGGAGGCAAAAAATGTCATATCAGGAGTGGGGGAAGTGGAGGGGGTGATTTTGGGGTGTACACATTACAGTGTGTTAGAACCAAAACTTTTGACAGGTTTGGATAATAAAAATTTAAAAATATATTCTCAAGATAAAATCATTCCCACTAAACTACGTACCTATTTAGAAAATCATCCTGAACTAGAAAGCAGGTTATCGAGAGAGGGGAAGAGAAATATATTTCTAACCGATAATAGCACTCGCTACGATAGTGTCATACAAGAACTACTCGGCGGTTCCTTTATAGGGGACTAATAAACAAAGATTAGAGTATGTCGCACAATATATCTTTTGCGACAATACTCTATATAACCTTTATTCTACATAGCTCTTATTATAGATAGCTATTCTGGCCTCTATAAGCCCCATAGAGCTATTTTAAATACTTTCTTGTACTCATATGAGTTTATATTAGTCTTCTACGCTCTACGCCTAACTTTAATTATTTTTACACATTTATTTATTTGGCTCTTGATTTAAATTTATGTGAGGTTTATATCGTCTATTTTTGCTCACAAAACCTTCTAGGCTACATTTGAGTCGAGTTATGTATCGTCTCTAAAATATAAACGCCTCCTAGGGCATTTTAGAGCGTACTACCCCAGGGCTAACTTTGCTGATTGAGGTCAATAATTTTGTCTCTCTTGAGTATACTGCTAGCAACTATTCTTAAGATGTAATATTTTAAATTTAAATCAAAAGTATTTGAATAATTTATTTCAAAAATCTTTTAATATTTTTTTTACAAGTTTCTTACTAGTAAGTTATTTGTATAAAATTCTAGATAAATTTATATCGAATTTTGCTAAGTGAAGCTCGTCACATGATGGGCCTTAGTAAGTACCTAATCTGAGTACCACTTCTATCACCCACTGTCAGACTTCCCTATACTAGAATATTGTGCGACATTAAAATTATTATATAAGAAATACTTTCTATAAATTTCTTGGGAGAAATTTATAGTGGTGGTAGGTATAGAGATGGGTCTAGGTAAGCATCAGAAGCTGCTACTGGTGTAGAGGCTGGTCCGCAGCTGGTAACGGTCTTTATTTCGTTAAATTTGCGTACTGTAACGCCGTCTTTGGCATAAACAGTAAAGTGTAAGTGTGGACCGGTTGAATAGCCTGTATTGCCTGTATAGCCTATTACGTCACCTGTGGTTACTTTCTGGCCTGGTGTAACACTTATGACGTCTTGGTGGGCGTATAGAGTTGATAAGCCGTTGCTGTGGTCGATGAGTGTCCACTTACCCCAAGAATAGCAACCTGGCACTATGTCAGTATTTCCGGTCGCTCTTACAGTTCCACTCAGTGGCGCGTAGATGGTCGTCCCTCTCGGGGTTCCTAGGTCTATACCTGGATGGTAAGCTCTTCCTCCGTAAATACCTGGATTACGTTTTGCAAATTCAGATCCGCCAAAGTACTGGGTAACAATTACATTTTTAAGCGGCCAATCGAATACTGCTGTTCCTGGTGTAGGAATTGAATTTGGGTCTAGATAAAATTGTAATTTTGCTTCAAAGTCGCGTAAGTCTTTAATTATCTGGTCACGAGCCTCTTGCTTTTGAGCAAGTAGCTTTTGGTAGTTTTTTTCCTCGTTCTTAGTAACTTCAAGTAGGTTTGATTGCTCAGTTTGGTTATTGGTTAGAACAGAGTTCTGATCTTTGTACTGTGTTTGTAATGAAACAAGGTCATTTCTCTTTTCTGTATTATCTTCTTTCTTTTCATCGAGTAGTCTTTGCAATGAGTCTAATTCAGCAACTTTAAAAGCCATACTGTTTCTTACCGATTCATGAGCCTCAAAAGAGCCCCAAAATTCAGATAATTGATTGTGTTGTAGTAACATTTCAATCAATGAAACCTCACCAGCTTTATACTCAGCACGAATAATTTCTCCAATTGCTTTTTCATTTTGCTCAATACTTTGTTGAGTTTTGGATATCTCCAGTATTAGTTTATTAATTTCAAGGTCGGTAGAACTAATTAGGTTTTCGGTACGAGAAATTTCAGCTTGAACTTTTTTGCGTTCAAGTACAAGTTGATTGATGGCTTTTTGCAGTGATTGTTTTTCACTTCCTACTACCTTTAAGTCTTGTTCGAATTTAGCAATTTCTTTTTCGATTTCTTCTAGACGATTACCCCTGTCTTTAATATCTTGTTGTAGTTTATCTATTTCAGATATTTGTGCAGAAGCAAGAGGAGCAATATACGCAAAAAAAGGCATGATAATTATGCCGAACAAAAATGCAATACAATGCTTTTTTGACATTACTCCCCTATTTTATCACAAGCCTGAGCAATTCTCTTAAGGGTTTCTTCAGGTCCAATAATAAAAGCTATTGTAAAGGGGTCAGGCGATTGTTCCTTTCCAGATAGAGCTACACGTAGTGGCCATAAGATTTCACCCTTCCCTACTTCTTCTGCATATGGCCATAGAGCCGACTTGATACTTTCAGCTGATGAAAAATCTGCCTCCTTAAGTAATTGCAAAGCTTTTTGTAGTCTTGGTTGCGCAGCCTTGATATCCTCGTCATTCTTCCATTTTAGGAGGCCAGCTTCGTAACTTGGCGATTTAAATACAAAGTCGTATTCTCCTTTCTTAATTTCCTCTACAAATTCTTGTCTCGTATGTACACGTTCACGAATTGTGGGGATTAATTTTTTGAAAGCTTCTGATTCAGGTTGGATAAGTTCTGGTAAGTCAGTGACAGTATCAAGACTTAGATAGGTTAGAAATTCAGAGTCCGAATACTTTTTAAGATGCTCTTTATTGAGCCAGTTAAATTTCTTGATATCAAATATAGCCCCGCTTTTTTGAACGTTTGCTATATCAAATTTCTCAACTAATTCATCGAAAGTAAATAGTTCTTGGTCGTTACCAGGGTTCCAACCTAATAATGCTAAATAGTTCAAAATGGCCTCTTTGGTGTAGCCCATTTCTTTATAGTTTTCAAGTGCAACGGCGCCGTGTCGTTTAGACATCTTGGAACGATCGGGTGCGAGAATTAGCGGTAAGTGTGCATACACAGGTCTATCGAAGCCAATTGCTTCTTGAATAAGTATTTGTCTTGGGGTATTAGATATGTGATCTTCGCCACGAATTACATGAGTAACACCCATTAAGTGGTCATCGACAACTACAGTAAAGTGATAGAGTGCATCGTCTAGATTTCTAGCAATCACTAAGTCTCCCAATTCAGTTGTGTCAAAAGTGATATCACCTCTGATTAGATCAGTAAAGGTAATTTTCTTGTTGGGATTTCTTAAACGTACCACTTCCACCATTACTCCTGGAGTATTTTTACTCTCTTCTTTTGAGATATAGGCGTGACCACTGGCAATAATTTTTTCTAGATACTCACGATAGACACTAGCTCTTTCAGACTGCCTGACAATCTCATCGTTGTCCCAATTTAATCCTAGCCACTTTAAACCATCAATAATTTCCTGTTCAAATTCCCTTGTGCTTCTAGTCTTGTCTGTATCTTCACTACGAAAGACCATCTTACCACCGTTTTTCTTGGCAAATAGGTAGTTAAAAAGCGCGGTACGGGCGGTACCGATATGTAGGTGTCCTGTCGGACTTGGTGGTATTCGTGTAATAGTCATATTATTTAAGATCCGTGTTCATCCCCAATTTGTAGTAAAATTTCAGCAATTTTTTCAGCGGCATCAGTTTTTGCGAAGTCCCTAGCAGAAGCACTCATTTGTTGCCATAAAGCTGGGTTTCCAATAATAGATTTAATTTCTGTAGTTAGCAAGTTCTCAGTTAAATTGTGCTCTTCAAGCACGCTAGCGGCTCCTGAGCGAGCAAATGCATAGGCGTTACTGAGCTGGTCACGACTGATATCTTGTGGAATAGGAATAACAATACTTGGTTTACCGTGAGCGGCGATTTCAAATAACGTTGTACTTCCAGCTCTGGTTATTACCAGTGAAGCTGCTGTAAGGAGTGCACTAACCATACTTGAGTCAACTGTCTCGGCTACGAAATATCGGTTTTGAAGTTCTGGATCAGTAATTAGTGTTTTAGCTGTAAGTACAATCCCCTCTTTTCGGTTTGGACCGACCTGATGAAAGATTTGATAGTGAGGTAAGAGTTCGTCTAAACAACGAATAATAATATCATTAATACGCTCAGCTCCTAGTGAGCCTCCTGTTACATAAATCAAAGGAAGATTGCTTGGTATGCCAATAATAGCAAAAGGATTTTCGGGAACTTTCTTAATATCTTGGCGCATAGGTATTCCAATTAATGCGGTTTTAGTAGCGTCAAAAAACTCAGCTGCCTGAGGGTAAGATATAGCAATATAGCGAGCAAATTTCTTTGCTAATTGATTTGCTCTACCAGGTACTGCGTCAGACTCATGTATTACAACTGGAATTCGCAAGAATTTAGCAGCAATTAATACCGGTACGCTTGTGTAGCCACCTTTACTAAAAATTACATCTGGGTAGATGATGTAGAGTTTAAATACAGCAATAAACAAACCAAAAAAATTTCTAAAAACATCAAAGAAATTCTGAATCGAAAAATAAAGTCTAAGTTTGCCAGCCGGACAATATACATGTTCTATATTATGTTTAGTAAGCAATTCTTGATTATAGGGATTGGGCCCCATGTAATAGAGTCGTGGATTACTAGGGTGAGTATGGAGTATTTCAGCCACTGCAATAAGTGGGTAGAAATGACCTCCTGTTCCTCCTCCGACAAATAAAATACGCATATTAGTTACAGTGTATCATGTGCGGGCTGAGTGGTTTTGATATTTCGACACATTGAGAACTATTCCCAAGGCAGCTAGAGTAGTGAGTAAGGCGGTACCGCCATGACTAATGAATGGTAGAGGGAGACCTGAGAGAGGAGCTATTCCTACCATGGCAGCAATGTTTAAGAAGGCTTGGCTAACAATTAGAGTCATAAAACCAACTACCAGTAACATCCCAAATAAGTCACTTGATTGTGTGGCAATTTTAAAACCACGAAACGTGAAAAAAGCAAGTATTAGTATTAAAATAACCGATCCAATAAATCCAAATTCTTCTGCATAAACGGCGAAGATTGAGTCTCCAATTGGTTCAGGAAGATATTCAAATTTTTGGATACTTTGGCCGTATCCCCTACCAAACCAGCCACCAGAACCAACAGCAATAAGAGACTGTTGAATTTGATAACCACTACCTAATGGGTCGCTACTTGGATCCAAAAAGGTTGTTATTCTGTCCATCACATAAGGGCGCATAAAAGCAACTGTGGCGATTAGAATCACTCCAGATAATCCAAGTAAAGCTATGTGCTTCCAGTTTGCTCCGGCCGTTATAAACATTGCCACTCCGGCCATAACCATGATTAAAAAAGTGTCAGTGTCAGGTAGAGAAAGAGTAATTAGGGCTGTGACGGCAAGTACTCCAATAAATGGTATTACCCCATAGCGCCAAGTTTCAATTTGTCGATGTGTTCCAGATAAAAGGGTTGCTATATAGATTACGAAACCAATTTTAAATAGCTCTGAAGGCTGAATGGTTGTAAAACCGATATCTATCCATCTTGTGGCTCCTCCGTGAGTCATACCTATACCAGGGATAAAAACTGCTAGTGTAAATAGTGCTGTAAAAAGAAAAATATAAAAAGCATATTCTCTCCAGTTCCTATAATAAATATTGCTGGTTATAAGCATAGCAATTCCTCCACCGATTATTCCAAAGAAGAATTGGCTAAAAGCTACTGAACCAAAGCTTGCCCCGCTTCTCGCTAGGAGACCTAGTGATGCAGAAGAGAAAATGAAAAAACCACCAATAACTAAAATTAATACTAATATTAGTAAAATTGAATCAAAGGATTTAGGGGCCTTGTTGTTCATATGAGTGCCGTAATAACTAGTCCCAGCACTGCACATACCATACTAATTACCCAGTAGCGCATGGTAACTTTGTGAGATGGCCAGCCAATTGCTTCAAAGTGGTGATGTAGAGGAGCAATTCTAAAAAACTTTTTACCAGTTAGTTTTCTGTATGATATTTGTATTATGTTTGAAAGCACTGTTAATACAAGTAGGAATCCAATAATTGGTAGCATGGCAATGCCATAGCCCGATACAATATTATCGGTCATTAAAACTACTACTGCTAAAGTTAAAGTCAGTGACATTGAGCCTGTCTCAGTCATCCAAAAGCGAGCTGGTGGAATATTAAACCAAAGAAAAGCCAAGATAGCTCCAGTAAGCATAAGACAAAATGCTGCCAAGTCGTATTGTGCTTGCATGAAGGCAATTCCACCATAAGCAGTAAAAATAGTAGCGAATACGCCACCTGATAAGCCATCAATTCCATCAATTACCCCGCTAGCGTACAAGAAGTTTGTTAAAAGAATAAAGAAAGGAATTATAAATATTCCAAGGTACAAAGGCTCACCTAGTGGGATACCAATACTTGTTACTCCAAGCTTTTCGTAAAACCACCAACCGATAAATCCAGCCAATAGACTGACTAGAAGTAGGCGTACTGATAACCTAACCCCCTTCCCTTCATGCTCTATATCGTAAAAGTCATTAAGAAAGCCGATTAAAGCACCGATTAATAATGATGCAAATGGTATCCAGGTCTGAGATCGACTAAGGAAAAAAAGATCTGCAATAAATTGATTTTGAGTTGTTTTATCGAGTATAAAAAGCACTCCAATTGTAATTACTACACTGCCCCAGATTACAATTCCGCCCATTCGAGGAGTCTTGGTCTCGTCGCCAGCTTTTAATCTGTTGAATTCGTGCGCTGCTAAACCACCAATTGCAGTCTTCCCTCCTTGTTTTTTCCAGACTTTATATTTGTATAAATAATGTGTTAAGAAGGGTGTAATTAAGATTCCTGCGCAGAAGGCAATTACCGATGGTAATAGTAGTTTTATTATTAGTGTTTCCATAATTACTGGTTGACTGTATTAGACATTGTCTTCTGTACTTCAGAGACAATTTTCTTTACATCACTAAATCTTTCATTTCTAGTAGAGCCGAGAACAGTGATAACAATTGGACGATTGTAACCAGCATCAAAAGCAATTGTCAGATTGCCTCCAGCCAAATCTGTAAAGCCAGTTTTAGAGCCTAGTAAGTTAGGAATATCACTTAAAATATTATTTGTATTATGAGCTTCGTGGTAGTCGCCATTCTGGTTATAGAGACGTTTATATTCAACAAGAGTTGGAGAAAGTATTTCCGGATAATTTAAAAGAATATATTCCATCAAAAATGATGTATCTCTGGCACTTCCATAAGCACCAGCTTTTGTGGCCGAAATATCTAAGCCGGTTGGGCTTTGATAATCCAAACTTTGCAAGTTCAATTCATCCGCCTTAATGTTCATGGCTGCAATGAATTGTGCCATTGGATCACCCTCGCCTAGTAGTTCACCGACTGATGAAGCCAATGTATAAGCCGCGCTATTATATGATGAAATTAAAGCAAAATCAGCCAATTCTTTTACTTTGTACTTTTCTCCAGGCTCTAAGCTACCTCCACTCTGCTGTGAAGCAGCCGTCTCTGAAATTGTAACTAGAGTATCATCTGGTACAAGTTCGTATGCAACTAGGGCGGTCATTAATTTTGTAATTGAAGCTAGAGGTAGAACTTCATCTGGATTTTTTTGGTATATGGCTCTTTGCCCTACAATATCCCACACGTAGGCCGAATCAGCTGTAATATTAATTGATTCAATAATTTTAGGGACAGAAGCCTCTTTTTTTTCGGGAATTGTACTTGCTTGTACTTCTGCTTGGTTTTTATTAGCGTCAATCATTGACAAGGTCTTTGGTACTATAAAACCTGCAAATAAAAATAACATAAAAAAACCAATGAGCAGAAGTTGGGTTCTGACCGGAAATGAGTTAACGGATTTGGTTTCATCAGCATCTGCCGTCTGTTGGACAGATTGGTCTTTAGTTTCAATTATAAAAGGTTCTTCTTCTATCATATTGATTCATCAATTACTTCAGCCTTCTCATTGAATTGTTCTAGAGCATTGGCTATCTTGGAAAAATCAGGAAGTTCATGTTTGTGAGTTACTCCTAAGTGTGTAAGTAGAGCGGTACTAATTGTAAAATCATATCCATTACGATTCTTATTATGGTTTCTTTCTATCAATCCTCGAATTAGTAAATTTCTTAGAATAAAAGAAGAATTTACTCCTCGTATTCTATCAATCTCAGCTCTAGAGATTGGTTCTTGATAAAGAATTATTGCCAGAGTTTCGGCCCCAGCTTTTCCGATATCGGCTTTTAATTCACTCTTGCGCATTGCTTCAATAATTGGAGCTAATTCAGGAGATGTTACTAGTTGAATTTCGTCAGTGGTCTCCACCAGTCTGGTGGCTCCAATCATTAGTCGTTCTTTTAGTACTGCAATGGCAGTACTGAGTTCCGCTTCATTAATACCAAAAAGCTTCATAACCACCACCTTCTTTTGAGGAGCGGATTTATAGAAAAGTAGTCCTTCTACAAGTACATCTACAGGCATTTCCTCATTCTACCATATATTATATGGCCAGATTAATGAGTATTACCCTATTTGTGCTTAATAATAAGTAGGAGTTTGTCCCTTATCTAGTTCAATTTCTATATCTGAGAATCTGTTTACTTGAGTAATAAGTAAATTACCTTGCTTAAATAGCTCTAAAATAGCCAAAAAACCAACTATTACAACCTTTTTCTCAGTTTCGCCAGCATGCAACTGCGAAAAGCGAACATGTAGACTTTTTGTGATTCTGTCTTGAAGCTTTTTCATCATATCTTCAAGGGATATTGTTACTTTTATCTGTGCTTTTGCTTGAGTTTCTTTTTGCGGTAAGTCATTTATTACAGAATTAATAGCACTTTGTAAGCTGTCGATCGTGCAGTACTCATCAGTCACAAAGACCGGCACTGTTGGTGGTGTAAATTGAGGTGCGTACATGGATTTACTACCAAAGATAGACTGAAGTATCAGAGCAGAGTCTCTAATAATTTGATACTTTCTCAGTCTCTCCTCCAGATCATCGATACTAGTTTCTTCTTCGTCTGTTAATTCGAGAACTGGCAAAAGTGATTTAGATTTTACTAAAAGCAGTGTTGCGGCCAGGTTTATGAACTGGGCAGTGTTTGGTAGTGACATTTCTTGCATCAAGCTTACCTGACGCATGTATTCATCGGTTACGCTGGCTAGTGAGATGTCATTAATAAGTAGTTTTCGCCTTTCTACTAATTCAAGTAATAATTCCAACGGTCCTTCGAAGACATCGGTTTTTACAGAAAAATTTGATACTGCATTTGGGTGCATATTACTTAAATAATAACACGACAGAAGTTGTGAATCATTTTAATTCTCAAAGAATCCTTCATCAATCATGGTTTGATGAATTATTTCATAGTAAGCAAACATAATTGGAAATGGTTTTATATACGATGCCTTAATCCTTTCCGAGTCTTGTACCTTTGGTTTGTTAATTTTGTGGATACGTCTTCCAAAATCGCTGTAAATTTGAATTAGAGGTTCAAATCTGTCTAGTGCCTTTACAAACTTAGCTTCATTTAAAATCTGCTCATTGTAGCAATCTGTGATCTCCTTCATTTTAAGTTTCATTACATCAGGAGAATTACTTATTACTATTTCCATGGCCAACTTCTCCCCCGCTCTTATTTTATCTGTTTTTAAATACCCAATAGTATCACCGGTCTCTATTTCATCCATATCGTGCATCAAAATCATTTCGTACACCAATGTCCTATCAAACTCACCCTTTTCATCTTCCAGTGGTAAGAAATAGTTTGCCAAGATATACATGCCATAAATGTGCTCTGCGACCGATTCGGTAATGTCATCATCGTTACGTTTTTGACCATAGCGAATTTCCTTCTTTAAAGTATAAAGATATTGAAGTTTTTTCACTTCATTCAAAATATTTTCTTTTGATAGAAAATCGTTTGGCATAAGTTTTAGTTATTGCTTTTCAATAAACGAAACCAAAAGTCGAATTGGTTCTCCAGTAGAGCCTTTGGCAAGTTTATCGCTAGCAATACTGTCCATCCGTGGGGCGATATCTATGTGTGCCCAAGGAATATTTTTGGGAGCAAAAAATGATAAGAATGTACCGCCCTCTATTGCTCCACCGTAACGAGAAAAATTAGTAGCAATATTACTGATATCTGCTCGGTGACTCTTTAGATGTTGCTTATACTCATCCCATAGTGGTAGTGGCCAAACCAAATCACCACTACTCTCCCCTAGTTCTCTTAGGGAGCTTTCTAGTTCTAAATTTTTGGTCATAATGGCACTGGCGTGTTGTCCAAGTGCAACTAGCGCAGCGCCGGTCAGGGTTGCTACATCTAGAATAACTTTTGGTGAATATCTTTCAGCATAGGTGTAAGCATCAGCCAAGACCATTCTTCCTTCAGCATCGGTATGCAATACTTCAATAGTTTTGCCGTTCATAGAGGTCACTATATCCCCTGCCCTCATTGCATCATCTGAGATAGCATTTTCGGCCGCTGGTACCAAGGCAACAACATTCTTTTTGATACCCAACTTGGCAATACAAGCTATGGTCGCCAAGACTGACGAACCACCCGACATATCAAGGTGCATATCATGCATACCGCCACTTGGTTTTACGTTTAGTCCACCAGTGTCATAAGTAATACCTTTTCCAATTAGAACTATCGGCGCTTGGTTTTGTTTTAAAGTTTTTGAGGTGGGTTTTCCAGCTCCCCAATACTCAGCAATAATAAATTTAGTTTCACTCTTGGTGCCTTGTCCGACCGCAAAAAGTGCTCCCATTTTTAGTTTCTTGATTTCTTTTTCCCCTAGTACTTTAACTTCCATCTTTGTACCGATAGCTAGAGCTTTGGCTGATTTACCAAATTCAGTTGGAGTCATATCACAAGCTGGAGTATTGGCAATGTCTTTGGCTTTGTTTACATAAGTGGCAACGGTAGTTCCTCTAGATACTCCTGCTTTTGATTCAGCTTTACTAAGACCACAAACTAGTATTTCTTTAAGTCCCTTTTTATCAGCTAGCTTAGTTTTGTAGGTATTAAACTCGTAATCTGCTAGTAGTAAATTTTCTGCCAAAGTCGAAGCTAGCCACTTCTCATCGTAGAGTGAAAGTTTAGGAAAAACAAAAGTACTATAATCAATCGCCAAAAATTCAACCTTGTGACCCTTGGCCGCCTGGACAATCGCTCTAACAATATTTCGGTAACTACGAGCGTCTACTAACTTAAATTTCCCAATTCCCATTCTATACTCAGTCTGTCCCTCTTTGTTTTCTACAAAGCGATGTGAAGATAGTGGGTCCTCCGTTAATATTAGTCGGCAAAACTTTGCTGGGCTTTGGTTAATTAATCTAGGCGTAGTCGTGATTTTAAGCATATGTTTCAAAGTATATCATTTAAGTTACGCTACAAAAACAAATGGCTACTTTGGGAAATTCCCAAAGTAGCCATTTTGCTGGTTCGGCAAGTAATTATACTTTAATCCCTAATTCTTTAAGCTGTTTTGCGTTAACTTGTGCGGGGGCGTTCATCATAAGGTCCCTTCCTTCACCTGTTTTTGCAAAGGCGATAACTTCTCTAATATTTGGTTCGTTGTCTAGTAGCATCACCAAACGATCAAATCCCCAAGCAATTCCACCGTGTGGTGGTGCACCAAAATCAAGTGCGGTTAACATGTGTCCAAAGTTTGATTGGATTCTAGCCTCATCATAACCCATGATTTCAAAGGTAGTTCTTTGCCACGAAGACTTATGATTACGAATACTACCTCCACCAATTTCAAAACCATTTAAGGTTATATCGTACTGAGTACTGATAATGTCTCCAATGTTTTTCTTGGCCAAGAAATCATCTAGGTGTTCATCTTTTGGTCTGGCAAAAGGGTTGTGAGTAAAGGTCCATTCACCCGTCTCGTCTACGTTGTCTGCTCCTGTCCTTTCAAAAGCAGGAAAATCTGTTACCCACAGGAAGGCAAGAAGATTGGGGTCGTTCTTGTCTTCACGAATGTCTGGTCGGTCATTACCATACTTTTCCATTGCTTCGTGATAGGTCATTCTTGGGAACGGAACTTGTTGAATACGCTTTTCTGGATAAAATTTTGTCACTAGTTCAATCAAAATTGCTTCGTTGATATTCATTACATCTTTTTCTTCAACAAATGACATTTCCATATCGAGCTGAGTAAACTCAGGCTGTCGATCACCTCGAGTATCTTCGTCTCGCATACAGCGTGCAAATTGAAAGTATCTTTCAAAACCGCCGACCATTAAGAGTTGTTTATACTGTTGTGGTGATTGTGGAAGTGAATAAAATGTTCCAGAACTAAGTCTAGAAGGTACAACGAAAGAACGAGAACCTTCAGGAGTTGGAGCAGATAATAGTGGGGTTTCGACCTCAACGAAATCTTGCCCTGTCAGGTAATCTCGAACAAATTTTTGGATGTGATGACGAGCTCGAATATTTTTCTGCATTCTCTCGCTTCGTAAGTCTATATATCGATGCTTAAGTCTTGTTGCTTCGTCAATTAATCTTGTGTCTTCATTAATAGGAAAAGGTAGAACTTCCGCATCATTAAGTACCTTGATGTCAGTAATTTCAAGTTCAATATCACCGTTTAGAATTTCAGCGTTAATAGTCTTTTCCGGTCGTGAGTTTACAATACCGGTAACTTCAACCACACACTCTTGTCGTGTTGATTTAGCAACTTCAAGTACCTCTGGCTTGCCAAAAACTACACCTTGGACTTTTCCAGTACGATCTCGAAAATCAAAGAAGGCCATTTTCCCTTGATCTCGAATAACATCTACCCAGCCTTGAATGGTTACTTCACTTCCCTTGTGACTTGAGAGTTCTTTAATTAGTGTTCTGTTCATAATAGTGGTGTCTGAGAAACGAAAAACGCTCCTACAGATAAATTAAGTTAATAATGTATCTATAGGGGCGGTTTCTTTATAGAGACCGCGGTGCCACCCTATTTCTTTGCTCAAAATGCAAAGCTCTTTTAGATATGCGTATCGTGCAAAGACGGAGGAGTCTACTATGTCTTAGTTTAGACAGTTCTTTCCTCACCTCAGCGGTGTCAGCCGCTTCGTTGGTATAAAGAGATTATACAAGCTTGAAATTAAAGGTCAAATTTGTGTTTACATTATTAAAAAATATGGTATAAAATAGATTGTTCAAATGGAGGCGCTAAATGCATCAAATTTTGTCAACGGCTCAGTTACGTGAAAAGTACAAGGTCGACAATGAAGGATTTGTTCGTTTTGGCGACATTGCTCGAGGGGAGATGTTGACGCAGTGTCAGTATGGTTCTTACTACGTTATGGGCGATATGCCCGAGTACCCCAATCTCGGTCTCGGCCTGAGGTTTCGAAACTTCGAGCGTGCCAAATCGAACTACCATGACTTGGATATCCATGTCGAAGACGTGCCGGTCTTGATGGAGCGATATATCGCTCATCGAAAGGAAAAGTTCGGTCCCTTCGCCTAGAGCGCGATGTTGATTGCTTCAAAGGCTTGCTACGGCAAGCCTTTGCTATTTATGAAGCTTGGTCACTTCCTTGTGTCTAAAACAATCAGTTGTGTGATCATTTACCATTCCTACGGCTTGCATGTGAGCGTACCAGACAGTTGGACCGAGAAATTTGAAACCTCGCTTCTTTAAATCTTTAGCCATCGCTACCGCTAATTCTGTGGTGGCTGGTACTGAAGATTTATCTTTGTGCTTATTGACTATTGGTTTGTGATTAACCCATTGCCACATGTAGTTAGAAAAACTACCAAATTCATTTTGGATTTTAAGGAAGGCTTGAGCATTGGTGATTGTCGAAGCAATTTTCAAGCGGTTTCTAATGATATTAGGGTTTTGAAGTAGTTTATCAATATCAGTTTGTGTCATCTTTGCAACCTTCTGTGGTACAAAGTTTTTAAAGGCTTTCAGGTAGTCTTCTCGTTTATTCAAAATAGTTTTCCAGGACAAACCAGCTTGGGCACTTTCAAGGACGATAAATTCAAACAAAGTATTATCGTCTGTTACTGGTACTCCCCACTCTAAATCGTGATATTTAATATAGTTTTCATCTCCGCCTTCTACCCAAAAACATCTTTTCATATTAGCCTCCATAAGAGATTGAAAGTAGTTTACTTGCCAAGGTGTCGTATCGACTTGAGGTTATTTCACTTCCACTTGTAGCGTCTTCAATTTCTGCAATTAAGGTTTGATTAAGACTAAATCTGTTGCGATTTCTATATTCAATTAATAATTGAATAAGTTTTTTGCGTAGTATTTCGCTAGTACTCTCAGAATTAATCATATTGCACTTTTTCGCCGTTTCTAGAAGTAGTGTCGGTCTTTCATTGTTTGGAAACATTTCTTGCTTCCAATCTTCGTAAGATACTTCGTTAGTCAATTTACCTGTGACTCTTAGTTGATTAAAAATAAGTCTCTTGATTTTCTCAGCAGCATCAGACAAATCTTCATGCTCAAGGTTACTAATTAGGCCAAATAGCTTTTGAAATTCAGATAGTAATTCTGAAGCTGAGTTTTCTCTATTTGGTAGCAGTCCTTCGCTCATATAACTAGATTGAAATACCAACTTTCTCGCGTACTTCAGTCATTTTCTTTATTGCCCTTTCTCGCGCTTTGGAAGCGCCATCGTTGAGAATTTGCTTTACATCAGCATCAGAAATTGACTCTCGCCTTTCTCTCATTGGACCAATAAAGGTATTCAGGTCAGCTGATAGAGCATCTTTCAAATTTTTGTACTTACCTTTGTTTTCTTCATAGAGCGGTGCCAGTTCTACTTCAGATTTTAGTAGTCTATGAATAGCGTAGACATTCTCTGGTCTTTCACCAGAAGAGTCAGTCACAATTCCCATTACAGCTTTATGTATTTCTTCTTCTGAACCAAATAAGGGAATCGTATTTTTGTAGCTTTTGCTCATTTTTTGACCATCGGTTCCAGGTACTACACCTACTGCTTTAAGAATCATTTCTTGAGGTGCAGTAAAAGTTTCGCCGTAAGCATTATTAAATTTTGTTGATGCTTCACGTGCGTATTCAATGTGTTGTCTCTGGTCTTCTCCAACTGGAACAACTTCTGCATCGTAGAGCAAGATATCTGCTGCCATTAGCATTGGGTAATTAAACAATCCAGCACTGGCTTCTATTCCTTTAGCAACTTTGTCCTTATAGGCATGAGCTTGCATCAGAAAAGGTACTGTTACCAAGCACTCAAAAATCCACGCTAGTTCAGTATGCTCAGGTACGTCTGATTGCTTAAATATAATCGCTTGCTTAGGATCAACGCCAGCTGCTACATAGTCTTTAACTACATCTATAATGTTCTGTCTTAGACCATTAGCGTCTCTGACTGTAGTTAGGGCGTGTAAGTCTGCAATCATCAAATGACTTTCGAAGTCTTGGTAGCTGTCCACAAATGGTTTTAGAGCACCAAAATAATTTCCAATATGTAAAGTGCCAGAAGGCTGAAGTCCAGTTAAAAGTCGCTTTTTTGTCATAAGGTCATACTATCAGAAAAGAGCCTTATTTTAAAGTTTACATGGCTAGAGGTAGCTCTACTGTAAAGCGAGAACCTAAACCTTCCCCTTCTGATTGAGCTGTAATATTGCCTCCCATAGCTTCAGCCATCTTAAGTGCTACATACAATCCAAGTCCCGTACCTTTGACATTAACTGTATTCGCTTTGTCTCCCCTTTCAAATTTTTGGAAGATGCTTTGCAGAGTTTCTTTATTCATTCCAATGCCTGTATCCATGATATCAATGAATATTTTCTTATTCTTCTTATTGTCGTAAACATAAACCGTGATTGTTCCTTTTGGTGTGTACTTTATTGAATTATTTATCAAATTATGAATAATTTGTTGAACTTTACCTAAGTCAGCATTTACAATACCTTGACTTTCTATCTTCTTTTTAAATAGTAGTATTAAACCTCGCTTCAAAGCTTCACTTCTTAGGTCGTCACAAATGTGTTCAGCTTGCTCTGTTAGGTTGAAGTCTGACTTGTTGTACTTCATGTAACCTGACTCAATTCGTGAGACGTTTAAGTAGTCTTCAATTGACTCTGCCATCATTCGTGCAGATTGCTCAATTCTCTCAATTGGTACTTTTAGTTTAGCAGTTACTTCACCATAACTACCTTCTCGTATAAGTGAAGCGTATCCTGATATAGCTGTAATCGGACTACGTAGTTGGTGTGAAGCAATAGAAACGAATTCTGACTTGAGTTTGTCGACTTGTCTTAAGCGAATATTTGCTTCCTCAAGTTTTACAGCAAGTCGCTCAATCTCCTCTTTTTGTTTCATCTCTCGCTTTATGTTTCGAACCAGTAAAAAACCTAAAATTGTAAAAAGAACTAATGTACCAATAATAATCACTCGAGCATTCTCTATTGTACGAATAAACAGAAGTGAAAAAAGTAAAATAAATGAAGCAGTAAACAGCGCTTCTGCTGCTAAAACTTTCAGTTTAAACGATTCGAATCGAACGATTGCGTATCCGATGAATATTAAGAATATCGGCATGCCAAAAAGTCCAATTTGACCGATTTCCCAATCAGTTTCGACACTACCTACAATGTTTCCGATTGAGAATGAAAATAGAAATAGAATAATACCAAGTGTAACTGTAAGTATTTCTCTGCGTCGCTTTGATTCTTTTACTCTTAAGTATTGACGTCCGGCATAAAAGAAAATCCATGCTGCTATGCCAATTTCAAGATAATATATGTAGTTCTGCCAAAGTGGACCTTCTATTGCTTCGCGCCAACAATTTGTTAAATCAAAGCCAGTTAAATTTAATGAGGTGTGCCCAAATAAGAATAATGGAATAAAGAGTACAAAAATTATTGAGTTTTGTATAAAGTCTGGAAATCTATTGTTTATATATGCATAAATAAAGTACAAGCTACCCAAGTACACAAACATCTCAAAATAAATCATTGAGGACCATACAAACATAATCAAATCCATACTTTCAGACGCCCAAAGGAATAAGTCCATAAAGCTCCAAATAGTAAATGAAATACCTGTAAATAGTAGTGCTTGCGACGATTTGTTGTTTGGGGTGTGAATAAATATAAATATTGAAACAATTAAAGCAGAGATGGATGGTAAAAGATGAGAGTAGTATATAAAATCACCCCAAATATTATCAGAAAAAAAGAGGAAACTTGATTGGTCCCATTGGCAAACTAGAGATTGAATTTCTTTGTCCATATTATTCTGACTCTATCAAGAAATAATCACTTGTATCTGGACCTTCAGGGTTCATAAAAACTTCGTAGTCTCTCTGAACTACTTTAGAGTGATAGATTGTAAAAATTGAAAAAACTACCAGAGTAAAAAACAATATACGAAGAGCAAATACTTTGTTCATATTTGGTAATGCAATACGAACATTATATATCAAAGGAGAGATTTATTTTTTGTATGCTGTTAACTTTCGATAGTCAACCAAAAATATTCTCTTAAAGTTCTCAGGTATTAATGAAATATTTTTTTTGAAGGTGCTAATACTAAGTGTAGTTATTGGCCCGATTCTCTTTCGGCAATTACTACTGCCACAGGTGCATTTCTCAATACTCCAACCTTTGTCTGCTTCTGTGAAAGAGTAGTCCATAGTAATTTCCTGTCCTTCTTTTATGTCCTCTAGTGCAACTACAGTTCTTTTCCCTACTATATATGTATTAGGGTCGCATGAGTGATTTATAAATCTGAAAGGTGAATTTTTAGTGTTAATCCAAGAATATCTTCCAATTCCAATCCAGTTTGGACTCTTGAGCGACAAAGCAGGTGTCCATTTTCTTACGATTTCAATCTCACCCTCAATCATTCCAATTCTCTCACCCTTCTTGATTTTTCTTGATGTATGCAAGCCTTTTCCGTTTATTCTGCTCTCACGCAAGTACAAATGATCCATGTTCATACTTTGACTCTAGCTCAGTTATTGCTAACTGTAAAATTAAAAATGTGTATTCAGATTATTAGAATGAATTTTGAGACAATTTAAGCGAATCGGTTTTTCTTTTCTGAGCACTAGGTCTTGCCAGCCATGCAACTAGTCCGTGCAGAAATACATTGCTTAAAGGGTAGAACATAAGTGCGTGCCAGAATTCATGATGAGTTGTGTAAGTGACTATTGCGAGAACAGCATAGGCAAATGCCCAAATTGTCCACGGTTTCCAACTCTCTTTATTTGGGTCTAGATATGTCTCGCGAAGCAGTGGGTAAAAGGAAGGAAAAGTTGATAAATTAGAAAGAAATAAGAAGGCAATAACTGCTGCCTCTCTGTATTCAGGGGTTAGTATCGCCCAGGTAGCTAAGAACCAAGCAAATATATAGGCAAAAGTAATTCCAATATCTGAAATAAACGACCATCTCTCCCAAGCGTCTTCAGGCCACCAATCTTCAGGCCACCATCGAGTAGAATCTCGTCTTCTGGCTTTTTTCCAGCACTTATAAGAAACATAGATGGAAAATACAGAGCAAGCTATAGGTAAAAGTAATTCAGGTAAAGTGGCTTCACTGTCCCACTCCAGCAAAGCGAGTATTCCTGTACCATATGCAAACATGAACCAAGTTACAGGGTTCGGGTCGATATTATCATCTTTAATGTAGATAATATAACCAATTATTTGTAGAGCGCCGGCTAGAACCCCAAGTATCAGAATTAATTCAGTAGACATTTTATTTATTAGCTAATATAGCCGAGTTTGCTAATTATATCTAGTTAATCACTAAAATTATCAAAGGAGCAAGTAGCCACCAAAAGAAGTATTCTTTTGGTGCAAAAAGTGATTGGACTGGAGTTCCAGGAGCCAATAGTTCAGTTACCGGTAAGATGTTGAAGCTAAAACTCATAACTAATATAGTTGCACCTATAGCCAGGGCGACTTTTTTTCCTATACTCTCAAATTTACCCTCGCGGTATTCGTCGGGCATTATTCGTTTAAATAGTAGTGTACACAAAATAGTGACAATCAAGAATAGTATCAGCTTTGCTATTGCAATAGTTGATGAATGGTTAAGTTCTTTAAATAATAGTTCGTAATAAGGAAATTGAATTGTAAGTAGCAATGCTAAGTACAGACCACAGATGTGATTAATTAAAGCTTGTCTGCCTCTAAATATTGATATTGCAATAAAAACAAATAAAACGACGAGTAAGTACGCTGACTCCGATAGAAAATGAATTATCACCGTACTATCCATATAAATACATTATAGTCCTCATTTAATTAATAATGTACCGATTATTATGGCTTGATTGGGATAACTAAAGTCTGTTAGTTAATCATTAATCCTAATATATTTAAACTCCCAAGGATCATCATTTTCAGGAATTTCAATCTCATTTCTTGGTGACCAGTTTGTGTAATGACCACTAAGTTTACCCAGGTATCCCTTTTGTATCTCAAGACACTCACTAAACTCCATGTTATCTGTCTCTATTAGTCCCTCATCAGGGTGATTTAATGCATAAAAAATTCCTGTCAGTACCGCTGAAGATACTTGTAAGCCAGTTGCGTTTTGATATGGAGCCAAAAGTCTTGTTTCATCAATACTAAGTGTTGATCCATACCAGTAGGCCCCTTTAGAGTTTCCAAAAAGTAGTACTCCTAATTGATCGGAACCCGAATCAATGTCACCTTCAGTTAGAATTTTAAATTCAGTGTGTGGCTTACCATTTCTTTTATTAAACAGTTCATCTAAAGATTCTACTGTTGCCTCGATAGGACGGTATGAATAATGACAAGTCGGTCTATAAACAACCTTACCCTCTTCCTTGATTGTATAGTAGTCAGAAATTGAAATCGCTTCATTGTGGGTTACAAGGAAACCATAATGACTACCTGCCGTTGGTGTCCAGGTTCGTACTTTAACATTGCCTCCGGGCGCATCAAGATATATGGATGATTTACAGCCTTGGTTATGTTGATGACCGTCGTTTGGCAGGTCTTTTTCGTTTGTTCCCCAACCTAATTCAGCAGGTTGAAGGCATTCTGCAATGCATCCAACTGCTGACCAGGTATTTACAAAAACACCGGGTTTCTTTTCAAGTTTAGAAATCTGAGAATCTCTCTCCGCTATATGGATACCTTTGATTTGTAATTCTTGCATTAGTCTAGACCACTCTATTCTAGTTTTTGGAATAGTGAAATCTAAGTTGTTATCCTTTGCGATATTTAGTAGAGCTTGCTTAACAAACCATGAAACCATTCCTGGATTTGCTCCACAACAGGATATTGCGGTAGGAGTGTTTATTAATTCTGATTTAAGTTCATGAAGAGATTCTCTTAGAGCATAATTTGATTGATCGGCTTTTGATATATTGTTGTTAAAGTAAAACCCAGGCCAAGGTTCCACTACCGTATCGATGTAATGAGCATTATTCTTAGACGCAAAAATAGTAAGATCTTTTGATGAAACTTCAGTTGAAAGATTTACTATAAAAGCCCTCTCTTGATTATCGCCTAGAAGTGTTTGAAGTACTGATATGTAATTATCCTCAGTTAGCGCTCCATGTAAAAAAGTAGCACCATAACTCTCAGCAATAGATCTGTTTGTTTCGTCTGGAGAAATAACCGTGAGCGAGTTACTCTTTAGATTCAAATGTCGATAGATTAAAGGTAGAGTTGCGATGCCTATAGACCCAAATCCAATCATAATAATTGGACCAGAAAAATCTTTTTTAAAGGAAGGAACGATTGCACTCATTTTATAGAGATGAACTTATTATTTAAATTAAACAGAGCTCTATATAGAGGTTGTGATATCAGTATATGAGTTTTAAAAATATAAGTAAAGTTGGGCTAACCACAGCTTAATAAAAAATAAGAGAGCACTGAAAGCGCTCTCTTATTTTTTATTATATTCCTTCTTCTCGCAATTCTTGAATTAGTTTTTCAGCCTTCTTTGAGATTTTTTTCGGTATTTCAATGTTGATTCTTACCATAAAGTCCCCTCGTCCCCTCTCTGTTGGTACGCCCTTTTCCTTAATTCTTAGTAGTTCGTTGTGTGAGATTCCGGCCGGTACTTTAAGTTCCATTACTCCATCCAATGTTTCAATTTTGTAGCTACCACCCAAGAGAGCATCAGTAAGTTTTATCGGTAGGTTTGTGTAAAGGGTGTTCCCTTCGCGTTTTATCGTCTTGTGCGGTTCAACGTAAATCTTTACGTATAGATCGCCTGGTTGACCGTTTGGCATCGCTTCTCCCCTTCCCGTCATTCTAATGACTTCACCGTTTTCAATTCCGGCTGGTACTTTAATTTCAATTTCTTCTTGTCCTCTTCTTATACCTGCACCGGCACAATGTGCACATCTTTCCTTCGGAACTTGTCCTCGTCCATTACAGACATTACATTCTCTAACTGTAGTAAAGCTTCCCATGATACTTTGGCGAGTCTCTCTGACCTTTCCATTACCGCTACAGGCTGTACAAGTAGTTGTGCCAGCATTTGGTTTGCCACCCGTTCCCTTGCATTCACTACAAAGAGAATTTTTGGTTATCAGTACTTTTCTCGTGCTTCCAAAGATTGCTTCCTTGAAGTTTAAATTAATTTCAATTGATATGTCACGACCGCGACTTTGTTTTGCGCCTCCGCCGAAGCCAAAGTTCTCAAAGATGTCACTAATATCGAACTCAAAGCCTTGACCGTTAAATCCACCTTGGCTAGCAAAGTCTGACCAATTAAAGCCTCCAAATCCACCACTAGGACCTCCTGATCCGTTAAAAGCGTGACCGTAACTGTCATATTCAGCTTTCTTCTTATCGTCACCCAAAACTGCGTATGCCTCAGTTATTTCCTTATACTTTTCTTCATTTCCAGTCTTTTTGTCTGGATGATGTTGAGCTGCGAGTTTACGAAAAGCTTTCTTTACCTCATCTTTTGAGGCACCTTTCTGAAGTCCAAGTATTTGGTAATAGTCTTTCATATTTACTTTTAGGCCTTATTAGTGGCGATTATGTCACAAATAAGCTTTTACTGCAAAAGCGTAAATTAGTTTGATTTGTCCTCCTCTTTTTCATCCTTTACATCGGCATCACGAACATTCTCATCTTTTTTCTCAGTACTGGTATTGTTGTTTTGCGCCTCAGCAGCTTTCTGCATAATTTCTCCTATCTTTTGTAGTGAGGTAGAAAGTTCTTCAGCCTTTGCTTCGATTATAGATTTGTCGTCCTTATCCTTTGCTTCACGGAGAGCAGACATTTTTGTTTCAATATCAGTTTTTGTTTCAGCGGGCACTTTGTCGCCGTGCTCCTTTAGAGCTTTCTCTGCAGTGTAGATTAACTGCTCTGCCATGTTCTTTGTTTCAATCAAATCTTTCTTCTTTTGATCTTCTGCAGCATGATCTTCAGCTTCCTTCTTCATGCGTTCGATATCTGATTCTGAAAGACCTGAATTAGCTTCAATTCTAATTGACTGTTCTTTTCCAGTTGCCTTATCTTTTGCTGTGACATTGAGTACACCATTACTGTCTACGTCAAAAGTAACTTCAACTTGAGGAACTCCTCTTGGTGCTGGTGGAATACCATCCAAAACAAATTTACCAAGTGACTTGTTGTCGTTGGCCATTGGTCGTTCTCCTTGAACAATATGAATTTCTGTCGACGTTTGATTGTCCGCAGCAGTTGAGAATACTTGTTGTTTCTTGGTTGGGATATGAGTATTTTTCTCAATCAACTTAGTATTAACCCCTCCCATTGTTTCGATACCTAGTGATAGTGGTATAACGTCTACCAAAGTAATATCTTTTACATCACCTTGGAAAATACCTGCTTGAATAGCAGCACCTAGTGCCACCACTTCATCTGGGTTCACGCTCTTGTTTGGTTCCTTTCCAAAAAGATCCTTTACTGCTTTTTGGATAGCAGGCATACGTGTCTGGCCACCCACCAAGATAATTTCATTTATGTCTTCCTTCTTCAGTCCTGAAGCTTCAAGGGCGCGCTTAGTGATTTCGATTGAGCGATCAATATACTCATGAGCCAAATCTTCTAGCTTGGCACGAGTAAGTTTCAGTTCCATATGTAGTGGTCCGTCTGAGCCCTGACTAATGAATGGAATATTGATATTGGTCTCGTTTGTTGAAGATAGGTCATGTTTGGCCTTTTCAGCTGTTTCATCAAGTCTTTGTAGAGCTAATTTGTCTTTACTGAGGTCAACCCCATTACTCTTCTTAAACTCTTCTATAAAGTAACGAACAATTTCTTGGTCAATGTCACGACCACCCATGTGTGCGTCACCGTCGGTTGATTGAACTTCAATGACATCATCACTTACTTCGAGTACTGAAATATCAAAGGTTCCACCACCAAAGTCGTAAACCACAATTTTTTCATCTTTCGTTTTATTAAAACCGTAGGCAAGCGCTGCGGCAGTTGGTTCATTGATGATACGACGCACTTCCAGTCCAGCAATTTTTCCAGCATCCTGAGTCGCTTTTCTTTGCGTGTCATTAAAGTACGCTGGTACAGTAATAACTGCTTCAGTAATTTTTTCACCAAGTTTTGCTTCGGCATCAGCCTTTAGTTTTGAAAGAATCATTGCTGATACTTCCTCTGGTCGATACTCTTTGCCACCCATAACTACTACCGCGCCTCCGTCACTTCCTTTTTTTACTTCATAAGGCACAATTGCTTTATCTTTTTGGACGGCCTCCTCTTCAAAGGTGTGTCCCATAAAGCGCTTAATACCATAGATAGTATTAGTAGGATTAGTTACTGCTTGTCGCTTTGCAATTTGCCCTGCCAATCTTTCATTTGTTTTTGAGATGGCAACGATAGATGGTGTGGTTCGGTTACCTTCATTATTTTCGATAATTGTTGGTTCCCCAGCTTCTATAATAGCCATTGCTGAGTTTGTTGTTCCTAAATCTATTCCAAGTATTTTAGCCATAATTTATTTTTTATTTTAACTAAAAAGTATTAATTTTTTTCGTAAGTTCCAATAATTACTCTCGCAGGTCTTATGAGTTCAGTCGTTCCGTCATTTTTCTTAAGTTCGTAACCCATTTGAACAACTTCAATTACTTTATCGTGTGCCTCTGCGCTTTCAACTTTGAGAGTAGACAATGCTTCATGTTGATGAGGGTTGAAATTCTCACTCTTGGGATTAATCATTGTTACATTGCTTGAGGAAAGTATGCCTTGTAGTTGAGCGTTAATACCCTCAATTCCCTTTCGCCAGTTTTCATCTGCCTTTTCCCAGACACTCTTGTCTGACATTGCAACTTGAAAACTATCACAAAGTGGTATTAATGACTCAATATGTTTTATTAGAGATCTCTCCCTATCACGCAGTCTTTCTTCTTCAAGTCGTTTCTTTGCGTTAAGAAAGTCTGCTTTGGCTCTTTGTAATTCTTCTAAAACTTCTCTTTTTTCAGCTTCACAGACTTTTAATTTGTCTCGTAAAGTATTATTAAATCCATTAACTCCATTTTCTATTTCTTCTAGCTCAGGTTCGTTTTCTTCAGTTTCGAAACTGGTGATTTCTACGTCATCCTGAGGTGTCTGTTTATCATTTTTATTCACCATATTACTATTATAAATTCGAAAATAGTTCTTGTCAAAATTTGCGTTTAAGATATAAAATTAATTCAAGATACTATTCTAAATAGAATTCAAAATATAAAAAAGTAGGCCCCCAGCGCTTGCGCTAGGGGCCATGTTCATTGCTTTGTTCCTGATCAGAGGTTGTTCACCATCTTGACCAATTCCGCCGGCAGGCTGATGGGATTGAGCCATCCTTTGGCTGGCCAATCCTTCAGGCGCTTGAATTCGGCGATCAGTTCGTCGGCTTCCTACTCGGTGAGCAGTTTTGGCCTCTCGGTCGGTGTGGAAGGTACCCCAAAAATGGCACACCGTTTCTAAAGTCAGTTAATAATACTTCGTCTCTTGCTGCTGCGCAAATACCACCGGCGGCACGCCATGCGCTGAATGTATCCGCCTCTGATTATAGTAGTTAATCGTTTGAT
>JBGSVK010000047.1:0-12177 GCA_041752975.1 Minisyncoccia bacterium | reverse complement strand
GACCGACACCATCCATCCCGCCTTCAACATGTTGAAGGTGAAGACAGGACCGAAGAAAAGCGCGAAGACGACTAGGATCTGTAGAATTCTCATGTGCTCCTCCTTATGAAAAGAGCGGTTAATGAACTTTGTAACCTTATTACAAAAGCACAAAATAGCCTTCTAGTCAATGTTTTTTTTACGCTTGGTTCATGATTTTTAAGGACAAGTAAATCAGCAAAATAATAAAATCATGTCTAAAACAAAGGGGTACCCTAGGCGGATTAAATCTAGTTTTGGATAGAGCTTAGAAATTTGGGCTTTTGGTCAGGGTGCTGTCGGCAGTATTAAAAAGGGCATAATCTACCTCGGCTTTTTCTAGGGCGGTTGTGTGGTTTTCTGGAGCTGAAATAAGTAGGGTAGTCGCCCAAGCATCGGCAATAACTGCTTTTGGTGCTTTTATAAATATTGCCAAAGTATTTTGAGTACTCAAGCCGGTTTTTGTGTCAACAATATGGGTGTAGACTTTACCAGCACTCTCCCAACGACGCTTTTGTGTACTGGATGCAGCGAAACCTTCGTTGAGTAAAGTGGTTTCTTCAAGATAAGTATTTGGTATAGTCGGATGCTCTAGGTAAATAGTTATTGGTTCTCCGTTAACTTCAGACGTACCATACATATCGCCTCCACCATTAATAAGAAAGTGCTCTAGCTGATGACTATTCTTTAGTCTTTCTGCTACCATATCAATCAGATAACCTTTCCCATAACCACCAATATCAATGTGTCCAAGGGTAAGAATTATTTTATCTTCAGAAATACTAATGGCTTCGTCTGGATCAGGAGTGACGATAGATTTTTCATTTGGAGTAAATGAATAAAGTGCATCGTAACCATTGGCTTCTAGTGTCTCTCCAACTAAAAAATTAAACACTTCATTTGTATCGCGATAAAGTGACATGCCGTATCGCAGTAAGGCAATAGTTTCTGAGCTAGGGTTCTGAATATGATGGGTAGTATTTAAATTGGTTATTATTGAGTCGGGTTTGAAACGTGAATATTTATTATCAAAGTCAGAAATAAAAAAACGCAAATCGTCGTAGACGATTTGCGTTTTTTCTTCTGAAAGCTCATCAAATACTTCTATCCACCATGATGTACCAAGTCCATTGATGGTGGGTAAGAGTGTCATTGTGATTGTTGTGCCTTTATAGACACTAGAGCTTGATTAAAGGCTTCGGTTGTCAGAGAGGCTCCACCAACTCTTGAAAGTGAAATATCGTTAAGTGATTTGCCAACTACGAGAGCTTTGTATGCACCATCGAATCTTTCTTGGTTTGGATTTGAGAAACCTTCACCATTGTCATAAACAACCTTTGCATCTGTTACAATTCCTGCTTCAACAGTTAGAGTGACATCAATTTCATGTGTGGTTCTAGCTGGAGTTTGGTAAGTACCTTTTCCTGTCAGTGTGCTTGCGATTACTGCTGTACTATCATCTTGGCTAACTACTGGGTCTGCAAGCGACTCATCATCTACTACGGTTTCTGGCTCCTTCTCCATTTCTTCCGTTCTATTCATTTCTGGGGCATCTGGAACGACGGCTGTTTCTTCAGCAGGACTACTAGTGAAAAACACAAAACCCATAATAACGATAATCACTCCCAATACTGCTACAACAATTGGCATACTTTGAATTTCTTTAGATAAATAATAACTTATGTATTATACTAATTTTATCAAAACTTAAAAGCTTCATTTTTTAGCAAATACTCACCAATATATGTACGCATACCTGACTAATTTATTTCAAGTACTAGAGAAGAGATTGGATGCTATAGCAATGTATAGAATTGTTTCAATTGCGCTACTTACTCTCGCTTTTTGTTCAGTTGTCTTAGGTTTCTTGGGTCTGATTCCATATAGTGGAACCGAACAAGTTATTTCTCTGGCCGTTGCTGTACTGACGGCGCAAATAGTAAATTGGTTATGTAGTCTTTTGTGGCGAGTACCAGTCAATAGTGAGTCAGCCAATATTACGGCTTTAATAATATTTTTCTTAATTATTCCAGCCCAGTTTTCAAGCTTGGGCGACACTTGGGTAATTGCGACGGTAACTTTTATTGCGATAGTTTCAAAGTTCATCTTTGCATGGCACAAACAACATCTTGCCAACCCTGCCGCTGTTGGAGTATTAGTCTTGGCTATCATCTACGAAGTTTTTTCTTTGCCTGGATATTTTGAATCGTCTTGGTGGATTGGGCGAGTAGAGCTATTCATTCCTCTTGTAATTGCTGGTGTCTTAGTAGTCATCAAAATTCGCAAATGGACTCCGGTCATTACCTTCTTGGTTGTAGCATTCTTTGTCTATTTGATAGAAGAGCTTCGCTTTGGATCTGATGTACTAGAAACCGCACCAAACTTTTGGTTATCAGGGCCAAGTCTTTTCTTGGCTTTCTTTATGTTGACTGAGCCTTTTACTTTGCCTCCAACTAAAAAATTACAAATGTACTATGGAGCCTTGGTTGGTTTTATTTCTCAGACAACTTTATTTTTACCGTTTATTAAAATGACTCCAGAGTTAGCGTTAATTATCGGAAATTTAATTTTCTATCCATCGACCCTCAAGCAGAAACTTATCATGCCGTTAGTAGAGATGAAGGAAATTGCTAAAAACACTTTTGAATTCGCTTTTCAAAAACCGGCCCGAGTAAATTTTGTCTCTGGTCAATATCTAGAGTGGATGTTGCCTCATCAAAATCCAGACGACAGAGGAATTCGTCGTTACTTTACCATCGCTTCCGCTCCGCAAGATTCACTTCTGCGTGTTGCGGTTCGTTTTGCTGATACTGTCAGTACCTACAAACAAACCCTCAAGTCTCTAACTGTTGGTCAAAATATTATCGCTAGTCAATTGGCTGGAGACTTTGTCTTGCCAAAGGATAATAGCAAGAAGCTAGGCTTTATCGCCGGCGGAATTGGCATCACTCCATTCTTGAGTCACGTTGGTCAGATTAGAGACAATAATCTCAAACATGACGTCGTTTTGTACTATGGCAATAATACTGTAGAAGAAATTGCCTACAAGCAATATCTAGATGAAATGCAAAGTACTATTAATCTAAAAGTAGTTAATGTGATTGTCAAAGAGCAAGTACCTGAATATGAGTCAGGTTATCTGGCTACTGACATGATTAAAAAACATTCCCCAGATTTTATAGAGAGGGAGTGGTATCTCTCTGGTCCTCCAGGGATGGTAAATGCCTACTTCAAACTCCTGCGTGAAATGGGTGTTCCTAAAAAGAACATCAAGCGAGATTTCTTTCCGGGCTTGGCTTAACTATTACCAATCGATTAGCAGTTGCTTAGTGTCTTTGAGGTACTCATTAGTTTTGCTAAAGTGCCGACAACCCAAAAAACCGGTATAGGCCGAAAAAGGTGATGGGTGAGGAGCCTTTAAAATTAAATGTTTTTTGTCGTCAATTAAGTTGGCTTTAGCTTGAGCGTATTTACCCCAGAGTAGGAAAACAACATTATGTTTTTCTGCAGAAATTTTCTTGATGACATTGTCGGTAAAAGTTTCCCAACCAAGTCCTTGGTGCGAGCCTGGCATTCCGGCGGTAACGGTTAGGGTAGCGTTTAGGAGGAGAACCCCTTGCTTTGCCCATCTCTCAAGATTGCCCGATGTAGGGACACTAATACCCAAATCTGCTTGGATTTCCTTGTAGATATTTTTGAGTGATGGAGGGACAGTAACACCATCTGGTACCGAAAAACTTAGGCCGTGAGCTTTGCCATGGCCATGATAAGGGTCTTGTCCTAGTATCACTACCTTTACCTTATCAAATGGACACAAAGCAAAGGCTGAAAAGATTTGTTTGGGTGGTGGGTAAGTGGGGGTTACTGAAAGGTAAGCAGACTTTACAGTTTTAGTTAGTTTAGAGAAATAATCTGCTTCAAATTCAGTCTTTAATTTATCGCCCCAAGATTTTTCAATATCAACTTTCATATTATTTTTGGCAGGTTGGACAAAAGTGTGTACCTCTACCAGCTACTCGGGTTTTTTGGATTAAAGTCTTACACTTACGACAAGGTGTATTTTGTTTTCCAAACACTTGTAGATATTCTTTGTAGTTACCAATATGACCATTTGTGTCAGAAAAACTTTGAAAAGTAGTACCACCAACTGCAATAGATTTTTGCATCACATCATTACTCGCTTTACTTATGGCCAGAGCTTCTTTTTTTGTCACTAGATTAGTTATCCTGTCTGGTCTGACTTTGGCTATATACAAAGCTTCATCAACATAGATGTTGCCTAGTCCAGCCACAAAGGTTTGGTCTAACAAGGTAGCCTTGATAGGCGTTCTGCGCTTTTGGATACTTTCAAAAAACTTTTTGTTATCAAAATCTGGGTCAATCAATTCTTGCCCAAATCGTCCTTTAGCTTTAGCTACTTCCTGCGCATCTGCTAAGTGCATATAACCAAACTTTCGCATGTCATTAAAGAACAAAGCCGAAGTATCTTTAAAATAGATAGCAACTCTGGTGTGTTTATTGGGTAGATTTTTGCTATCACTTTCACTCATCGTGTGTCCAGCTCCACTAACAGTGTCTTTTTCTTGATAAAAAAACTGACCGGTCATTTTTAGATGAGTGAGTAAGAAAAGATTTTTTTCACCAGTAAATGAAAATATTAAAAGTTTACCAATCCTGTCGACATGAGAGAAAGATTTGCCTTTGAGAGCGGTCGCAAATTTCGCATTACTGGCGACTGTCTTGGGGTTAAAAACCTCCACCTTGGTAATTGGCTTATTTAGTACTTTGTATAGTAGCTGGAGACGTACGGTCTCGACTTCTGGTAGTTCTGGCATAAGGTAACCTTATTCTATGTCTCAAACACCAAAAAGCCAACACCCCCAACTTTATTTGATTGACATTGATATTTCTTTCTATATAATTAGGGTACATTCGGGAATTTCCCGCGGCCCTGCCCCTTAAAAGGTGGGGAATATTTATTTATAAAGTAAGTTAAATCCACTTCTTACCTTAAAAAAATCTGTGGCATCGAGCGTTCCAAGTTTTGATGATAATCGGCGGTGGTCTATAGAACGGACTTGATGTAGGCAAGCAGACATGTCTATTTCCTTTTGTCTAAATTGTATGTACCAAGAACCCGTCTTTTCTTTAGTTGTGGTTGGTATTACAAAATAAAATCCATGAGCAAGCTTTTTGAAAATTATTACCGGTCTTGAAAACTGCTGGTTTTTTCCACCTATTTCCGAACCAATGTTTTCACCAACACTTGCCCACCAGATGTCTCCCTCACTAACATGAGGTGCTCTATGAACTAGCCCATCTAATTTTTCTTTAAGCCTACTCCAATTGGGAAAATCTTTCATAACTACAGCTTAGCAGACTTTTTATTATTAATTGAAAAAGATATGTATAGTTTTGTTCCTTATTGCTATATCTACCCAGACTACAGATGATATAATTTATTACATGTTGGAGGAACAAAAAGACAACCAAGATACTAGTACCAAAAGTGGAGGCTGGGGCGCTTTTTCTGCTTTCAAAAAGAGCAAGAGAGTCAGTGTCACAGGCTTTACTCCCGCTCACGTAATTGCCAAGAAAGACTTTTCTCCAATCACCAAGCTCCTCATCTTTCTTATTCCGATGCTGTTGTTTGCAACTTTCTATCAGTATTCATCAGTGCTGGGTTCCACTTTCTTAAACTTGACTCTACGTTCAAATATTAATTTAGAAAATGGTCTAATCGGCCATTGGACATTTGATGGTGCTGACGTCACAGATAAAGTCTATGACATGAGTGGGGAAGGTAATCATGGTGGATTATATGGAGGAGCTACTACGTCTGCAAAAGCCTCTGGTAGGGTTGGGCAAGGTCTAAGTTTCGATGGAATTGATGACAGAATTTTACTACCAAGTGTTCCTAGTTTAAAGCCAGATCAATGGACTATTTCGGTCTGGGCTTATGCTTTGTCTGGATCTGGAACCTATCGCGGTATTTTTTTTCCTTCATATTCAGATGGTTACAATTCGGGCTTTCTGTTATTAATAAGTAATGAAGGACGCGCCGCAATACGTTATGGTAATGGTGCAGCTCCGGTAGGGTCTATTTTTAGTAATGTAAGTATTTTAGGACAATGGCACCATATTATCGGCACTTTTGACGGTACGAATATGGTACTTTATATTGACGGAGTAATAGAGGATACAACTGATGCGTCAACATTTGCTTATGGAGTAACACCTGTTCAGTCTCAAATTGGCGATGGAAATGTAACTGATTCATTTGATGGCAAACTTGACGATGTGCGATTCTACAACCGCGCCCTCTCGGCCAGAGAAGTAGAAGCCTTATACAAGCAAGGTGAAGGTTCAAAGGTTAGTATCACGCCTCAAACCACTTCATCTTTAGAAAACGGCCTAGTCGCTCATTGGACCTTTGACGGTCCAGATGTTACTGACAAAGTCTATGATATAACTGACGAAGGTAATCATGGAGGTTTTTTAGGGGGTGCTACTTCATCTGCTAAAGTGTCAGGAAAAGTTGGGCAAGGATTATATTTTGATAGTGTTAATGACTATATACAGGTACCACATGATGCCTCTTTATCACTGACATCCCAGACATTGTGCTCCTGGATACGACCAAGGGCTGCAGGTAGTCAAATTATTATTGATAAAAGAGGTGCTAACTCAGAGACTGGTTATAACCTGAGACTTGAAGGTTCAGTGTCTCCCCTTGACGTTGAATATATTCTAAAAGATAGATCAGGAATTAATGAAACAGGGGATACTGAAGAAACTCTTACAAGAGTAATTGATGCAATAGTAGTTGGTTCCTGGTCCCATCTGTGTGCATCGTTTGACGATACATCAAACGCTGTTGCGGTTTATGTTAATGGAAACGTAGCAACAACTTCATCGTCTTTACGCGACTTAAGTAACACTCCGACTACATATCCTCTACGTATTGGAGACTGGTCTGGGTATGGTTTAGGTGTACCTGGCTCGACAAATTTTAATGGTTCAATTGACGACGTTCGTATCTACAACCGAGCCCTTTCAGCTGATGAAGTTCAACAGATCTATCAAATAGGAGTAGGTACAACTATCGACGCAGTACCACTTTAGGTAAAGATTTAAATCTACGGTATTTTCCATAGTTCTCAAACTCGTTTAGTTTTCCAATCTTTAGCCTCACTTCAATTATATGGCGTGAGGCTAAACTTATTTATGCTATACTCGCACACACTATGTCTCACCCGTTTGAAAAGATGTTTGATAAAGCGCTAAAAGAGAGCACGCCTTTTAGTAATGAAGTCTTGGCTCAGGCAGAGAGACTAAAAGAGAAGGGTTATCGTGGAGAGGAGATTGCTCAAGTTTTAAATAAGTTACAAAAATCATTGATAGATATAAATGAGGCTGAAATAGTTAGCGAAGCATTAGAAGAGTTTAGACATTTTCTGGAAGACTAGTTTATTTTGCATATTAAAATGAAAAAGCCCGCTCTACCCAAGCAGCGAAACTTTTTCGCTGAACAGGGAAGAGGCGAGCTCTAGGTCCTTCATTTGCGCATTTGGGTCGACCAGAAGGCACGGTGGTCCTGAGTCCTGACTTCGACCGCCTGTGGGTTTTGGTCTAGATATTTACCCAGTTCAACTAGTCCGGCACCCTTCTTTACTTGCGAGGATTGTCCAATGTGTTGATGCTTACTCCGGTCTCTTTGGGAGAGCATCGCCATATGCTCATGACTCCAGAAGAAGGGACCGTTGATGTCGGGCTTGGGCGAAGGGGTCTTGGCTCGCTCCGAAAGGACCAAGGTTCCGTCCTGAGACTTAATTAGTACCACTATCACATCTGTGGGGTCACCTTCTGACAAGTTGGTGATGACGTCGCCAGGACGCAAGTTTCCCATCCGTTGGGAAATTGCTGCAGAACACTCGGCCAAGGTTGTGGGGTTTTGGTTCATTGCCGTTCTCCGTTTTAAGGTGGCTATGTGGGGTAAGAACATGCCTCGCTCTGAGGTAATATCATGTAATCACTATCCAAAGTAACTGTCAATTCTAGGCAATTAAATAAAGAAATAAATATAAATACAGGCTATAATTTTGAGTATGGATGAAATAATAAAACAGCAATTAAATGCGCAAGATCAAAAACTCGAAGCAATTTATAGTTCAGTCGAAAAGACCCGAAAGTATCTACTAATAATTATGTGGTCATCAATTGCGATGATTGTTTTACCACTATTGGCGGCAGTTTTGATTGTTCCAGCTATTATTAGTTCGTACACCAGTGTACTGTCGACCGGATTAATTTAGGATTAAGCGCTATGGATTTCGATGTAACGTTTTTTCCAAGCACTTTGAAACTTTCTGATACTGATTGAACCACCACCGACTGACTCAGCTGGATCGTTATAAAAAACTTTTCCATCCGAAACACCATTTATTACTACCAAGTGGGGAATAGGGTTCTTGGGATCAAAAGTATAGTGCACTGAAACCATTACCGGTCCTTTTTCGAGAACTTCCTCTAATTCACTAAAAGCTGAATCCATAGTTAGACCAGCCATGTCACGACTTGAGCCGACTAGACCGTATTTCTTAGAAAGACCGATTAATCCGGCATGTGACCAGCCGGCGCTACTGACATAAGCGTCAGCCTCGATTCCTTCTTGGAGTAAATTATCTACGGTAGTAGCACCTGGTTCATGAAATTCAATTAGCATAGCCAAGCTAGCAATACCACAACCGATCTTTTTCCATGAAGCACTGGTGATATCAGAAAATTGTGAGTAGAAGGGTACGGTAAAAACTTCTACTTTTTGGTTGGTAGGTTTTTTATCATTTTTAATAGTCTGAGTGATTTTGGTTTCTTCTTCCGCGCTTTCAGTTTTTAACTTACTAACTTCCAAAATATCTGAGTTTAATTCTTCAGTAAAAAGTGTTTTGGTTAGCAGTGGAGAAATTTCAGTAGCGATTACTTCTTGAGTCAGCTGAATAGGTCTTTGAGCTTCAATATGTCCTAGGTTTAGGATAAAAGCGCTAGTACCAAAAAGGGCAAATATTACAATATTTTTTATATCTGTCAAAACTTGAACATTATACCTTTGAAATACAGAGGTGACAATGCTAAAAATAATGGCTTGAAATCAGTCTTTAACCACAACTTTCGTTCCTAGTACTGCCCAGTAGTATAGTTTTTTGGCATCAGCCGGAGAGAGGTTTACACAACCGTGTGAATACGGTGAGCCAAAGCTGGTGTGCCAATAGGCTCCATGTATAACCGCTCCACCTTGAGTAAAGTATAGGTTCCAAGGAACTCCGGGTAGGTCGTAGTATTGCTTACTTGCTAGTCCAGGTAAGGGTCCTTGCATATATCGACTCGGAGTTTTTTTGAATACGGTGAACGTGCCTCTGGGTGTAGGAGTTAGTTCTAAACCAGTTGAAATAGAGACTTCCATAAAAAGATTCTCTCCATCATATGCAGATAACTTTTGTTCAGAACGATCAACTACTATATTTTTTTGGGTGGTGGTGGAATATTTGTTTTCCCAAATATTTTTATCACCTTCATCGTAAAGTGCCTCAACATAGTTGGCTGAAATATACCAATCATCTTTTAATCTCTCTGGATAATATAGTGTCTCGTCAAAAACAATTTTGTACCATTCGGTCCCTTCTCGAGTTACTTTTCCGCCAACTTTTAGCACCACTCCATTTCGAAGTCTAGAAACTAACGGGTATTCTGTGCCAGGACCGGAACGTACCAAAAGACAGTCTTCCTCAAAGTGTGGGCCACAACCATCAGTTACTTCCACGTATTCAAATAAAACCTTTTCTACTTTCAAAATAATTTCTAAGTCAGTACTTGATTGGGGAGGTATAATTACGATTTCTTCGTCCTCGAGAAACTGCCTTGATATGGTCTGAGGTACTTCGTCAGGAACTTCCTTTGATGTGCTTGTTGATAAGAGGTCGTTAAACTTACCAAATCCAAAAAGTATAATTAACAATAATCCTAAAAGAATTAGTATTACTGTGGTTAGAATAGCTATTATAAAATAGTGTCTTTTCCTTGTTATATCCATTTTTTTAGTATGGACCTGTTTAATTTAGATAGCAAATAATTTTTACCTTAAATTAAATGTTATAATCTGTGCATGAATAATATTCCTAATCAAAAAGGTAACTCAGCAAAATTTAATCATAGTAATCAAAATCAAAACCAACCACATCGAGTAGCTTCTAGAATGGAGGGTGGTGTAAAAAATCGAGGTAGTAGACCAGTTAAAAAAGTTGGCAAGGGTAAATAATTTTAAAAACGTTTATTCTGCAAAAGACCATCGGCCGGCCGATGGTCTTTGCTTTTATTTCAATTTAACTTTTAGAGTTCATTGTGCATTCGTCTCATCTGCTCTATTTCTCTAGTTTGAGATTCAATAATCGCTTTAGTGAGATTAGCAATTTCAGTGTTTTCAATGTATGACTCAACACTTCTAGACATCATGATCGCGCCCATGTGGTGCATAATCATATCTTCTAGAAAGGCTTTATCAATTTCTGTTCCACTAAGCTGTGATAAATCTCGCATCATAGGCTGGTAGTTACCATTATCTTGGTAGGGTTCGTTGTACCAATTTTGGTACCAGCTCTTCATCTCCGAAATTTCTTTCTCTTGAGCTGTGACAATACTATTCATCAAGGTCTTCATTTCCTGAGTTGTGGCACCACGAGCAAGTACTTCTTTGGCTGTGTCGACAGCTTCTTGGTGGTGAGGAATCATTCCTAGTAGAAAGTCCCGCTCGCTACTTACTGACATGTTCATATGATCCATCCCCATCATAGTTCCGTCTGGCATCATGTGCATTCCTTCCATCCCTGCCATATTCATTGTAGTCTTTGACCCAGTTTGCTCATTTGTACCCATGTCCATCATGCATTGACTGTGATCCATCGCCTTATACTCGTTAAGTGTGTAGCCACCAATTCCTCCGATAAGTAGAGCAATTATCGCGACTAAGATAGTTTGTGAGTTCATTTAATTTTGTACTTAATATATTAAGACTCCTTAATATATTAAGTACTAGAATAACTTTGGGTTGAGAATACCATTAGAAAATAAGTCTTGGAGAAAGAAGGGTAATTTATATGTCTGCTTATCTCTTTGTCTAAACCTAAGCAGAATACTCAAATGAGTACTTTTTTTAAGCAGATTAGGAGCGACTGAGGTTGCTATTATGAGAAGAGATAAAAGCAACAGATTAGTAGCAAAATATGTGGTTGTCGCCAGATAGGTTGATTTCCAAGAATTCATGTACTCAGCAAAGCTCATCAGACAAATACTATCTTCGTGACCCATGCTGGGACAGCCATGATTGGTATTTGAAATTGTTGCCATTTGTAGCAAGCTTACAAACATTGTCCCAACAAAAAATAAAAGGACAAAAGCTGAAGTTGTTTTGGCTAATTTCATCATTACTTCCATTATAACAGAGTGTACCTAATATTGAATAATTTTAATAAATTTACTCTATTTACACAGAGTAATTAAGAAATTACAGTGTTTTAGTTGCTATAATTGGGGCATGAAATCCTGGCAACAATATATAGATATTGTTTCGTTTAGTTGTATTAGAATTATAGCGTCATTAATGATTTGTTTGGCTGTAGCTTTACTTACGACAAGTATTCTTGGTGTTAGTAACACATCAAATCTTTCTGCAAATACAATCGGTGCAGACGGAACGGTTATTACTCCTACTGAAACAACTACCACTAATATAAATACTAACACTGAAACAGTGTCTACTATAAATCAAATTTCAAGTACAGAAACTCCCTCTACTACACCTGGTACTAGTGGTAGTGTAGACTCATCTAATTTACCAGTAACTGAGACCCGAGTTGAATCTTCAGTTAAGTTTATTTCTGATGTACCAGACAAAACTAATTCAAATTTTGAAGTCGCCGTTGATCGTTTGGGTGTGACTTATTTAAAAGTTAGTGTAAATGGATTGAATGTGGAAGGTACCCCAAAAATGGCACACCGTTTCTAAAGTCAGTTAATAATACTTCGTCTCTTGCTGCTGCGCAAATACCACCGGCGGCACGCCATGCGCTGAATGTATCCGCCTCTGATTATAGTAGTTAATCGTTTGAT
>JBGSVK010000046.1:0-2463 GCA_041752975.1 Minisyncoccia bacterium | reverse complement strand
ATCAAACGATTAACTACTATAATCAGAGGCGGATACATTCAGCGCATGGCGTGCCGCCGGTGGTATTTGCGCAGCAGCAAGAGACGAAGTATTATTAACTGACTTTAGAAACGGTGTGCCATTTTTGGGGTACCTTCCAGTATGCGATGTCTGAATCGGTAGAGTTGGTGGAAGAAAAAAATCTTTCCTTAGGTGTTCGCTTTCCTAAAGCACCGAAGAAAAAGTACTACAGAATCACCAACAAAGGAATCCAGTTCTTGAGCAAGAAGAAGGGTTAATGAAAAGTGAGAGGGTGTGATGAGCGCTGGGATTTTTTCCAGCGCTTTCCTTTGTGTGACTACCAAAGAGTTTAGGATATTTACGGTGTTATAATTTCAGCAATATGCTAATTATTTTAATAATCTTTATCTTAGTAGTAGTTCTGACCGTAGTTATATTTTTTTCAAGTAAAGAAGGTTATCGGGGTGGAGTTACTACAGATGCCAAGACCTTGGCTAAATATGCCAAAGATATAAGTATTTTTACCAAGACTCCTACTGAAGTCTATTACCCTAGAACGGTCGATGACATTGTTCGCTTGGTAAAAAAGACCGGACAATTACATACTAGCGACGATAATCGCTCTGTTACTGTAAGAGCAGGCGGTACTTGTATGAGTGGAGGTCCATTAACTACTAGTGCTGTCATTGATATGACACGCTATATGTCAAAGATCACAATTAATCGCCAGAGTCAGACAGCTACAGTAGAAGCCGGAGCTTACTTTAGAGATATCGAAAAGGCAGTGTCAAAACACGGCTTAATGTTTGCTCCTTACCCATCATCGAGATTAATCTGTGGAATTGGCGGAATGATTGGCAATAATGCTTCCGGAGAAAAGAGTATTCGCTATGGTGCGACTAGCGATAATATATTATCGATGGAGGTAGTGCTTTCTGATGGTAGTGTAACAACAATCGAACCAAAAGATTTTGATAAAGTCGTCGACGAGAGAGAAAAATCAATTCTAAAATTAGCTGAACAACATGCAGGAAATTTGAAGAATGTAACTGGTAGTGTTAGAAAAGCGGCATCAGGATATCGATTGGAAAAAGTATTAGAGAACGGAAAATTCAATTTGGTACCTCTCTTTTGTGGAGCTCAGGGTACGCTTGGAATTGTAACCAAGGCTGTCTTAAAATTAGTCCCAATCCCAGAACATCTTTCATTAATTATTATTTCTGCCCAGAAACTAGAAGACATTCCAGTAATTGTTGATGAAATATTTAAGTGGAACCCCGAAGCAATAGAAACATTTGATAAGAATACTTTTGCAATGGCAAGGCAACATTTGACTGTTCATGCCAACAAGACTCTACCTTATATAGATGCAGACGCTGAACTTTTTATTTTGGCGGAGTTTAGTGAGAAGACTATGGAAGAAACCGAGGGTAAGGCCAAGAGTTGTTTTGAGGCCCTTAGTGATAGAGGGTACTTTGTTAAAAAAGTTGAAAGTAGTCAAGATGTTTCTTCTGTTTGGGAAGTAAGACGTAATTCATTTTTGTTGATGCGTGATCATAATGGTGAAGGCTTTAAAGCTGTGCCTTGTATAGAAGATGTGGTTGTGCCTGTATCGGCTTTGG
Source organism: Minisyncoccia bacterium (assembly GCA_041752975.1). Taxonomy (GTDB): domain Bacteria; phylum Patescibacteriota; class Minisyncoccia; order Phycocordibacterales; family UBA918; genus OLB19. Next base: position 841 of record JBGSVK010000046.1, on the reverse strand, counting down.
CAGAGTTTATCGACAACTTGCATAAGATTTTGGTTAGGAGGGGAATCAAGTATGGTTTCCATGGTCACATTGGTGAAGGTTCGTTGCGGATAGTGCCGGTATTTGATGTAAATAGTTCAACATTAATGACAGACATAACAGGTTTAATGGAAGAAGTTTTTGTGTTAATTAAGCGTCTACATGGAAATATTAGTGCAGATCATAGCGATGGGATAATTCGTTCACCTTTTTTGAAGGAATTTTATGGAGAAGAACTTTATTCAGCTTTTACAGAGATTAAGAAGCTTTATGATCCTTTAAATATCATGAATCCAGGTAAAAAAATTGGTGTTGAAGTTGCTGATATAGAAAAATATTTTGATAAGGGCTAACTTCAGCTTTTATTTGTGAGTAAATATAAGCACATTTATAAATGTGCGGTATACTACCAAGTATATGAATAAAAACTTAAGTATTAAGTGGAATTTATCAGTGGTATTTTTATTAGCAGTATTAGGTCTATTATCAATAATTCCTTTAACAGCCAGTGCTTCAACTTGCTCGTTTACAAAGGATTTGCAACTGGGTTCTGTAGGTGAAGAGGTTCGTTGTTTGCAAAAGTATCTAAATAGTAATGGTTATGTAATTACCTCAAGTGGAGGGGGAGCGCCTGGTAATGAAACTAGTGAGTTTAAATCATTGACACAAGCAGCGTTAATTCGTTGGCAAAAGGCAAATAATATTTCTCCAGCTTCTGGCTACTTTGGTCCCAAGTCCAGAGCTGTATATTTATCTATGGTTGGTGGTAACACTACTCCAACAACACCAAGTACCGAAAGTAATGCTGGCGGAGCTTCAAATG
>JBGSVK010000045.1:0-1904 GCA_041752975.1 Minisyncoccia bacterium | reverse complement strand
ATCAAACGATTAACTACTATAATCAGAGGCGGATACATTCAGCGCATGGCGTGCCGCCGGTGGTATTTGCGCAGCAGCAAGAGACGAAGTATTATTAACTGACTTTAGAAACGGTGTGCCATTTTTGGGGTACCTTCCAGTCGCTAGAGATTTGGTGTACCGTGCTTCTATAGTGGCAAGCAACTCTTGCAGGAATACAACCATAGCCTTCTTTAACTTTGTGTTGTGAGTTAGAGAAATAGTATTTTGATAATACATAAGCTCCAGCAGAAGAACCTGAAACTGTCTTACCTTGTACTGATTCGAGAAAATCTGGATGAGAATCAAGAGTAGCCATTAATTTTTGTGTATCGCCGCCACGGAAATAGATAACGTCAGCATCTTTAATCTCGTTTATAAAATTCTTATCTGTGGCTATAGTCGTCCTTATCTGTTTATCTGTGGTAAAAGATTGTAGACGAGCAGCATCTTTTTTGTATTTTTGTTCAACATCATCTATGTTACTAGCAAAATAGACTAGAAGGATATTTCCACCTTTAGGAACACTATTCATCATCTCAGCAAAGTAACTACGATTTTGTTCGTTATCTTCATTGGTATATCCACCATGCAAAATGTATTTCGTCTTCATATTATTTCCAGAATTCGATGACAAATATACCTATCGCAATTAAACCTATCGCGACCCATTGAATACTAGTGATTTTGCTTCGTTCGTGAATAGGAAAGAAATAGAATAGTAATAGTACAAAGATACTCTGAACGCCTCCGACTGCTGTGACATATGCCCCAAGAGGAGCTAGAGTAATTGCTAGCATTACGAAGAAAAACGATATTTGTGAGATTGTCTCATTTAAAAAACTAAAGCCAAGAAAATTGACACCTTGTTCCTTAATACGAAGTAAAAAGCCATCTCGGTAGGGTTTAACTAATGTCAAAAGCAATAACCCAATAATCCCAACTCCAACATATTGGTAAAAGAATACAGTGGTTACGTCCGACGATTCCGATGCAATTTTAACTAGGAAGAGTGCCGTAGCCCATAAAAATGATACAGGCGTCATTATTAGTAGTAATTTTGTCGGAATTTTCCATTTAAATGTACCTGAGTCCAATAGATACGCTCCCCATACTAGAACCGCTATACCGGCGATGGCTACTGGAGTTACTGATGCACCAAATGCAATCTCAATCAGTAGTAACCAAATACTACTTAACCCGAAGAGGGGTACAACTTGGTGAGCAGGGTACTTTAGAAAAAGATAAAAATAAGAGGCCCATAGGGTAACCATTGGCACAGCGGAAGCTAAAGCAAGTAAGAGTGCTTTACGGCCAATTGATACATCACCTAAGTAAATATATAGCGATCCAATTGTAATGGTACTTAATAGTGTCGAGACGAGAAGTAGTCCACCAATTCTTTTGTGGATACTAGACTCCGCGGTGACTTTGTTGTTACTGGTTAAGTACTCGTCAATGTAATTGACGAGAGCCATAGTGAATGTGTGAATGATTGTGAATAAAAGCCACATACATTAAGTGTGTACATTACTTAGTTCCGCCGTTAGATATCGAGCCAGTTTTCCAATATAGATACTTTGCGCAGTTTGAAGGACATGTGCTTGCGTAAGAGGAATCCAAAAGCACTCAAATCGTGTCGGCTCTTGCTCACTGTCGTGATCTTCTTGACTATTCCACCGTTCAGGAAGTTCTGCCGTGGGTTTGGCTATGAAGAAATGTCTTTCTTGTAGTTCAGTGCGATATGGTGACATGTCATAAGTATCTGCACCTATTTCTGAGACAATCTCAAAACAATCAAAGCCAGTTTCTTCTTTTAGTTCGCGTAAGGAGGCATCTGCAAACGATTCACCTTCGCGAACACTCCCAGCAGGGACTTGGATGCC
>JBGSVK010000044.1:0-10923 GCA_041752975.1 Minisyncoccia bacterium | reverse complement strand
TAAGTCCCATCTCTTCCATTAGTTCTCTAGGTAAATCGTCCTGCGGTTTTACATCCCAATCCAAACCTCCGCCCGGAAGCTCCCATCTTCCATCAACTTCTTTGCAAAGTAAAAATTTATCTTTTGCTTCGTTTAGTACTAGAGCTTTGACACTAACACGGTAAAAACAATTGGGTATTTCATTCATAAATATATTTTATGCTTTTTAAAGGGGTACCAAGACGCGTTGTCTCCGGCTCTGTATGAGAATAAATTACTACATAGTTCGCTAGTTGCCAAATTTCAATAACCTATCTACAAATAAAACCGCTTAAAAGCGGCTTTATATTATATGTGCGGGTGAGAGGAACCTGACGGTCACCAAGCTATTTTGTTTCGCTCCGCTCACATAATAGCAGGTGCCGCGGGACACGCCTCACTCGCTCGTAAACTCGCATCGTTCCGGCGGTTCGATTCCTCAAGTAAATGCCTCAATGGCATTTACTTCACCCGCACATATGAAAAAGCGCCCAAAGGCGCTCTTTCATATGTGCGGGTGAGAGGAATCGAACCCCCGACTACTGCTTGGAAGGCAGTCGTGTTACCACTAAACCACACCCGCAAGTGAGGAATAATATGAAAGTACACTTTCATATTAGCTCCGAGCGCAGCGGGTGCAAGCTTTGCTTACAACCGCATTGCTGAATTTACTGTCTAGTAACCTGGTGACTACTAAATCTAGTACCGACGATTCTACCACCATTGTGGTAAAAATTCCACCAAGTCTTGCTATACTTCTATGATATGCAATTAGTTGTCGATATCGCTGTATCAATATTTACAGCCTACCTAGCTTTTACCAACCAACTAGCTGACAAGGTACTTACCCTTCTACCTGACACTACCTATGAAGAAATCGAAGAGGTGACGGAAGATACTGATGAGGAAAGTCTTTCAATTCTACCTTCCCTTTTTGGTTCCAAAGGACTACCGGATATTTTGCTTAGAAGTGCCGAATACCAACGCGCTACTGCCATTGGAGCAGTCTCTACTGGAATAACTACTACTAACCCAAGTGAAGCTTTAGTAAATATTTACTGTACCTTTACCACTCCAACAACAATTAGAACCACGACTGGCACCGGTTTCTTTGTTCACAGTGAAGGAGTAATTATTACCAATGCCCATGTTGCTCAATTTCTTTTGATTGGTAAAACCGATGACTTAGGAGATGCAGAGTGTATTGTGAGACAAGGAACTCCAGCTCAAGCAAAATACAAAGCAGACTTACTTTATATACCACCGACTTGGGTTCAAGAAAATGCATCATTGATTGACAGCGTTGCTCCGACGGGAACCGGTGAACGTGATTATGCTTTGCTATATGTCACAGAAACCATTGACGGTAGTCCACTTCCAGCCGAAATACCCGCCTTGGCTATCGACTCAGAATTATTACCAAGAACACTCAAAGGAGCTGAAGTAACCGCAGCAGGATATCCTGCCACTGACTTATTAAAAAACGGTCCTAGTAGCCCACTTCTATCTGTCTTGGCCACCACTTCGGTGTCAGAACTTTATACTTTTGGTTCAAATTATGCTGATGTATTCTCGATTAAAGGTAGCAAAGTTGGAGCCGAAGGTTCTTCTGGTGGACCAGTCGTAGACGAAAAAGGAAATGTAATTGGGATGATTGTTACCCGAGGTGACGATGTTGCCGATGGACAAGGTAGTCTACGAGCGATAACTATGTCACATATACATAGAACTATCTTGGAAGAAACAGGTTTTTCACTTGAAAAAAATATTACCGGCAATCTCGCTTATCGATCAGAGATTTTTACAAAAACTCTTGCACCATTTCTGACCAGTCTTTTATCAAAAGAATTAATTAACTAAGCAAAAGGCCGTGCGGGAAAAGGATTCCCTACACGGCCTCTCAAAACCGTCAACGACGACGTTACTGCGACATCTGACCACTGTCAGGACAGCAACTGATGACGTAAACGGTCTCTTTCTCTACAGCCATGGTCAGAGTGAACGACTTGACGCCGAGGCTCATGATGGTCTCAATCAAGCGACGACTGGCATGAAGTGCAGTCTGGGAATAGCGATTCTCCGGCGCCAACAAAGCTTCGGTTGGACGACCGTCCACTACCTGCTTCTTGTACACCTCGACTTGGCCTCCTCTGCAATACAAGCGCAGAAAGGTGAATCCCATCAGGTACTCTTGCACCTGGTAAGCACCCTTCATCTTCTTTACAGCAGATTGAACCGACGAAAGTGTCAGGCATTTGATGAGAACACCATCACCTTCGGCAGACTTGACCACCACCGGGTACTTGAGGCGCAGATTGGGGAGTTTCCCTCCCTTTCTCACTACCACGGTCCGTGGTATGCAGGAAACCCAGTCCCGTGCCCAGCCAATAAAGCTGTTGGGGTCGCCCAAGACCCGCCTGGCCCGCTCTGCTGCTGCCAGTGTGACACCAGTAGTAGAGGTAGGGATATGCATTCTCCAAGAGGAGTGTCTCCGTGCTTCTGTTTTTTGAAACATCATCTCTTCTTTCTCCATAAGAACGTTAAGAACTGTTGTCGCCCTATGCGACCATCGGTTTTTTACAAACCGAGAATAGGTCTTTATTCAAGACCTATTCTCGACTAATAAAACTATGTTTCTACTAGTGACTTTGGTTGACTACCAGCTTGGCAAAATTACGCAAAATTACATTTGAATGTGGTTCGTCTTTGTATATTTCTTCAACCGTTACTCCTTCAGGTAAATACATCTTGGCTCCCTTAACTCGATTTACCATGTCAATATAAGTGAGTTCTGGGTGGAACTGAACTGTATAAATATTTTTCTTGTACTGTAAGGCAGAAACTCGACACTGATCTCCCCCATTCATCAGCAAAACGGCACCGTCAGGAATCCTATCTAGAACATCTTTGTGTCCATAGTGGGCATAAAAAGAATTGGGCATGTCAGTAAACAAAAAATAATCGTTTTTGTCAACTAATAACTTAACTTCATGCGACTTGGTCTTTTTTTGAGTTGTATCACAGTGAACCTGTGCGCCTGCAAAAGCTCCTAATATCTGGTGCCCATAGCATATGCCTAGAGTCGGAATATCATTATCAAATAAGTACTGAAAGAGTGGCCTTAGTTTACCTACCAACTCCAAAGAGATCTTACGGACTTCATCATCTGGTTCTCTATTACCATCAAAATCTAAATCTCCGGAACCTCCTAGCACTACCCCACTATAACTATTAACAATAGTTTCTGGGTAATTCCAATCAATAGTTGTGTCTAGAGCACTAATGAAATCAACTTGTACAGCGTCCCCAAGCTCACGAGCTAAACACATTCTTTCTTGCTCAAGTGCAAACTCATTCGTTCGAAACTGAATCGTCAGGATTTTCGGCATATTACTGTCTATGACTCAAAATTTAATAAAATCTTACAACTTTCTAAAAATGTAGCTTCGTTTCGGTATCCCAAGTTTTAGATGCCGCCAAAATTACTGGGGTACTGTGAGCAACGCCAACTCTATATTGACCATCAACAACAATCACTCCACCGAGACCACTTACTCTCTTAACCAAAAAATCAATTCCGGCCTCAGCTCCCAGCTGAGCATCTTTTTCATGGTAACGCATCCATTCGGCAACGTGTTTGGCCAACGTAGTCCTCAAAAACTGTTCACCATAGCCAGTCGCCGAGACTGCACACAATTCATTTTCAGCATAAACTCCCGCCCCAACAATTGGTGAATCACCTACTCGACCAAATTTTTTATTGACTACTCCACCGGTAGAGGTAGCTCCCGCAATATCTCCATAACAATCAATCACTACCGCTCCAACCGTTCCTAATTTCTTCTCTTCAACATCGCTATGGTCAAGAGTTATCTGGTCACTCTTTTTAGCTTCCTCAAGTTGTTTCACCCTAGCTTCAGTGACGAAGTAATCTTCTGGCATAAACTCAATATTTTGAGTTTGAGCAAACTCTTCCGCCCCTTTACTTATTAGCATGACGTGAGGACTTTCTTCCATCACTTTTCTGGCTAGTAATACTGGATTTTTAACTCCCGATATACCAGCTACTGCACCAGCATCAAGATTTTTACCGTCCATAATCGAAGCGTCACATTCCACCTTGCCAAGAGCATTCAAAACTGAACCTTTACCAGCATTAAATATCGGATTATCTTCGAGTATCGTCACGGCTTTAGTAACTAAATTTAAAGCCGTTTCTCCATCATTAGCTAATATTGAAATTTCCTCAATAATCTTGGCTAGACTTTCTCGATATAAAGAAACATCAGTAATGGCCCCAGCCCCGCCGTGGATAACAATCGCATACTTATTCATAACAATGATTCTACCTAAATATTATAAATATAAAAGAAAAGGGAGGGGTACGAAACCCCTCCCAGACACTCCTTCGACCCAAGTCAAGAACGACAACGATGATTCAGCTCAGCGAGGTAATCCTGGCGAACTTGTGACGAACCAGCTACAAAGACGCCGATCATACCTTCGCTAACGCAACCCCAATTGACGATGATGATGCCTTCGTTCCTTTTCGGGGAAAAACCCAGCTCCCCAAGAGCAAACCCGTCGAAGCTCAGCCTGGGAAAATCGATATTGCGCGATTCCCAGGCTTCGACCCCAAACCGGTCAGCGACCCGTGAGTAGTACGAAGCACCGTTCTGGCGAGGATTGCATTCGATTGGCAGTATTTCGCCGTCCGGAGTGATTGCCACGTCAAAGGCAAACACGCCCTCCAGACCAATCGTTTGCGACCACGTAGCCAAGACGTCCGTCACTTGGTAAATCTGCTCGGAGTCGAACCTGGTTGGGAAATAGTTGCCGACATGAGTGTTCCCATCCAGAATCTGGTTGGTAATGGTCCCACGAAGCAACTTTCCTTTCACCACCTCATATTGCACGTTGAGAAACTCAGTTCCTTCGGGCAAACTCTCCTGAATTTGAAAAGGCACATCAAGTCCAGAAATCACGCTGTTCATGGCGTGAATATCCTTGCACTTGTAGACACCCTTGCCCGAGGCCGAAACCGCCTTCTTGACGTAGACCTGACCCTGTGGAAGTACAAATGGTCTACTCTTATAGTCCTGAATTCCCCAAAAGCACACTGTCTTTGGTGTCTTCACTCCCAAATTGTGACAGGTTGTGATGAAATTGTTCTTGGAATTCAGGTTTTCGGTAGCCCTGCGCCGACGCTGGTTAGGGCGAACGGCGTGTGCTCTCTCGCCAAAAAAGAAGAACTCAACTTCACGCTCTGGATAAAGTGCCAACGTCTGATAGTCGCCAAACACGATCTCCGTTGCGCACTGCAGGCCAATACTTTCATAGTGGCCCAAAATCCATTCCAGGTGTGGCTCTATCTTGCTCGGCAAGACAATCACATTACCTGGAAAAGTGGAGGCAAGTTTCCGGCCCGCATAGGCTGGCACCCCCGGCAATGCCTTGAGCTCATTTTGGGGATAGGAGTCCCCGACTTCGTGGTAGCAAACCAAATCGGTTGGAATAGTCATGTTTCCCTCTCTTTGTGACCAATTAGGTCGTTGTGAATGAACAGTTCGCAGGCTTTCCTAGATTACCTCTAGGTCCCGCGCTCCTTTGCGCGAATTAGTAACTCTTTCTTAGGGAGTCGCCTGCGATTCGCGGAAAATTTTCAAGGATTTAAATATTTTCCGCGAATAACAGGCCCCACAAAAAACAAAACCGGCCATTAGTTGGCCGGTTTTGTTTTTTGTTAGTACTACTAGAAACAAACCGACCAACTAAAGAGCCAGAAAATAATAAACATAAAGATTGAACTTGTTTGTCTATCATCCAGAACGGCTACTTTTGTGAAGTTTGTTTTCTTCATACCTATAAATATATAGAATTATGGCTTACTGTCAAACGTTTGTCTCGACGACCTCTTCTACCACCTCCTCAGTTGAGCTACTTGTGCTGGTTCCAACTTGTTCATCGGTGTTAATGGTTTCATCAATAATCTCACTTGGGATTTCGACAGGTGCTTCCACAACAGTTTCAGTAGTTGGAGCAGATAGATTCAATAACAAAGCTGAGTCAGAAATTAAGTTATAGGCATCAAGACTAAATCCTTCAGCTGTCTCAATTTCTACTGGCTCAGTAGCCAATATTACTAATACTTTTTCTAGACTTGTACTACCTTGTTCAATAGCAGGTTGAATCTTAGTTAGAATTTCTACATCAATTTCAGCTGAGCTGGTGGCTTCAAGAGTGTCGTTTACCAATTTTAGTAACACTTGCGTATCTTCAACTTGCTTCTTAACCAAGATAATTCTTTCCTCTAGAGTTAGAGTAACTGGAACAATTTCATCCACAGTTACACTTGCTCTAACGTCAATATTAGTCATAAAGACAATCAAACGATGCGTCTGTTGCAGAGCCTCTACTAAACCTTGCCTAGAAATAGTATCGTCAGTCTCGGTTGATTGAATGGCGGCTAAAACCTTTCTTTCAATATCATCGAGTCGGCGTCTGATGTCATTTTGTTCCTCCAAAGTAGCGGATTTTTTGACACCCTCCAAAAGTTCATGGGCTCTAGTCGTTTCACTCTCAACCTTGGCCATCAACCTATCATAAGCCGGTAGAGTATCTTCCTCAGAAGAGACTTCAATTGCCTGAGATTCAACCAAGACCGTTTCAATAAGAGTCGCTTTTCGTCCTAACGATTCTGACTCATCTCGATTTCTGAGTGAAGTTGTCTGGACGTCTAAAGCTGTAGCTAATTCAATTGAAGCCATTGTTGCTTCGTCTTTATCAGTCAACTTTAAGTTTTCTATTTCCTTGCGGGCATTTTCACTATGTACCCTAACAGCGTCAGCTACCTGCTCTTCTACTTCAACAGTCAGACGACCTTCATCCGCCAAAAGTCTTGCTTCGGCAATTCTGCGATTTAGTCGTTCAGTTTCCCAAACAACTTTTTCATAAGAACCACGAGCTAGGGTACTTCTCATCTCTTCATTAAATCCTACCTTTACTGCATAAAGAGCATCTCCTGGTACGGCCCTCTCTGCCAACAAAGAAATTCCAACTACTAAAATAATTGCAAAGGCTCCCGAGAATTTAAAAAATTTCCAAGGATTTACACTAACCAGCTTGAATGGTGTTTCATTATTAAATACTGGAGTAGTCACTTTTTTAGCTGTGCTTGGTAATGGATGATATTCCATATAAGAAACCACCCGCTCGCGAAGTTCGAGTTTTTCAGAAGTACTCAAATGAATACCGTCTGCTTTATTCTTAAATTGTTCGCTAAAGCGTTTCATGTTTATTTTTTGGTAGTTCTTTTTCTTTCGGAGGCTTCATTTCCGGCCTCAATCTTATTTCTAAGTAACTTTAGGGCGCGGTGAATGCGGACCGAAACCACATTTTCACTCTCTTCAATCAGTTCACCTATTTCTTTAGGACCCAGTCCATCAACGAAACGGAAAATGATTACTTCTCGGTACTCTTCCGGTAAATCCTTTAGCAACTCAAAGGCTTTTCTGCCGTCGATAGTTGCCGCCAAGGCCTCAACAGTACTTTCGGATAGTTCAGGAAAAGAACCTTCATCGACTCCCTCTCCTTCGAGTAAAGCATCTAGTGACATTTCTTTTTGCTTACGGTACTCATCAATGATGAGATTATTTAGCACCTTGTATAAAAAAGATCGATAAGAGTCAATCTCGTGACCAGACCTGATGTATGACCATACTTTGGTAAAAGTATCGTGTACCACATCGATAGACCGTTCTCGGTTACTGATTCTCATCGCCGCATGGCGAAAAAGCGCATCACTATATTCCTCGAAAGCTTTCAAAAAACGTTCTTCTTGGCTTTCTGCAGTGTCGTTTGTCTTTTTGAGACTCGGCATATGTGAAAACCATTATATACGTAGACGCATCAATACACGAATTCTTACCGGCGGAAAGTCTATTCTGTCCTTATTTTATCTAATAGTTCAGGGAATTCTGTAATTAAAAAGTGATTTTTGTCTTCAAAAATAACTGTCCCGGCCTCTGGTAAGTGCTTTTGATATTCCAAGACATGTTGAAAAGGTACTACAAAATCGTCTTTTGAGTGCCAAAGTTGGATTTTTGAGCCAAAATCAGCCAATTTTGTTAGAATTTCAGTATTAAACTGAAACGAACCGCAGTCATTGCCAGAGTCATCAGCGTAAGTTCCGCATGGAGCGGCTAGTAGAAAAACTGCACTGATTTCAAAAGGAGGAGTATTTTCACTCAAGTATTTAGCCAAAAACATCCCTCCGAGCGACCAGCCGACCAAAACCACCCCATCTCTTAAGTATTCAAAATGTCGTTCAAACCAAATCTTCCACTCTTCATAGTGAGCGTTCTGACTATTGGGCATACTAGGCATAAAAACTTCATAATCTTCACCCAAGTCCTCTGCCAAGGTCTTGGTCCAAAAAGTCACACCTTCACTTCCAGGTAAGTTGCGTAAAGGCTTTGTATGAAGTGACTTCAAAAAATCCTCAGTCTTACTAAAGGAATCCCCGCCATGGATGTAAAAAACCTGCTTTTTCATAAATACATATTAGCATGCAGAAAAACGACTGACACTTTTACTGTCAGTCGTTTTTCTGTCTTGCTTAATGATTATTGAACAAAGAATGAATGCCCTACCTCTTTTGCGCTCTAGCTTCCATATCATCAATAAATTGTTTTATCTTTGCTTCATCTTCAAAAAACTTACCTCCTGTTCCTTGCTCTTTATTTTCTGAGGCTTCAAAATGTTTTTGAAGACCTAGATAATCGTCAGAAGTTAATCTTCCGGTAATAATTCGTTTGATTAATTTAGACTCTTCTTCAACTTTTGGATTAAGATTATTACAATAATCTCTAAACAGCTCTGAATATTTCTCACACCAACGCTCAAAGAGTATTTCTTCGATTCCAATATGCTCACCATCACTCACTTCTACTAGGGACTTTATTTGCTCTGGCACCATCATTAACATTAAAAACTGCTGTTCTCCAAGAAGATATTCTAGCGGAATATCCAAATCACCCTCATTCCATTTTGGTAATTGTTCGGTTGTATTTATACCAGATTCAATATTATTCATAACGACATTATAACAAATTCCCTACATCCAACGATTTTTGTTAAAGAAATAGATTGTTATACCCATTGCAATGGTGATTAGTAGGATTACTAACCAGAATGCGTTTACATAACCTTCTAGTGGATTAGCTACATTCATGCCAAAAAGCGATGAAATTAATGTCGGTATAGTCAAGACAATAGTAACTGCTGTAAGAGTACGAAGAGTATTATTAAGACCTTGGGTCAGAATAGCCTCGGTAGCTCCACGAATATTTTGAATGGTCTTCAAGATTGACTTAGTTGAATCAATTAACTGTCCACACTCAATCAGTAAGTCATCGAGTAACTCCCTGTCATCTTCCAAGAACTTAATTCGATTTCCTTTAGCCAATTGATTAACCCAAACATTGGTTGGAACCAAAGCAGAAATAACCTCATTTAATTCCTGCTCAATAAACACTAGTCGTTGCAAATCCTTACCTTTAATTGTGCGCACTCTAGCCATGTCTCTATAAACCATTTTTCTAATGCGGGTAAGTTTACGTTCGTAAGCAACCATTAATTCAGTTAAGAACTCCAAAAAAAGACCAGTTTTTTCTGTAGTGGTAAACTCTCTCTTCCCTTCTGCAAAAGCACGCAAAAATGGAACCTCTTGTTCGGCGATAGTTATAATTGAATCTTCATTCAAAATAAATAAAATTGGTGCCGTATCGATATCGTGATCCTTTACATCGTATGGGTAACGGGTAAAGAAATAGGCACTAGAACCTTCGATCTCAAATCGAGGCACTTCAAAAAAGTCTTTTATATCCTCAACAATTGTTTCATCGAGGTTGTACTTTTCAACAACATTAGAAAACTCCTCCGGTGAAGGATTGGCTATATGAGTCCACGCACCAGAAGTTGCTTCATCAACCTCTGTTACAGCACCCTCAACGGTTTTTCTAAAATAGTGATGAATCATCGCGACTATTGTGCCCTACTTGCAGTGATTTGCAAAATTATTACATACTTATCTTGAGTATACCTTTTGGAAAGCTTGTGCGTAGTAGCCCAACTGTTCTCTAAATTCTCTACTGGATTGATTTTTACGAACTATGTCCTGAGTAATTTCATTTATCTCGCCTCTGTTTAAAATATTTGACCAAGCAGCCGTTTTTTAATAATGATTATCAAAGAAAATATTTCTGGCGCCACTCCTTCTAACTTTGTCTTGTAGATATTTTTGTTCAGCCTCTATGCAATACATAAATTCCATGACTGATAAGTCGGCTATCATCTCTTCAGCTGGCTTTGAACCTTGAAGGGCCTTATTTATAAATACAGTATCAATACCAATTACAGTTTGTGGACCACCAATAATAAATGTTGGAGCTTCAGGATTTCGTGCAAAATCTGGAGCCTTATAATATTTCATTAAGAATAATCGTTCGGCTTCCTTGAAGTAACCTTCATTTTGTCTAGTCTTTGGTTCTCGTAAACCACCAGACTCCAACCAGGCGGACAGATTTCTAGCATGACTAGGATTAAGTTCAGCTAAATAATCAGTATAACGTTTTGTACGTGCTAATTTAGCATCAAGACCAACTGGTCTAACCTCACCTTCCGGAGTATTCCGCCTTTGTACACCCTTAATGTCCTCCTGATTAGTTGTTATATCAATAGATGCAACCGCCTGTATCAAGGCACTATGGAAGGTACCCCAAAAATGGCACACCGTTTCTAAAGTCAGTTAATAATACTTCGTCTCTTGCTGCTGCGCAAATACCACCGGCGGCACGCCATGCGCTGAATGTATCCGCCTCTGATTATAGTAGTTAATCGTTTGAT
>JBGSVK010000043.1:0-22120 GCA_041752975.1 Minisyncoccia bacterium | reverse complement strand
GTAACTTTGTAACACAAGCAGATATGTGTAACTTTTGTCACTTTTTCTTGCGCACGAGGAACTATCAAATCGTATTCTGAATATTACTAAATCGGTCAAGCAGGGCTTGACCGACCACTGTTCTAACTCGAGGAAGCCCGCTTTTTGAAAACAACACCCATAAGGGTGTTGTTTTCCTAAGCGGAGAGAAGTGAATGACTAAATGTCACTCACGGGAGGGATTCGAAAAGCTTTTGGGTATATTTTGGAGTTTACGAACAAAATATACAAAAGGTATACTGGTCGTGTAACGACCGAAATTTTCTCTCCGCAGAATAAGACTTCATCAGAAGTCAGGCAAACATTATTACTACTAAATAACTAGTCTTTACATGACCTCGATGTGTTTTCATAAATAGTACTTTTGATTATAACGCAGGGGGTTTAGAAAAGCGCTCCTTTAAAATAAAGTAAACGGGCTTTGGAGAAAACTCGTAGTCAGTCAGTCCGTAATTCCAACGCTTATTGGGGCGCAAGTCACGCAATGTAAACCAAAACCAAGCGTCGACGGCATCTTCCTCTTCAAGCATTGCTCGCATCATTTTTTCAAGCTCTGTGTCATCTGGAGTACCGTATTCATTGAACCAAATTGGTTTCTCTTCGACACCATTTTTACGCATAATATCACGAAGCTCATTTGCCGTTTCTTTAAACATTCCGTCTTTCCCATACGGATGAAAGGCGAGAATATCAAAACACGAAGCTACGCCATACGAAAAAAGCTCATTGAAAAACAAAGGATACGGCATGCCGTGGACATCGTCACTTGATACCCCGCCCAAAACTATTACTGCTTTTGGATCCACTGCATGAATCGCTTTATTACCGACAGCGAGCAAAGCTGAATATTCACCGACATACTCACGAGGGTCTGCATTCTTATCCAACCAACCCCAATTAGGAAGATTGGGTTCGTTGAATATCTCCCAGTATGAAATACCGTAATCTTTCCATCCATTTTCTTTGGCAAAAATGCCATCGGGCTTATACCGTTCAGCAACCGCACGCGCAAAGCGATTGAATCGTTCTTGCATTAAATCCCATGTTTCAATGTGAACTGGTTGATATATAAGATTGGCCAGTAACGAAATTTCCTCAGCTTGTGAGTTTCTCACAAGAATGTCTGACGACGACAAGTCATAGCTTACATCTTCCATTTCAATGAGACGCCAATCGATATTTACCCTAGCCCAACTAACACCTAGATCTCTGTATTTTTCATAAAATTTTGGTGCCTCCGGAGGCCATGGTGTATCACTTAAACCTATCACTCCTCGGGCAAACAGCTCTTTAGGGAGTGTGCTGAGAGTGCAATTTTTAGCAAGATTAACAACGGTTTCTTTTGAGGTTGTCGGCTGACCTACCATCAAAGGTACATCGTGGGTATTTTCTGCTCGATCCCGTAAAACACGAAAGATTATAGTTAAAATTACAACAAACGCACAGACTAATAAAATGAGAAGGACTTTTTTCATACTAGAATTTTAGCATAATCTTAATCCTGCTCATTTTAAATTTTGATTTAATAATAGTAAAAAGAAAGGGAGCGGTCTCGGGTAGGAGGGATTAGAAAAGTTTTGTGGAATTTGGAAGATGGGCGAATAAAATATCTAAAAGGTATCCTGGTCGTGTAACGACGGAATTTTATTTTATCTCCACCAATAATAAAAACGCCAATGGGGTGCTTTTTTGTTATAGTGATTGTATGCCTAAACTCCAAACAATTATCCATTACAGCCTACATTTTATAGCTCCTGGTTTTTTGGCTTGGGTATTTTACAGTGAGCGTTGGGAAATTGCTTGGGCAATCATGATTGGAACAATGATAGTCGATATCGATCATTTACTAGCGAGGCCAATTTTTGATCCCAATCGTTGCAGTATTGGATTTCATCCACTTCATTCATATTTTGCAATTGGCATTTATGTACTGCTTTTATTTATTCCAAATTTTTATATACAAGTCATTGCCGTTGGCTTAATTTTCCATATGATGACAGATTATCTAGACTGTCGATGGACTACTTATCGTAAAAAGACAGAAGCCAGGTAGTGAGCCTAACTTCCTGTTTATCGCGCTACTACTTTTGGTGAGTAGTAGGAAAAATACCTGTAAATAAAGATTGTGCTGAAATCGCCCAATCTATAGAATCATTACATTCCGTCTTCAAGTGCATTCGATAGAAGGTAACCAAAACTTGCCCATGTCCCCCAAATAATTAAGTCAATAATAATAGTAAGGGAAAATAATATTGTCACAATCCATAAAAACTTTTTGCCTCCTGTAAGCATATATTTCTGTAGATAGTATTCCCCTCCCCAAACAACTGCCAGCACTATCGGAAATATAATTAAACCAAAGACACCTTCTTCAAGCGCGGTACTATAAGTCGCTAAACTAATTGGAACAAAAAGTCCTATAGACACTACCGTATATCCAAGCCTGATATTCAAAACATAGAGTAACAAAGTATAAATTGATGTGGTAGCTATCCAAATGAAAGGTAAAGTATTTAAAATTTTCATATTTTTATAAATTATAACTTCTCAATAATCAGCATGTTGGTTGCTCCACTTTTACCAAAGTGCATGCCGGCACCCAATACAAAATTATCGCCTTTTTTACCTACTCCATAATCAACGATAGTTTTCTTTGCTAAAGAAATCGCCTCCATCGCACTCTTTACTGGCGCAACTAATACTGGGACACAACCATAAACCAATAGTGACTGGTAATAGGTTTTCTTGTGCGGAGTCAAAACCAAAATTGGCATCTTGGGACGATGTCTAGCCACTAAACGTCCCGTATGCCCTGACTCTGAAAGAGCGACAATCGCCACAGCATTTACTTCTCCCGCTTCTTTAGCAATAGCAGCGGTGACAGCATCTTCAACACTATTAATTTCAAAATTAATTTGTCTATTTAAATTTTGTCCATATTTACTTGATTCAACAGAGCTAGAAATTTGGGCCATCATCTTTACTGATTCAATTGGATACTTACCAATGGTTGTTTCGTCAGACAACATAACAGCATCTGTTCCATCTAAAATGGCGTTAGCAACATCATTTACTTCAGCTCTAGTGGGAATTGGTTGCTCTCGCATTGAGTCCAACATCTGAGTAGCAGTAATAACCGGTTTACCTTGTTGGTTACATTTCAGAATAATCTCCTTTTGAATTAGTGGCACTTCAGCCCTAGGTATCTCAACCGCCAAATCCCCTCTGGCAATCATTACTCCATCTGAAGCAGAAATTATTTCATCCAAATTATCGATAGCTTCCTTAGTCTCAATTTTGGAAATAATACCGACAGAGTTTTGATGTATTCCAAGTAGTTTTCGCAACTGATGCACTTCAGAGGCTTTGCGTACAAAAGAAAGGGTTACAAAGTTTACCCCTTTGGAAAGACCAAAGACTAAGTCCTTTTTATCTTTGGGTGTAATAGCGCTAATGGAGAGCATTGCTCCGGGAACATTTACTCCACGTCGGCCACGAATAATTCCACCGATCTCTACCTTGCAGATAACATCGGTATCAGTGGTTTTAACTACTTTGATTTGAAGCTTTCCGTCATTGATAAGTATATAAGCACCTGCCTTCACCTCTTGTGGCAAGCGACGGTAATTAATTGAAACGATATCTTTGTTTCCGGTAATAACTTTGGTAGTCAGAGTAAATGTCTGTCCTCTTACCAGAGTAACGGTATCGGTACTAAAATTTCCGATTCTGATTTTGGGGCCACCAAGATCTTGCAAGATTGCGACTGGTATATTGGCTTGTTTGGCGGCCTCTTTTAAAGTTTCAATAGCCTCACTATGGGAAACATGATCACCATGAGAAAAATTAATTCTGGCAACATTCATGCCAGCCTTTAACATTTCCACCAAAGTAGCCACATTGTTTGAGTTTGGTCCTAGAGTGGCGACTATTTTTGTCTTTCTGGTTTCAAACACAGGCTTCTTATTTTTATTCATAATTATGGATTGTTAGGGAAATAAAAGGTAAAACGAAAGTTAATTCTACTCCAAAAACAAAAAATATCATCCTGTACTTAAGGTATGTGATTTGCTACTCTTAAATTACCTAGCCAAATACCATGAAAGAAAATCTTCAATACAAACCCAAAGATTCAGAGATTCCACCAATTTCAGTACCGACCGAGAGTGCAAATGACTCTGTCTATGGAAAAGAATTTAATGAAACCAACTACATCATTACCGAAGTCATTATTGCTGATAATGAGTTTGCAAGAAAAGAACTACAAGATCAAGAAAGACCTGAACAGAATAATCAATCTACTCCCGTAGACAATATAGCCAACTCTCCTACTAAACCAAATCCTCAATACCCTGATTATTTAAAGATTGAAAAAAATCTGCGTAATGATGCAATACCAACAGCCCACGTAATCAACGAACCGCAACCAGAAAAGACTAAGTTAACCAGAGCAGATTTCCCTGGCACCGGTAGCGCACAAATGCCAGAGCTGGTATACAAAAAGAATTTCTTTCCTGCTCCGAAAAGCATGTTCCAGAAACTAGTCTCTACTTTATTTGTAGAGGATACGTTTACGTCCAAAGCAACTAAAGAAAAACATCAACCTAATCAACCTGTCGCCCAAAAGGCCGAAGCATATCCCCGTCCTCAAACTAAAGGTTTTGAACATAAAAACGTCCAAGAAAATTTTCGGACTAATGAAATACCAACCGCTGACGTAATTAACGAACCTAAACCAGAAAAGCCTCGACTGACCAGAGCAGATTTCCCTGGCACCGGTAGCGCACAAATGCCAGAGCTGGTTTACAAAAAGAATTTCTTTCCTGCTCCGAAAAAGAGTCTACTTAGGAGAATGATTCCAAACTTTATATCTAAGTGGTTTGGCTAAACTCAGCTTACAAAAAGTCCCGCACAATGTGCGGGACTTTTTGCTGAATTACTTTACAGATTTTACTCTAGCTGTTAGACGTGACTTCTTGCGAGCTGCAGTATTGTCTTTAATAACACCTCTCTTAGCTGCTTTATCAATAGCCTTGTAAGCTTGTGGTAATAATTCCTTGGCCTTTGCAGAGTCCCCTGCTGTAACGGCCTTGTTTACACTTTTAACCACATCACTCATTACGCTTTTTCGGCGAACGTTAAAAATGTGCTTCTTTTTTGATTGGCGATTAGCCTTTTCTGCTCCTTTAGTTATCGGCATATGTTTTATTTAAAGTTTGAGCACTATACGGTATTAAGGATAAAAAAGCAAGGTATTTTCATTATAGCCAAGACTTGTGTACAATGAAAACAACATGATTCGTTCTCTTGAAGGCACAATTTCCTCATTAGGAGAAAACTACGTTGTGGTGATAGTAAATGGTATTGGCTACCAAGTATTTACCTCTACCAATCGTCAGAGCTTTGTCCATGGAGAGACAGTTTTTATCCATACTCATCTAGCGGTAAGGGAAAATGCCTTGGATTTATATGGTTTTTTAGAGCTGGATGAATTGAATTTCTTTGAGTTACTTCTAAATGTACCCAAGATTGGTCCTAAATCGGCTCTTCAAATACTCAATCAAGCCGACGTTTCATTACTTTCAAGTGCAATTTTGCAACAGGACCCCGACCACCTTCATAAGATGTCAGGAATTGGCAAGAAAACCGCAAGTAACTTAGTTAGTTACTTGGAAGGTAAAATTGACCATCTTGTAATAAACTCAGCTACCACTCCAATTAACTCCCAACTCTCTCCATCCCAGACAGATGCTATTGATGCCTTAATTACCCTTGGCTATGATCCTAAAGAAGCTCGTACTTACGTTATGAAGGAAGATAAAACTGAAGATACTAAATCTTTGGTGCGCGCAGTATTAAAGCAAATTCCTATTCCTTAGATTCCTGACCACCACAACTTTTACGTTTTGGCAAAAAAAAGGAATGTCCGTATACTATTGTTGTATGGCACAACTTTCTCTAATGTTAAAAAATTTGGTGCCCAAGGCCGTTTTAAATTTACTGCGCCCACCATATCACTATGGACTAGCTCTAATGGCTGACCTTTGGTACAAACATCCCTCCAAAGAAATAACTCTTATTGGTGTCACGGGCACAAAAGGCAAGTCATCTGTCACCGAAATTTTAACTAGGATACTTGAAGCTGAAGGAAACAAAGTTGCTTCTCTTTCAACTATCCAATTTAAAATTGGCGATGAAGTGGAACGGAATCTTTTTAAAATGACCCTACCGGGCAGATTCTTTGTACAAAAATTCCTACGTAAGGCAGTTACCGCTGGATGTACCTATGCAATTATTGAGATTACTTCTGAAGGAGCAAAACAATACCGTCATAGCTTTCTAGAACTAGACACTTTGATTTTCACCAACCTAACACCAGAGCATATCGAATCGCATGGTTCATTTAAAAAATATAAGGAGGCCAAACTATCAATTGCTCACCGAGTTCAAGTTTCAAAGAAACGACCTCGTTATATTGTAGCCAACATTGACGATGAGCACGGGCAAGATTTCTTAAACTTTAAAGTTGAAAACCAACTTCCTTACTCTCTTAAAAACCTATCTCTCTATTCCCTACACAAAGATAGTGTTAGTTTGGTTTTTGGCGACGTCACGATTAGGGTTCCTTTGATAGGTCTGTTTAATGTCTACAATATTTTAGCAGCTATCACTCTTGCCCGAGCATATAACATTTCTTTCTTAACAATTGACAAAGCCTTGCGCGACATTCCACCGATTTCTGGTCGAGTTGAACAGTTTTCAACTCCCAAAGATTCTTCTAAGCAAGTAACGGCTGTTGTTGATTATGCTCATACTCCTGACTCATTAGAAAAGTTGTACCAAGCTTTTCCAGACACACACAAGGTTTGTGTTCTAGGTAACACCGGTGGAGGAAGAGACAGCTGGAAGAGACCAGAGATGGGAGCTATCGCTGATAAATATTGTGATTATATTATTTTGACCAACGAAGACCCTTACGATGAAAACCCCCACACAATAGTAGAACAAATGACTAAAGGCATCCAAGATAAGTCGAAGCTAGAAATAGTTATGGACCGTAGACAAGCAATCGCTTGCGCCCTAGAAAAGTCAATCGATAATGGATACGTTTTAATTTCAGGTAAAGGTACCGATCCATATATAATGGGACCAAAAGGAAGCAAGCTTCCTTGGAGTGACGCAGAAGTAGTAAAAGAAGAACTAATTAAATTCACCACGAAATCAAACTAACTTCCCAATTGTCTCCGGACGAAACAGGGGTTGGTGATATTTTGATGCCGTTACTAGTATAGAGGGCTCCTTTTACCATGTTTCCAGCACTTACTATTGGGACATTACTCCAAAGTGCCTGTATTTTTAACATCACATCTAAGTAGTGTCGAAGAATTTCTGATTCATGAAACCACGCGTGTGAAATAGGATGAGCAACAAACGGAACCTTTCTACCTAGAGCTAATCTTTTTACCGCATAAGGATGGACACTTTCAAAGCAAAATAATATAGCAGGCACAGCTTCAGAAAATTCGTTCTGATTTAGAGACGGACCCGGTTGATAATCTAATGTTCCCTGCATCTTCGCCACAGCTTTTTCCATCCCCATTAGCTTAAACATTACTTGAGAAAAGTAGGGAACGAATTCACCTTGAGGTACAACATAACGCTTGTCAGTCACCCAAGCTTTCTTGGCTGTTCCATCATATATAGTGGCCCTCAGAAATGACGCCTCTCCTATCTTTGAAACTCTTCCACTATCAATCAAGATTGTTTGGGAGTCAGAGCTTTGAAAACGAAAATAACGATAGGCCATTTGGGAAGAAATGTCCGAATTTGTATAACGAGAGTCCTCGGGTAAAATTATGTAATCAGGATTAAGGGAAAGCGCAGAGTCAATCGCCTCGCTAATTTGTTTATACTTGTAATCCGTGTGACTAGGCTCAAGAAAAAAGGCACCGTTAAAACTAGTATCGATGACTGCCACCTTCGGCCCTTTGGTTGGTAAATCACTCATACTGCCTGAAGAGACACCACTGCTTATAACTAGCATAGTTATGATTGCCGTAATTAGAATCAAAGCTTTTCGTCTGGCAAATATCTTATAAACTAGAAATAATAAGTATCCAATAAACACCGCCCCGAAAGACAATGTATAGACCCCACCAATTTTTGCACTAAGTAAAAATAGTTCATGATTACCGAAAAGATATCCCATGTAACCAAAGCTAAATAAAGTATTAGGTGTCACACCCTGCCCCAAAGTGAGAAAAGAATAGGATAATGAACTAAAGACCTCAGCTCCAACCCATATGACGGGGAATAATATAAGTCCTGAAGTTATTGAAAAATACTTTCTTAGACCTAGCCAAATGAATGAGAAAAAAGCTCCACCTAAACCCAGAAAAATTGAAACAATAAACCAATAAAATCCAATTACTGGTAACTCAAAAGCTCCCAGATCATGTTCAATCCATTCAATTGGATAGATATGCCATAGCCAAAAAACTGCTAAAGATGATTTGACCGTCCAGGCTACAAAACTTCCGCCTAATGCCAGCAGAAAATTTTCTGTTTTATTTAAAAGATAAGCAAAAACAGCCACCCCAATTAATCCACTTATCCAAAGCGCTGGAAAGATAAATCCAACTCCTAATAGAAAACCACTGATTGTATATAGAATTAAAGAAGTGTATTTATGTACCCTTTCCATACTTATTGATGATATAACACAATACCAGCGGAGACAGAAACATTAAGTGACTCTTTTTCTCCCAGCATAGGAATTTCCAAAACCACATCGACGATATCAAGAAGTGATTGAGGAAGGCCCTCTGTCTCGCTACCCATAATATATGCAACTGAATTAGGGACTTCAAATTCATTTAGAGAAACTGAATTTTCTGACTGCTCTACCGCGACTACTACCACCCCTTCACTTTGCAACTTATTTACCAAAGCTTCGATATCATCTACCACTTCCCAAGGTATAAATTTTTCTGCCCCTAGTGCTGTTTTGTTAATTTCTGGTACTTCTCGTCCAAATCTATCAGTCGGTGACGGGGTAAAGCCATATAGATAGACTTTAGAAACTCCAGCCCCATCACAGGTACGAAAAATAGCCCCCACATTATAGTTACTTCTAATATCGTATAATAAGACTTGCTTCATGCGTGTTACACTACCAGAGAATCTATGTTGAATCCATTTCCTATTCAATTTTTGGCATTACTTGGTTACTTTATCCTAAGAGTAATCACTGGCTTTATATTCTTGGTTCTTGGCTATCGACACTTTAAACAAAGAGTCACTCTTTATCCTATCCTAAAGGTAAAGCTGTTTCCTTTTGGAAAACTAGTGACCGCATCATTGATAATTACAGAGCTTATTGTCGGGATATTGTTTATATTAGGCTTGTATACACAGATAGCTGCTTTGGTTGTAATTGTTATGTCAGTAAAAATGATTTTACTTCGCAAGTACTTTTCTCATCCTGCCTTACCAAGTCGCCTAACTTATCTACTTTTATTTGGAATTGGTTTCTGTCTTTTTATTACTGGAGCGGGCGCATTTGCGTTTGATTTGCCTATATAATATGGTATAGTTCTGCCACTTATATTTTGCAAGAGGCCTATATAAGTACGCAAAACAAACAGATGCGCCTATAGCTCAGCCGGTAGAGCAGCTCCCTTTTAAGGAGAAGGTCCCAGGTTCGATCCCTGGTGGGCGCACAAACGCAAAAGTAAAACCCTCAATCCAATTTGGATTGAGGGTTTTACTTTTAGCTCCTGCCCAATGGCAGGAGCGGCGTTTGTGCGAGACGGAGACATGTCGCTTGCGACAGTCGAGTCGGGGTCGAGAAAATTTCTGAAAGAAATTATTCGTGACCACAAGTGCGCCTTAAATTATCCAATTGGGGTACTGCGCCTGTAAGCAAAGCTTTCTTGAACTACACTCGAAACATGAATGGAAATGAATTTCCCTTCAGTTTCTCGTTTGTCCAAGTAAGGCGAGATACCCCTGGTGGCAATTAGTAATCCGTGACCACAAATCAATTAGGATACCAGATACCCCTGATGTTACTTAGCAACTCGTGACCACTAGCACCCCTTTCCTAATTTGATTTATATTAAATTCATGTTATAAAATGACTTGCTTTGATTTAAGTTCCTCTTTTCAACCCACCCAACCGACGGAGATCTACATGACAGGAATAGCTTCCGGAATCCGCACTGCCCCCAACAAGACCTGCACCTTGGGCAAATTGCTCTGGCACGACATCCAAGGTGAGAGATTCTTGGGCTTCCTAGTTGAGGACGTCATACCCAAAGAAGGACCTAGGAGTCTGGTCATCGCCCTAATTGGGGAAAGAGTTGTATCGGTCGCAAAGCCAGAAGACTGCTGGCCGGCCGAAGATCACGACGCAAGGTCCTTTGATTTGAGGAAAATCGTCTGCACTCACCCAGTATGGGGTGTAGGGATAATCCACTCGATGGCCTACAAGGAGGGTAAGGGTATCGAGCTCCTGGTCAAGCTTCAGCCCAGAGGCGAAATCCAACCCACGACAAAGGTCATGCTCTCAGAGGTAAGCCTGTTGATCTTTAGCGGATACTGAGGGGCACAAGGCAACATACAGAAGGGGCGAACCAAGTTGGTTCGCCCCTTTTTAAATAGACAAAATCCACTCTTCTAAAGCTATATCGATATCAACTTCCCCTCTATGTCCGGCATGATATAAACGCAAAAGATTACGGGAACTTTTTACCACATCTTCCAAACTAAATGTCCGCAGTGCACTCTTGGCTTTTTTGTAAGGAAACTCCTTCATCCCTGCTTCATCAGCACTCTTTGTAACCGCAGACAGACGAATGGATTTTAATTGCCACCATAGAGTACCAACTATCTCTTCAGCTGAAAGACCATTATTTTTTGCCTCTTGATATACCAACCAAAGCGTTCGCTTATCCTTTAGAGCTAAAGCATCAGCCATTGCAAAGGGATTGAATTTTGCATCGACACTTTTCTTATATTCTTCTACAACAGATGCAAATTTTGTAATACTTTTTTTATCTGCAGCTGACAAGTCTTGTTCTACTACAATAAAAGTATGTTCCGAGTTTGATAAATCATCCAAACTCTCCATAAAATCTTGGTAAAAAAATTCTTCACTTGATGGCGACTCAATCAAATATATCGCTCTAGGACTAAATAATGAAACTGCTTTACTGATAGAAGCTAATTGACCACTTATATAATTATCAGCCTCAACCCTGACAAATTCTTGGTCTTGAGTAAGAATATCATCAATTGCCAGATGGGCTTTCTGTCTTACTTTTATTTGATCTGAACCAAAATACACTTGCAACATAGACTACTTTCTATCGGTTAAGTCTGCCCAATTTGGCCCGGTGGCGACATCTACTTTTATAGGCACACCAAAAGTTTCCTGATCTTTCATTACCCCTTCCATAATTTTTACCAAGACTGGTATTTCCGATTCTAGTACTTCGTTCTTTATTTCAAAAACTAATTCATCATGTACTTGAAGTAACATTTTTACTTCACCGAGTTTATTATTACTTAAAAGATAAGCATAGACTTCGTTCATAGCAATTCTCACCACATCAGCTGCAGTTCCTTGGATGGGGGCATTGATAGCCATCCGCTCTGCTTGAGCTCTAATAAAAGGTGCGTTTGAGCGAATACCTGGAAAATGTCTCCTTCTACCAAATAATGTTTCGGTATAGCCATTATCGCGAGCGGCTTGTTTAGTTTCTTCCAAGTATTCAGCTAAACGAGTGAAGGTGTTGAAATAAGCATTCAAGAAATGTTGCGCCTCTTCGCGACTTGTCCCCTCACCCAAATTAGTTCGCAAAGCATTTACACCCATACCGTATAAAATACCAAAATTTATCACCTTGGCCTTGCGACGCATTTCACTGGTCACTTCATCACTATTTACACCAAAGACTCTAACCGCAACTCCCGTGTGAACGTCCTCGCCACGATTGAAAATATCAATTAGTTTTTTATCGTGAGACATTATAGCGGCAATCCGAAGCTCAATCTGCGAATAATCAATCCCTACCATCGTATAGCCTTCATCAGCGACAAAAGCTCTTCTAATCGCGATGCTCTCTTTGGTACGAACTGGTATGTTTTGTAGGTTAGGGTCCTTGGAACCCATACGCCCAGTAGTAGTTCCGGTCTGCAAAAAGGTTGTTCTAATTCGACCATCTTCACTTACCTGAGTCGGTAAAGTATCGGCATAGGTCGAGACCAATTTTTGAAGTTCTCGATAGCGTAAAATTGTCGGGATTATTTCATGTTCCTCACTAAGTTTTTCAAGTTCTGATTCTTTAGTAGAACGCTGTCCGCCCGCTGTCTTTTTTTGATTTTTTGGTTTTAGTCCCAATTTATCAAACAGAATTTCACCAAGTTGTTTTGGTGAATTTATATTAAACTCTACTCCCGCTTGTCCATAAATTTTGGTACGTAGTGTATCCAATTCTTTATGCATCTCTAGTGCTAATTTTTTTAGATAATTAGTATCTAGTTTTATACCAGTTTTATTTACGGCAATAACCACCTCCATTAACGGTAACTCGATTTTCTCAAAGACATATTTTAATCCTTTTGAGGAATTTATATGTTCCAAAAGCTGTTTTTCAATTTCTTTAAAATCACCAGTATTTAAATAAGCTCGTCCGTAATCAACAATATCTCCAAATGAAGCATTGGTTCTTTCACTCTCCTGCAACCAAAGCATAATACTAGTTCTGGCTATTTTCTCTTCAGAAACACTAGCACTAGAGGCACTGCTGACAGCTTCTGCTGGAATATCCAAAATCGACCTCACTCTTGAGCCCAAAGTTCTAAAGCCAAGTTCTGTAAACAGAGAAATGATTTGCTCAGGATTAGTTCCTTCTCGCCAACTTTTTTCTGGGAGAGTAAATTCAACTGGTACATCAATCCTAATCGTTGCCAACATTTTAGAAAATCTCGCTTCTTCTTCTCCTTCTTTTAATAGATTAATTATCCTTGGTTTAATGCCGACTTCCAAAAATTTCTTTTCGTCTTTTTTTAGTTTTTTGTAGATAGAATCAATATCACCAAAATTAGTAATCAGTTCAGTGGCGGTCTTTTCGCCAATACCCACTATCCCCGGAATATTATCTGAGGTATCACCCCGAAGCCCCTTGTAGTCTGGAACCAACTTAGGAGAAAAACCAAATCGTTCCTTAACCGCCTTTTCGTCATACAGAATTGTATCCTTGATACCTTTTTTTAAGGTATAGACCTGTACTCTCTTACCATCAACACACTGCATAGTATCCATATCTCCAGAAGCAATTATCACTTCCAAATCATCCAAATCTTTAGTTTGGTGTGAGATAGTACCTAGTAAATCATCGGCCTCAAAACCAACCATTTCATAGATAGGAATACCGAAAGCAGAAAATATATCTCTGGAACGATTTATTTGTGAAACTAAAGTGTCGTCGGTTTTTTCACGCTTGGCTTTATAACCATCAAAAGCATCGTGTCTGTAAGTTGGTTCCGGTAAATCAAAACAAGCCACAATATAATCCGGATTAAAATCCTCAACAATTTTGAGAACCATAGCCACCACTCCATAGAGAGCACCCGTCGGCTCACCGCTTGGTGAACTAAAGTCAGGCAAAGCGTGGTAGGCGCGATGCAAAATAGCGTGTGCATCAAGGAGGATTAATCTCTTTTTAGGGTTTTTAGAAGTCACTTCAACAGTATACTGACTTTTTTAGATAACCGCACTAGTAGCTAATTTAGGCTTTAGAAATAGTAATTTCTCTCTCTTCCGCAGTAATGTTTTTAATATCAACCTTGATAGTATCAATAGGTAAAATTTGGCTAATTCTTTCTGCCCACTCTATACAAACCAAATTTGTTTTGTCAGCTAATATTTCATCAAGTCGAAGTGGTCGTAGTTCATCCAATGATTCGATTCTGTAAGCGTCAATATGCACTAGGTGTTTATAGAAATCATGTTGGGGTATTGGATAAACTTTCATGATTGTAAAAGTTGGACTAGTAACAACTTCAGTTACACCAAGTTCCCTTGCCATAGCTTGAACCAAAGTTGTCTTTCCAGCACCAAGATTGCCCGATAGAGCTATTACTTTTGCTTGATTACTCTCATTATTATTTAAAGCTCCTAATAGGCTCTTGGAAAAATCTTTCAACTCGGATAAGTTTTTTATTATACAAACTTTATTCATATCATTTAGTGCAACTAAATAAATTCAGCCGACGGTCCCTGTAGGAACCATCGGCTGGGGGCGCGGAGATAAGTCCGCTATTGGCCGGCTGTCGAGCAATTCTTGGCAGCAAGCTCGCGCCGCGTCTGCGCTGGGTTGAGACCATCGGCTTTCGCCTTGACCTCGATGTCGTAGCACTGATCGGCGTGACTCTTCTGCACGGAATCGGTGATCAGCGAGGAGGCCGCGATGTTGGCTGCCATGAACGCCAGAGGGACCGCCACGCAACCGGAAAAGAACTGTGTGGCCAGCGCCACCGATACAAGGGAGAGGGTACGTTTCATGAGGATACTCCAGAGTTGGGGTGGGTAGTGGACCAAATTTGATTGTACTCATTATAAATATAAAATCAACCCCTCTTTAAAAAACAGTCTTTTTTGATTTTACAACCATTCATCATGCTATAATTTTTTAATCATGGTTCAGTTTAATGACAAACTTGCAAACACTCGTATCGACGATCTTCGAAGGAGTGAGGAAGAGAAATTGGTTCAAGCCTTGGCACCTCAATATGGGTATGAATATATAGATCTTCACGGCTTTACTATCAACCCCGAGGCTGTCGCCCTTATCAAGGAAGACAAATCCCGAAGTGGAAAAATTGTTGCTTTTGAAGTAACACACAATTTAATTTCAGTCGCTCTTCAAAACCCCAACAATCCAGTCACCTTACAAGTTTTAGAAGAACTTCAAAACGATAGGCAAAATATTAAACTGTACATGTGTTCTTCAGGTAGCCTTGAACACGCCTGGACTAGATATGCTGACTTAGTTAAATCGACAGCGGAGAAGAAAGGAGTATTTGATATAAATGCCGATGAAATAATAAATTTTTCAAACTTAATTAAGAGCAAAGATGATGTGGCGGTTCAGATGAATAAAATTGGTACCATTAATAATTCTAACCGTATCACTGAAACCCTTGAGTTAATGTTGGCTGGGGCTTTAGGCCTCAAAGCTTCCGACATCCACATTGAACCAGAAGAACATGTGGTAAGGATGCGATATCGATTAGACGGCGTTCTTTATGACATTTTTGATATTGACCGATATATCTACCAAAGATTGATGTCGCGCCTAAAATTACTGTCTGGAATGACCCTAAACAAAAAGCAAGAAGCTCAGGACGGTCGCTTTACTTTTGAAGTTGGTGAAAAGAAGATTGATGTCCGTTCCTCTATTATTCCAGGAGCTTCGGGAGAATCGATGGTAATGCGGTTGCTTGATGCTGGAGTAGCAGGTTTCACATTAGATAAAATAAGTCTCAATAATCGCTTGCGGGCTGCGATGGAGAAAGAACTAAAGAAACCAAATGGTTTGATTATCACGACGGGACCAACTGGTTCTGGTAAAACCACTGCCCTTTACGCCTTTTTACGAGAAACACACGTTGAAGGAGTTAAAATTATCACTATTGAAAATCCAGTTGAATACAAAATCGAAGGTATTGTTCAAACCCAAACTGGCGATGACTATACTTTTTCTTCTGGACTACGTGCAGTGCTAAGACAAGACCCTGATGTAATTATGGTTGGTGAAATCCGAGACCGAGAAGTAGCGGAGACAGCCGTCCACGCCGCCCAAACTGGCCACTTAGTATTTTCTACTCTTCATGCCAATAGTGCAGTAGCCGCTTTTGCGAGATTAATTGACCTTGGAGTTGATTCACGAGTGCTCGGTAGTTCAATAAATGTAATTTTGGGACAAAGATTAGTTAGAAAACTTTGCGAAAATTGTAAAGTATCATATCTAGCAACTCAACAAGAAACTGAGTTGGTATCCAGAATAATTAAAGAGCACCCAGATCAAATTGCACTCAAAGAACCCTTAACTTTATATAAAGCAGTTGGTTGTGATAAATGTGGAAAGACAGGATATAAAGGTAGAGTTGGAATTTTTGAAGCCATCTTAATGGATGAGAAAGTTGAGGAAGTAGTTATTCGAGATCCACGTGAACATATAATCCTTCAAGCTGCTAAGTCACAAGAAATACCTACTATGTTAGAAGACGGTATGGAAAAAGTTATCAAAGGAGATACTACTCTTCAAGAGCTTGAACGAGTAATTGAAATACCTCTGACAGACAACAGCACCAATTCTCCCGAAATTACTAACGAAGCAGATGCCTTTACAGCACACATTGTTACTTAAATATATTTACTAGTCTCAGATATAAAAAACAGCTCTGGTCAAGCTGTTTTTTATATCTATTGTGCTATAGTCGAAATGTCTTTCGTTCTTTTACTTGAGAGTTCCAGAATATAACTCTCTAAGCAAGCTTCCGCATTGAAAGTGAACACCGCGCTAAGGAAGTTTGCCGCACTCTCACTCAAAGGTGAACGCCACAAACCCCTCGCAACGTGCTCAGGTTGCTTAGAGAGTTATCGTCTGGAAATGATCATGGCGCCACATCAGTGGCAAGAGAACGTTTTAACTCATCTATACTAGCACATATATAATTTTTGTCAATACTTAGGCAACTCCCCCTCTTGTTTTACTATTAAAATGCCAAAAAAGGCTTGAATAATAAGTTCCCTATCCTTTCTACCTTTAAATTTGATAGAATGTCGGTATGCAAAAAAATACCCAACCCAAAACAGTCACCCGTGACGAAGGTGGGAACCTAGACCAAACTCTAAGGCCTCAGACTTGGGACGAATATATTGGACAAACAAAAATTAAAGAGAATTTACGGATTCTTCTAACTGCCGCCAAAGAAAGAGGTCATGCCGCCGAACATATACTCCTCTATGGACCTCCTGGACTTGGCAAGACTACTCTAGCTCACTTAATATCAAAGACGCTCGGTACCAACATGCGTACCACTTCTGGACCGGCGATTGAACGAGTTGGTGACTTGGCGGCCATATTAACCAATCTCTCTCCTGGCGATGTGTTGTTCATAGACGAAATTCACCGATTATCTAAAAGTATTGAAGAAGTCCTCTATCCTGCCATGGAATCAGGGGTACTGGACATAATTATCGGAAAAGGACCTTCGGCAAGAACTGTTCAACTAGACCTCCCCCCTTTTACTCTTGTAGCAGCCACAACAAGAATTTCAATGTTATCTGCTCCACTACGTTCACGCTTTTCAGGAGGAACATTTAGATTGGATTTCTACAACGAAGGTGAAATCTCTACTATTTTGACCCATTCCGCAAAAGTTTTAGGAATTGATACCGACTCAAAAATAATGGATTCGATTGCTAGTCGCTGTCGAGCTACTCCCCGAACAGCCAACTACCTCTTGAAGCGGTGTCGAGACATGGCTCAACTTGAGGGAGGAACTTTGACTCTTGAGATTGTAAATAAAACCTTTAGTTTATTAGAAGTTGATAGTTTAGGTTTAGGTAAGCCTGACCGAGCGGTCATTGAAGCAATACTATATAAATTTGCTGGCGGGCCAGTTGGACTAAATACTATTGCGGCAGCTACAGGTGAAGAGCAGTCAACGATTGAGGATGTTATTGAACCTTACCTAATTCGACTGGGCTTACTAGAAAGAACTCCTAGAGGAAGAGTCACTAGTGCCAAAGCAATGACGCACATTCAGGAATATTTAAATGAACAAAGTTAATAATATTAATCTATGTCAGGACATAATAAATGGTCAAAAATAAAGCATAAGAAAGCAGCTACCGATGCCCAAAAAAGCCGTATCTTTTCAAAACACTCAAAACTAATAACTATGGAGTCCAGAAAAGCTAACGGTGATATTAATTCACCTGGACTAGCTGCAGTTATTGAAAGAGCTAAAAAAGACTCTATGCCCAAAGAAAATATTGATAGGGCTGTTGCAAAAGGTAAAGATGCTGAAAGTTCTGCCCTGCAAGAAGTTCTTTTTGAAGCCTATGGTCCAGGAGGTGTTGCGCTTTTGATTACAGCCGTTACAGATAACAACAATCGCACTGCACCAGAAATTAAACATGCCTTTACTCGAGCTGGCTACCAACTTGGGACCCCTGGTTCTGCTAGCTGGGCTTTTACCAAAACCGCGGATGGCTACATTCCTACCAACCCTACAGAACTATCAGATGAAGATGGAGAAAAGCTGGCCATTTTGATTGAACATATTGAAGAACAAGATGACGTACAAGAGATTTATACTTCGGCAGATGATAACTCTTCAGAAGAATCAATCTAACTCATGAAAGTACTCGCAATAGATCCAGGATACGACCGAATTGGGATGGCGGTTATAGAAAATAACCCAGCGGGTGAAGTTTTACTTTTTTCGTCATGTTTTGAAACCAACAAAACTGAAGACCTTAACGAAAGAATCTATGCTCTTGGTTCTGAAGTTGAGAAGGTATTAGAACAATATAATCCAAATGCGGTAGCAATAGAAACTTTATTTTTTAACAAAAATATAAAGACAGGTATTGGTGTAGCCGAGGCTAGAGGAGCAATAATATTTATTGCTAAAAATTTTGGTTGTACAGTCTATGAATTCGGTCCTCAAGAAATTAAGATTGCGATTACCGGCTACGGTAAAAGTGATAAAAATGCAGTTATTATGATGGTTAAGCGTTTAATTAAAAATGTTCCTGAAAATGCCCTTGATGATGAATACGACGCAATAGCGGTAGGTATTACTTGCCTTGCACATTATGCAAATGGAAGGTAAAATCGTCACCGCATGTACAAGCAATTTGAATTTTTTACACATCTTTGCTACAACATATCGTAATAAAACGAATGTATGATATTTTTAAAACGCGATGACGAAGAAGAGTTGGAGAATCCAGACGATGAAGAGGCGACACTGGCAGACGATTTACTAGATGAAGTGGGTGATGATGCGGTTGAAGCAGATGAAGAGATTGAAGGATTTGGATTATTAGCAGAAGAAGAGGTGGCTGAAGAGGAAGAAGAAAAGGAGGACGAAGAAGATGAAGCTACCTTAGACGAGGATGCCGAAGATGTTGATTTTGACACCTTCGATGATGTAGACGAGATGTAACAAAAAAACCTTTCTGTTTTCAGAAAGGTTTTTTTGTTACTTAATCGATAAGTAGGAATGCGGCATTTTTCTTACCTCTCTTTAGATGAATTAAATCTCCATCTACTGCTTTAGAAAGCTGATAATCAAGATTAAGGTTTTTTACACCATTTACCATAACAGCTCCACTCTCAAGGAAAGTACGCGCTTCTCGCTTACTACTCGCAAGGCCAGCCTCAAGCAAAGCGTCAACCAAAAACATTCCGTCACTTCCATTTGTCATCGGCCCAGCTGTGCGAACCAAACTAATATCATCTACAGAAAGCTCACTAATTAAGGCGTCCCCAAAGAGAATCTGAGTTATTCGTTCAGCATCTTTAAAAGCTATTTCTCCATGAACTAACTTAGTAACGTTTTCTGCCAAAGCTTTTTGGGCAGTTCGAGCACCTGGATTATTCTTTAGTTCAATTTCAAGATTATCCACCTCTGCTAATGGAAGCAGGGTAAATAATTTTAAATAATCAATAACGTTTTCGTCAGCTGTCTGTAACCAAAATTGATAAAATTTAAATGGAGAAGTTTTACTGGCGTCTAACCAAACTGCATTACCTTCGCTTTTTCCAAATTTCTTTCCCGACACTTTATCAACAATTAACGGAACAGTAACTCCAAACACAGTAGCCTTCTCAATACGCCTAATTAAATCTACCCCCGAGACAATATTCCCCCACTGATCAGAACCGCCCACCTGAAGTGTACAATTTTTGTCTTGATATAATTTTAAAAAGTCATAGGCTTGCAGGAGTGGGTATGCAAACTCAGTATAAGAAATACCTACCTCACTATTTACCCGCTTTGCTATGGCATCTTTTTTAATAAGTTCATTTACTGTAAAATGCTTCCCTATATCTCGTAAAAAAGTAATCAACGGAAGCGACGAAAGCCAGTCGTAGTTATTTACAAAACTAACATTGTCTTCTCCTAAAAAATTCTGAGCCTGAACTTTAATCTTTTCTACTCGTGATTGTACATCCGCCAAATCCTGGAGTACTCGCTCTGCGTCTGGTTTTGGGTCACCAATCATACCAGTACCTCCACCCAACAAAAAAACCACCTGATGCCCATTCTTGACCAAATGCTTAAGTAACATCCAAATTACAAAATTACCCGCGTGGGCAGAATCAGCTGTGGGATCGATTCCTTGATATACTACGCGCTTTTCTTCATCAAAAATTACCGGTAAAGATTCCCCAGAAGATTGGTTTATAAAGCCTCTTTTTACTAGTTCTTCAGACAATTTCATCAAATAACTCTACCACACAATCAACTTAAATTGCCTAGACAAGTCGTGGTACTATTGGCTATATATAATCTTATTTATGACAAAAAAATCTTGGTTACGACTTCATTTCAAAGACATTCTCATTGATTTGGCAATATTTATCTTTGCAGTTTGTGTAATCGCAGCTGCTGGCTTGCTGTTTTGGATTTCTACATTAGAAATGCCCGATTTATCATCTTTTGAAGAAAGACGAGTACTTCAATCTACAAAAATTTATGACCGTACCGGGGAAATTCTGCTTTATGACTTACATCAAGACGTAAAACGTACAGTAATACCTTTTGAAAATATTTCCCGACATTTAAAAAATGCCACCATCGCTATTGAAGATGATCAATTTTATAACCATTACGGAATAGAACCGATGTCTATTATTAGAGCGGTGATTACTAATTTTCAAAAAGGAAATCTGTTGGGAGGACAAGGAGGTTCAACCCTGACTCAACAAGTAATTAAAAATTCGATTCTTCAAAAGGAAAAAACCATAACTAGGAAGGTTAAAGAATGGATTTTAGCTATAAAACTTGAACGCTTAATTTCAAAAGATGAAATCTTGGGTATATACCTAAACGAATCACCATACGGAGGGACAATTTATGGGGTAGAAGAGGCGTCCCAATCATTTTTTGGCAAGAGTGCAACTGATGTAACTTTAGCTGAAGCCGCTTACCTTGCATCGTTACCACAAGCTCCAACTTTTTTATCTCCATATGGAAGTAACAAATCATTTTTAGACGAGCGTCAAAAATTGGTTTTGGAAAGAATGCTTTTAAAAGAATTTATAACACAAGAAGAATATGATTCGGCCACAGCAGAAATAGTTGAATTCCAACCACAAGCAGTAACAGGTATCAGAGCACCCCACTTTGTTATGTTTGTTCGTGAGCAATTGGCTCAAAAGTATGGTGAAGAAGCATTATCAGAAAGAGGACTGCGAGTAATTTCAACACTAGATTGGGACCTTCAAAAAGAAGCTGAGGGAATTTTATATGAGAGAGGTCTTACAAATATTGAAAAATTTAAAGCCACAAATGCAGGCTTAATTGCCGTCGACCCAAAAACCGGCGACCTTCTGACAATGGTTGGTTCTAGGGATTATTTTAGTGAAGATATTGACGGAAATTTCAATGTCACACTAGCTGAACGACAACCTGGTTCAGCAATCAAACCCTTTATCTACGCAGCGGCTTTCAATAAAGGTTTTTTGCCCGACACAATTGTTTTTGATGTCAGAACACAGTTTTCACCTAGTTGCGAAGCAGATAGCTTGAGTTCAGAATCACCTTGCTATTCTCCTAACAACTACAATAATAAATTTATCGGTCCAGTAAGTATGAGAAATGCTTTGGCACAATCATTGAATATTCCTGCAGTTAAGACTTTATATCTTGCTGGAGTACGTGACTCTTTAAAACTTGCTGCAGATATGGGTATCACTAGCTTAAGTGATCCTGATCGTTATGGACTTACCCTCGTATTGGGTGGAGGAGAAGTTAAATTAATTGA
>JBGSVK010000042.1:0-3028 GCA_041752975.1 Minisyncoccia bacterium | reverse complement strand
GATATTCTCTTAGTTTCAGGTAAGACTGGCGATGGAGTTCCGGAATTACTGGAAGCGATATGTGAACGGATACCGGCTCCTCGACCAACAGAACTTGAAGCCTATCGAGGTTTAATTTTTGATTTTCAATATTCAAATCATCGAGGAGTAATAGTTTTCATGAGAGTTTTTGATGGTGAAGTAAAAAAAGGAGATCAATTACGCTTTGTGGCGAGTGGTAAAACATTCGTCGCATTAGAAGTGGGAATGGTTACTCCAGCTGAGGTACCTGTTGACTCGTTGAGAGCTGGTGAAATTGGTTACATAGTGACTGGTATAAAAGAACCTGGTGTAGCAACCGTAGGAGACACTTTGGTTTTAGAAAAAAGACAAGCTCCAGCTTTAGCTGGTTACCAAGAAGCGAGGCCGGTTGTTTGGGCATCAGTTTTTCCTGATAGCCAAGATGATTTTACAATTTTACGACAAGCTTTGGATAGACTTAAACTTTCTGATTCTTCACTTTCATACGAAGAAGAATCATCAGGGGTTCTGGGACGAGGTTTTCGGTGTGGTTTTTTGGGAATGCTTCACTTAGAAATTGTTACTGAGAGATTAAGAAGGGAATTTGATATTGAAATTATTATTACTTCACCGTCAATCGCTTACGAGATTACTTTTGCTGACGGTCGAGTCGAGTCAATTTATGCAGCGACTAGGTTTCCAGAGTATGGGGTACAAGCTACCGTGCGTGAACCTTGGTTGTTAGGACAGATTATTTCACCACCAGAGTACGTGGGAAATATTATGAATTTACTTTTTGATCACGAAGGAGGTGTTTTGGAGACAGAGGTTCTAAATGATGGGAGAAACTTAGTGACTATTGAAATGCCTTTACGTGAATTGATGCGTAATTTCTTTGATAAGCTCAAAAATGCCAGTAGTGGATACGCCTCTCTTTCTTATGAGATAGCTGAACTTCGTCCAGCTAATGTTGTAAGGTTAGATGTCTTGGTTGCTGAAGAACTAATTACTGCATTTTCTAGGGTGGTTGGAGAACGTAGAGCTGAGTTTGATGCTAGAGCGACGGTAGAAAAGTTGTATGATAATCTTCCTCGTCAGCAATATGTAACTAAAATTCAGGCAAAAGTTAGGGGTAAAATAATTGCTTCAAAAACTTTGTCGGCTCTGAAAAAGGATGTGACTGGATATCTATATGGTGGAGATATTACTCGAAAGATGAAGTTGCGAGAAAAACAAAAAAAGGGGAAAAAGAAAGCGTTGGAACTCGGAAAGGGTAGAGTAAACATTCCACAAGAAGTCTTTATGAAAATGGTTAAAAGTGACTAAATGTCACTTTTAAACCTTGACTGCTACTTTTGAGTTTACGATAAAAGTAGCGACAAGGTGTACTGGCTTTCGTAGAAAGAAAAGTGGCCTGACTAAAATAAATAAAAGCCGTGAGACCTTTGGTCTCACGGCTTTTATTTAACTATTAAATAAAAATTTCCACTCCACCTGAGTAGGCGAAAATCATACTAAATATGATTAGAATAGCAATGATTGCCCATATCCACTTGATAACACCTTTGGCTCTCTTAGAAAATAGTATACTCATAATGCTAGAATACTATCACATGTTTGATTTTCATCAAAAACGCAAAATGAGGACATTTTGGGGTTCTAGAATGACCCAGGTAGTTATACTCATTTTGGCGATTTTTGTGCTTGTAAGTGCCTATAATCGCTATTTAATCGCACGTGAAATGGCAGATAGGCGTGCTTCGGTTGAATCTGAGATTACTTCATTAGAAAATAGACGTATTAACCTAGAGTCTGAAGTAAAGTACCTCTCAAATGAGAGAGGAATTGAATCAGAAATGAGGAGACAGTTTGATGTTGCTCGGGAGGGTGAGCAGGTAGTTATTATAGTTGACGATGAAGAAAACAGCGTGGAGTCCGAAGTGGTTGAGGTAGCAACTTCAACTCGGGCTTGGTATCGTTTTTGGTAAAAAGTGATATAATATCGAAAATTAAAAAATAACGTTATTTTATGGATAAAACAGTTACAATT
Source organism: Minisyncoccia bacterium (assembly GCA_041752975.1). Lineage (GTDB taxonomy): Bacteria > Patescibacteriota > Minisyncoccia > Phycocordibacterales > UBA918 > OLB19. Next base: position 978 of record JBGSVK010000042.1, on the reverse strand, counting down.
TACAGTACTCCAGTTTGTCATTTTTGCCACGCTGCCAAGGACTTTTTTGCAGCAAATAATGTTGCATTTACAGAACATGATGTAGCCTCTGATTTGGAAAAGAGACAAGAAATGATTGAGATGACAAATCAAATGGGTGTACCAGTAATTCGTATTGGTGATGATGTAGTGATTGGATTTGACGAAGGAAAACTAAAAGAACTGCTCGAGATAGCCTAAATAAAAAAACACCAGCGCAAGCTGGTGTTTTTTTATTTAAATGGTATTTGTAGAGGGAAGAAGATAACTAAAAGAAACGACGGCCAACAAGAGTGGCCGTCGTGAAGTCTGTGAGTCTGTCTTTCAACAAACTTCACTAGTGTATGTCTCGGATGTCAGCAGTAGCTTGGTGTGCTCAGCTTTGAGCGATACTGATTCGGCATAGCTGATACCGCTAGGCTCACTTGCTGGATCGTAGTAGATGTCCGTTGTGTCTTCTCCTAGCGTGAATTCACAATGAAGGCGTTTGTAGTCGATATTGTCACCGCCGGTATAGTTGAATTCAACCTTGAGTTTGCGCAAGGTTCGCGAATAGCTTGCAATCATTGCCTGTGCTGTTTTGTTAGGAAGTCCTAAGTACAACACCCTCAATGCGATGACACAAATCATCAGCTCGAGACGGCGTACGGATTCTTGATATACGGTTATGGCTGTCGACACTGTGGTCTCCTTCAGGGATGGATGGAAGAGTATTGGTACTAAAACAGACCAGACTATACCATGGTTATTGTAAAATTCAATTTATTTGCTTTCTTAAATGGATGTTTGGTCAGGAGTCGACTAATTTCATAGTGGCTTGGTTTCGGTCACGAATCACTAAGTATATTTGTTCGTCTGCGACTCACAAAACGACAGGAAGTTCGGTCACGAGTTACTAAACATAATCACTCGCTTCGCTCTGATTCTGTAAAGTACTCTCGACCCTGACGCGCTGGCCCA
>JBGSVK010000041.1:0-6055 GCA_041752975.1 Minisyncoccia bacterium | reverse complement strand
TGGTCAATTGGTAAGATTAGTACTAATGAGGCGGGGAAGTACATAGTTGCCCAGTTATTGGGAGCTGGTGTCGCTATGATGGTTTTGCAAAATGTAGCGACGGTTAATGAGTCAATGATTATCAGTGGAGAGCTTTCAGTTGGCCTAGCTGAAGTCTTGGGAACTTTCTTTTTTACTTTTGGTATTGCTTCAGTTGTCTATGGTCGTGCTGTTAGTGCCATGTCTGGGGTAGTAGTCGGTGGTTCTTTACTATTGGGTATTTCTATCGCGGTATTGATGGGTAGCAATGGAGTATTAAATCCTGCTGTTGCCCTTGGAATTAATTCATTTGGAATGATGTATATTATAGGTCCTGTCATAGGGTCTGTTCTAGGGATGCAAGCATACAAATATCTTCAAAGTTAACAAACATTTGCAAAATAATAGCCGTGAGTCTTTGCTCACGGCTATTATTTTTAGTAATTTGGCTAGGTATTTCTGTTATGATTAGGTTATGAAAAAAACATTAATTGCCACAACTGTCATTTGTATAATAGTTTTATTAGCACTATTCCTACAAGAGAAATCTAAAGTAATAACGACATTGCCGGATGAACAAACTGAAACAACAATAGTTTCTAATTACAAAAACATTGAGTATTTAATCGACGATGAGAAAGTCTTGTTAGTAGATGGAATTTCAAAAGTAGACGTATCTGATTCCTCTGCAAGTACAGTAATTGGATATTTTGGTAATGAATTGAGGAAAGACTTAAATAGCGACGGTAGAGAAGATATTGTGTTTATCTTAACAAAAGAAACTGGAGGTTCGGGAACATTTTTTTATGCTGTCGCGGCGCTTGATATGCCATCAGGTTTTGTAGGTTCACAAGCTATCTATTTGGGAGACAGAATTGCTCCACAAAATATTACCTCCGGAGAAGGAAAGATTGTAATAATTAATTATGCAGATAGATTACCGACTGATTCTTTTACCACTCCTCCATCAATTGGTAAGAGTTTATACTTAATCTTAGATTCAGAAACAATGCAGTTCGGTGAGGTTGTTCAAGAATTTGAAGGTGAAGCTGACTCTTCAGTAATGACTCTGGAGATGAAGACTTGGGAATGGTTGCGGGCTGAATTTGGTAACGGAGAGGTATTGTCGCCAAAAATAAAAGACAAATTTACGCTGACTTTTACAAATGATGGAAGTTTTTCCGCTACAACTGATTGTAATGGTATGGGTGGAAGTTATGTCGTAAATAATAATGAAATAAAGTTTGGAGAAATTGCAATGACAATGATGTATTGTGAGGGTTCTCAAGAAGCAGAATTTTCAAGATTATTGTCCGAAGCTAGTAGTTATCACTTTACTAATAAAGGAGAGTTAATTTTGGATTTAAAGTCTGATAGAGGAACAGTCCTTTTTAGATAACAAAGATTAACAAGTTAATAGTGAATAAAAGCAAATATTTGCTACAATGTGACGCTGTATGTCAACTTATATTTTGTTTTTTATTGGTTTTGTAGTCTTGATTAAAGGGGCTGATTTATTAGTAGACGGTTCATCTGCTTTGGCAAAGAGGCTGGGTGTTTCTGCTTTGGTAATTGGTCTAACAATCGTCGCTTTTGGTACATCAACGCCAGAATTAGTTGTAAATATACTCGCTAGTCTACAAGGGAACACTGATATCGCAATTGGTAACATTCTAGGAAGTAATATTGTTAATATCCTCTTAATCTTAGGTATTTCAGCAATATTTTATCCCCTAACTGTTCAGAAAGGTACAGTCTGGAAAGAGATTCCTTTTGCGTTACTAGCTGTGGTTATTCTGTCTTTAATGGCAAATGATGTACTGATTGATGGTGACGTTACTTCTTCGCTAAGTAGAATTGATGGTTTTGTCTTGATATCTTTCTTTGCGATTTTCTTGTACTACATTTTTGGTCTGGCAAAAAATGATTCTGAGAAAGGAATCGAAAAGGAAGCCGAAGAAGGGATTCAGCAGTTAACTGTCACAAAATCTGTCCTAATGACCATTGTTGGTATTGCGGGTTTAATTGTCGGTGGTAAGTGGATAGTAGACGGTGCAGTTGCTTTTGCTACTAATTTTGGATTAAGTGAAGCGCTTATTGGATTAACAATTGTTGCAATTGGAACTTCATTACCAGAAATGGCAACTTCAGTAGTGGCCGCTTACAAGAAAAATGTCGATATTGCTGTAGGTAACATTATTGGTTCAAATATATTTAATATTTTTTGGATTCTTGGACTCAGTTCAATTATTAGACCGTTGCCATTTCACTCTGCATTGACTCTCGATCTGCTAGTAACAGTTGGAGCGACTTTGGTGCTATTTATAGCTCTGTTTGTGGGTAGAAAGCATACACTCGAGCGCTGGCAAGGAATACTATTTGTTATTCTCTATGTGCTTTATATAGTTTATTTAGTAATGCGTGGCTAACCGTCTTGGTAATTGTTTGTAATTATAGTTTGAGTAATAGTTGAATTTGACGTAAGATTACGTTATGAAAAATCCAGCTGAAGTTTTGATGGAGGAACTAGAGGAGGAGAAAAAAGCCTTAAAAATAAACGCTACTTTAACATTCATTACCTTAGTTGGTCTTTTGGTAGGCGTCTATTTTCAGATTACCGATGGCCCGCTGTTATATGAGTTTTTAGCTTTTGCAGTAGCATTTTTGGCTGGTGGAATACCTGCCGCAATCGGTGCTTTTGGTAATTTACTAAAAAAGAAACTGGATATTGATTTACTAATGGTCCTAGCAGCTTTAGCGGCTGCTTTGGTGGGTGAGGCTCGTGATGGTGCAATTTTGCTTTTCTTATTTAGTTTGGCCGGAACTCTCGAAGAATACGCAATGGGTAATACAAAGCGAGCGGTCGTTGCTCTAATGAAGCTTCGACCTGATGAGGCAAATCTTGAAGATAGCAATGGTCAAGTCACTCGCGTAGCGGTTGAGTCTTTGTCGATTGGTCAGATTGTGGTGGTGAAACCTGGCGAAAAAATTCCTGTTGATGGAATAGTTATTAGCGGAATCAGTTCGGTAGATCAATCATCCATGACAGGTGAATCAGTCCCGGTAGATAAAGATTCTGGAGACAATGTATTTGCAGGTACTGTTAATGGTCATGGTGTCTTGCGTGTACAGATAGAAAAAACAGCAAGTCATTCTACTTTGGCACAAATGATTACTTTGGTGACAGAGGCTCAAACAAAAAGATCGCCAAGTGAAAGCTTTAGTGATTGGTTTGGAGAAAGATATACAGTACTAGTTTTAGTGGGAAGTTTGGTTGCATTGGCTGGCTTTATTGTTTTTGGTATTCCTTATGATGAAGCTTTCTATAAAGCAGCTACACTGCTTGTTGTAGCTAGTCCATGTGCGATTGTTATTAGTGTTCCGGCAGCTATTCTGTCTGCACTAGCAGCCTCTGCACGAAAAGGGATGCTGTTTAAAGGAGGAGCTGCAATAGAGACATTTGCAGCTATAGATATAATTGCTTTTGATAAAACCGGTACTTTAACTGAAGGGAAAATGAAGGTTACAAAAGTAGTTCCGCTGGCTTTGAGTGAACATCAACTCCTTCAGCTAGCTGCGTCTCTGGAGGCTAATTCAGAACATCCGTTAGCAAAGAGTGTACTTTCTCACGCCGCTTCATTTGGAATTTCTCCTCAAGTAGTAGAAAGAGCAGAAGCTGTTCCTGGGAAGGGTGTGTATGCAATAAGAGAGGGGAGACGATATTTTGCAGGTAATCGAAAAATGTTACTCGAATCTGGAGTCTCTATTGATGATAAGACAGAAACTGCTTTGGCTGACTTAGAGGCTGAAGGCAAAACTGCAATTATTATTGGTAGTAATATTGTTTTAGGCGTAATAGGTATTTCTGATACTATTCGCGAATCAGCAAAAGAAACTATTGCAGGACTACGTAAAAGCGGTATTAAAAGAATCGTTATTCTTTCTGGTGACCATACTGCCGTAGCCAATGCGGTTGGCCGAGAACTTGGAATTGCACCAGAAGATATTTATGCAGAATTGATGCCGACCGATAAGGTGGCGATGGTTGAGAAATTACGCAGTGAGGGGAAAGTTTCTTTTGTTGGTGACGGAGTCAACGATGCAGCTGCTTTGGCTACTTCACACGTAGGAGTTGCTATGGGTACTGCAGGTAGCGATGTGGCACTCGAGGCGGCTGATGTAGCCTTACTTTCTGATGATTTGAGTGCGTTACAGCGTGCTCGTTCACTGTCTATGCAAGTAAATAGAATTATTAAACAGAACTTAGTTTTTGCAATCGGCATACTGTCAATCATGGTAATTTTAACAATCTTTACTGACAAACTATCATTACCGTTTGGAGTAATTGGCCATGAAGGAGGAACTCTACTGGTGGTTCTGAATGGACTTCGCTTACTTTGGCAGAAGAGCTAAAAACAGTTTTTTAGTAAAATCAGCGGGTACAAATTGTACTCGCTGATTTTATTTGTCTAATTCTGTTATGATAGAGGAATGAAAAAATTTCTAATTGTCTTCTTTATGATTTTGGGTGTGATATTTTTTATCATACTTTTGTTGTTGGCTTACTTATTTATTTTTGATCCATTTAATATCAAACCATTTATTTTTAACAACAATGAAGTTCCAGTTAAAACTATCGATACAAGAGTGACAGATTCAGCCACAACTTCTGCTAGTAATACAGAAGAAACTAATACAGTAACGGTAGATGAAACTAAGTCTTCAGGTTTGTCTCCCGCCCAAGAAAGTGCTCTAAAAACGATTGGAATTGAACCAGAATCTGTACCTAGTAATTTTACTCCAGAGCAATTATCTTGTTTTGAAGCAGTTCTTGGAAAAGAAAGAGTTGTTGAAATAAAAGGGGGTGATACTCCAACTGTAAGTGAGTTTTACAAAGCAAAGGAATGTATCTAGACTGTAAATAAAATTAACCATATCTTGGTTTATTTAGTATAATTTACTTGTTAAACTGGTTTAATTATAAAACAATTACTTACTATGAAAAATACTCTTTTAATAAGCATTGCTTCAGCTGTAGTGGTAGGCGCAATAGCGGTAACACTTTTAATGAGAAACTCAGATAGTGATGTTAAAACTTCTCAGAATGATCAAATTAGTAATATTGAAGAGCAAAATCAGGAAGTTGAAAAAACACCGATTTCGGGAACTGAAACCATGATTGCTCTACTAGAGAAAGGAGAAGATTTAGAGTGTTCCGTATCTTATATCTCAGAAGAAAATTCAAATTCGCCGACCACTGGAACATTCTTTACTAGTCAAGGTAAGATGCGAGGTGATTTTGTGGTAATGAGTATGCAGGAGGAAATTGTATCTTCAATGATTATGGATACTGAAAGTATGTATACTTGGACAATAGTTAATGGTGATAAATACGGAATGAAAATTTCTCAGGCCGAGCTAGAAAATTCAAAAAAGAATGACGATTCTCCAGAGGCACATGAAGCTGTTCCGGTAGATGTGGCAGTTGATTATGAATGCAAACCATGGAAAGAGGTAGATAGAAGTATCTTTGTTCCGCCAACTGACGTTATTTTTAAAGATTATAGCGATCTTATGAATACTGGTATGGAGTTCGGTAATGTCTATGGGGAAGAGGGGGTTTCTCTTGAAGGAAAGTCACCTTGTCAGCTTTGTGAGCAGGTAGAGGGAGCTGGAAAAGAAGAGTGTAAGAAGGCCTTTTCTTGCCAATAATTGTTTATGATTTTTCCCAAAGACTCAGCTGGTCGACTGATGACTTCTGCTGTACCGGTAGTTGAAGCTAATACTACCGCCGGTGAGGTAGAGAGATTACTGAGACTTAGTTCAATTGATTTTGATACCATTAATTACATTTATATAGTTAATGCTGCAAAAGAATTAGTGGGAGTTATTTCACTAAAGGAATTGTTTAGTTTAGAAAGTAGTGAAGATCTTACTAAATTTGTTAGACCAAATTTAGTTATTGTTAGACCTCATACTGATCAAGAACGAGTAGCCCAACTTTCACTTAAGCACAATATTAAGGCGATACCAGTTG
>JBGSVK010000040.1:0-11066 GCA_041752975.1 Minisyncoccia bacterium | reverse complement strand
AACTTGTCTCTGTTGTTTTGTGGATCTTTACCCCCATGAAACATGTTATGACGAATAGCGGTCCAGAACTGAATCATATTTTCCCAATCGTTGTAAGAATGAATAACTCCCACAGGTTTACGTTCTTCTTGTGCAGTTCTTTGATTCATTTCAGTGTGTGTACAGTTCCACCATCTAACTTCGTCAGGAATGTCTTGTCCGCCACTAACATCTCCTAGTGGGCTACCTGCAAGTTCATCTTTAATTATTTTCCATGATTTTCTCAGTTCTGAACGAGGCACAATTCGACCTAAGTACAAATCTCGCAATGTTGTATCTGCTTTCAACATCTGTATAACTCTTTGCTCAGTACCATTTACATTTCGAAATTTCTTTTTTCTAAGAAAGGCTATGTATGCCAAATACTCAAACATAAACTTCGAAAAGTAGTCTTCATCAGAAGCTTTCAAGTGCCAGTTTCTAATTAATGAGTCGTAATCCATTTTAATTAAAAATGACTATCACTGAAAGCAATCACATGACTAGGATTATTAGAAATCCAAACAGTAGTGCCCCACGATATTACTTCTTGATACTTACCAAATATTTTTTTGTTTGGAAAAGCAGAAATAAAAACCAGTTCTGCAGAAGAGTCCTTAAATAATTCTGTGAGCTCAGCATAACGTTTAGCATCAACAGGCCCATGGCTTGTTACAGATTCAGCTAAGATAAGCCAATTTTTTTCTGGGTAGTAAATGATTACATCTGGCATCTTTCCGTGGTCATCAAGCTCTACTCCAAGTTTTTTCAGTAAATCCATGTCAAAATAACCATGCTTTTTGCCTGTGTCACCGACATAAACAAGTTGTCCATTGGGTGTAAACCTAGAGCCGAAATCTTCCCAGATGTCACGAATAAGCTCACTATGTTCACCTGAACTCAAAAGAATACTCTGTCCGTCTTTAAGTTGAAGTGGGACCTTATTCATCTCACGCACTTTTAAATACTTTTCAGCTAAACCACCTTTTGTTAGTAGATACTCCTGAAGATTCTTCTTGTATTTAGCAGTACCATAAGTCTTAAGTAAAATTAAGCACTCTGGATCAATTTGATACACAGCTGCGGGACTATTAACTGGACGTTTAGGATCATCTGGATTATACGCAACTATACCTGCTTCCATAAACTGATGCATGGTTTGACGTCGAAAAGTTTCGCGAGTGTTTGGAGCATACTCCTTCCCGTAGTGATCTCTTACCCAAGTCATCACTGGAGTAATGCCAATGAGGGGAGCACTCGCTTCCGACCAGTCAGTCTCTGATGTTACATTCAAGAGTGCCAGTAGCGTAAGGGCTGAACGTTCATTCAACTGTGCACGGGGCATGCCAAAATCACTAAGAATTTCTAGTGACTGAGTGATTTTTTGCTCCTGCTTCGACTTGGACATATTGTCCAATGAAACCATCTATTGCTTGCTGAGTCAAACTATCCTGTGTCTGAGCCCATTGTCCAAACTTGGTTAAAGTATCTGGGCTTGGAAAACGCATGGTTCGCAAATCTGTCGCATTTACTTGTGTATGACCACTAAATGTCCTGAAATACTTATCAAGCATGGTTGTGTTTAGAAACACCGAAAGACCGCAAGCTAAGTCTTTACTGAAACCTTGCTTATTAACATGCAGAACATTGAGGTGGTTTTCAAACCCATAAAATTCATGAGGATAGACCTCTGGATTTATTACATTTGCTACAACCCTGCGTGGCTCCTCCTTTGAGGAAAAACGCTTTACTAAAACATACCATCCACGGGGCATTAACAATTTCTTTGTATTAGCATTTACAAATATAGCGTTGGGTTTTTTATGCTCTCTTGGCCACTTTATTTCGCCACCATTAAAGTGGTGCGGATATAGTAACGGGGCAATCTCACTCTGATCTTCTAGTGCCCAATACTCTTTTGTTCTAAAATCGACGATTGGACCAGTAGAAACATTTATACCTAAATCTTCTAGTGTGTGGGAAAGGAAATTTGTATCTAGGGCAATCAAATCAGGAATGCGAATATATTGCTCGGTATCTTCCTTATGAACAACTTCTTCAAAATCAGCATATCGTTCACGATAATCACTAAAAGTGGAATCGGCTGATTCAGAGATTTTAACTTGCTCTTGCTTTTGTCCTTTAGTTAACCTGATGATTACATTCTCTTGTAAAACTTCGTCGTCTTTAAAAGCATTCTTGCGACTTTCAAAAACATGAATGCTGTTTATGGCGACTTGTCTAAATAACCATTCTCTGAACGGTCGAAAATATAGACCATTGCAGAAACTTCTTGGAATAATTGCAACTATTTCGGCACCGTCTTTTGCTAAGTGAATTGATAGAGCTAAAAATGCAACATATAGATTTGGAGCCTCAATCCCAATCTCTTTAAGAGCACTTCTATGTTTAGAGTTTGCGGGAATTTTTTTATATGGAGGATTTAAAATAATATGTGTAAATCCGTATGATTCATTATTGCACTTCGCTCCCTCAAAGATGAAATCAGTACTAAATACTTCGTGGGATAATTTTTGTTTACTTGTTTCTTTGAGTTTAGTCAGATTATCTTCCAAGTATCCCAAAAGTACCTTATCAATCTCGAAAACTGATATATGAATCTTTTTAACCAATTTCTCTGTGGCACTTTTCCTGACAAAAGATTCGGTTAATGAGCCTATTCCAGCTCCTGGATCAAGCAACTTAATATCTCCTGACCAATTTTTAAACTGGTCAGTCATGAAGTCAGCCACAGAGGATGGCGTCATGAATTGACCTAAATCAGACCTCATCTCCTGATTTAGCTCACTAGATGCCAAAATTCTGAGATCATCTATTTGCCTCGTTGATATTAATGACATTTGTATCAATTATACAATTGTTTATCACTTTTCTAAACGAACAGCATGGAGGTAACTAAATCAATCCTTATTTCAAGGATTGGCTTATATTATGCTATATATCTCTTAATCTCGAATCGGTAAAAATCATCAATTTTATTCAAAAAACTATTGAATTCATCGTTACCTGATAAGTTACCATGTTGGTCTTTTGTTATGTTTTTCAATTGCTCGTCATCACTTAATCTACCAATCAGATTAAGACTCAAACCCTGCTTCTGAAGCTCAATTTTTTCTAAATCTTTTGTACCATACGTATATAAGTTGAAGTCATCTTCAGAAATCAGTTCAAAGTCGTATAAGGCACGGATAAATTTATTTAAAGTAAAACCAGCAAAGTTTTCCTCAATTTGCAATTTCACAATTGCGATATTGACTAGCTCCTGCTGATTTTTATTGTCCAAACGAATAAAAACCTTTCGTTTAGATTCAACATTATCTTCTGAGACCCACGCAGTATCTGCATAAGATTCACCAATATATACCTTTTTTTGTGGAAACGATGGATTATTTACAACATCTTTAAAGTGATCAACTTGCCATTTGATATTTTCTTTTAGGCTTCTAACCATTGCAACTTGAAAATACCCGTCGTAATATTTTTGCGCAGGTTCATTCTTGATACGCCTAAACTCGTAGTCGTAGACATTATTTGTGTCATTAATAAAAATCTTTGCAATCTTTTGCATCATTGTTAATCCTCTCCACACTTGACCGTTCTGCTGAATTGCATTTTTTCCTTTTTCAAAGAAATCTACAAGTGAGTCAATTTCAAAGTAGTAGTTGCTTATACCATTTTCAATAAAGTATTTCTTTATGACATCTTTTTCATCATTAGGTTCAGTGTAAAGAAATTTTTCATATTGTTGTACTTTCTTTGTTCTTTCAATAAAGCGTTCCCTGGCCTCAGTTTGAGACTTACTTGGACCTACCTTATCAATATCAAATGACTCAAGTATTGGGTTTTTAATTAGATCATCAAACACTCTACTCCTTAAATATTTAAACTTAGAATCATGTCCTTTTTCTTTGTCACTTATTATATGTACTTGAGGCAAAAGTTCTTTAAGATTCTCTGTTTTGTAACCATTAAAAATTTTATTAAGACGATTAACTCTACCTACCAAGTTAAGTAGCGATTTTCCATTAGAAATAGATCTGGCACTTCCACAAATAAAGAGTGTGTCCGTAGGAAAGTTCATTCCCTCAAGAATTACAGTGTTTGCTACAAGATATTTTAATGCTGGTACAGTTTTATATTTTTCCTCCAGATATTCCTTTATAAGATTTGGGAGCTGTCCATGAAGATAAATTACCCCTCGGTTAAGATAGTTAATTGCAAAGTAATCCTCATGAACCTTGTCTCTAAGTACATCTTTTAAGTCTGCTATTTGTCCCAGTAATTCTTCAGTTGGTTCAGGTAGTATTTCGCACAGATTTTTAGAAAGAAGCTCAATTTTATGAGGATTGTTTTCAAAAATTAGATTTTTGTCTTTGCCGTTTCTTCTTATGTAGTCCAAGTATGAATCGTCAACACCTTGCTCAATTACATAGTACTGATTTACAAACCTATTGTACTTATAGACCTCTTTCGTGGGAACCTTGTACTCGAAAAATTCAGGTTCTTTTAGATTAAAGAGAACGTGGTGTTGAGTTATGTTTTGAGTGGAATTAACTTTCAGATTCTCACTATCTTTTATAAGTGGTGAGAGGTAAGCAATTTTTTGATCTCTGTTTTGTTGGCCATTTTGATTTATGAGTCTTGATATTAGAACCCCTCTGTCGTTTTCAAAAATCAAATGAGCTTCATCAAGTATAATTACGTCAAATATTACACCCTTCTTGAGCATTCGAAGTGCTCGTTCTTGTGTAAATACTCCAATAAATTTACTCTTCCCATCGTACATATCATCATGAATGATTATGCTGGTGTTAAATTGATTACCGTTCTTAATCATTTGATATGTTTGTACCAAGAGAGATTTTGTCGGCACAATAATGGCAACCTTTGCATTTTTATAATCAAAGCTATTCAAGTATTCGAGAATTGTTGTGCTCTTACCAAACGAAGTCGGTGCTATGAAGCTTTTTTCAAAAGAAAAATCGTTGATAAAACTTTTTCTTTCCTGTGACTGACTCAGTGTCTCTATGTATTTTAGGAATGGATGAGCATAGTTATCCAATAATGACTCTACAGCATAATCACTCATACTGAGGTGCCCCAATAAGTCATTTGAGAGGATTGTTTTGACAATCGGGTAGAACCCGAAGTTCAGTGCAAAATCATACAATGGCCGATAGTCACCCGTGTTAACTGAGTATTTTAGAAAAATATAGTAGGCTAAATCAGCGTAACTGACTAAATTTTTATCTGCCTCGTACTCACGAATAAACAGAACCGCTGCTGATAAAATATAAGTGGACTCCTCATGGCTAAGCTCCCTATTTAGAGTTAACTTTTCGATAACTTCTTTAAAATAAGTCTTTTTACCAATAGCCGTAAGCTGTCTTTGAACTTCTGTTTGCATACTATGTATTTAGGTAATCAAGAAAGAGATGTGTAGTTCGCTTAGTAACACATATCACGTTTATTTTTTTGAACTTCCTACCTTTCATGCATTCACTAATCTTTTGGAAGATCTCGTCAGGGTTGAGTTGTTGCCAAACTCCGTTTAAAAATACTGTTGAAGCGGGAATAATATTAAAATCATTAATTTCATGGTATTTACCATCAATAAAGTCATTTGAAAGACTCTTGATTTCGTCCACGATTTTATTACTACTCTTTACTCGAAGAGCATGATTTAAGGCATTATCCCATGGAGAGATTACTCTTCCATCGTCTGTTTTATTTTTACCTGAAATTTTTGCCTTGAGGTCACTGTAAGCCAAATCGATATTATCTTGGTGCTCAGTCTTGGTGGCAGTGGACTTACTCTCCATAATCCAAGCCTCATCCTCATATGAATAATATCCGTCGTGACCTTTTTTGATAGAATGCTGATCTTCTAGATTTTGAAATAAACACTCCTGCTGAAAGCCTAGATTTGAAAAGTATAAATGTACAAAAAATTCAGCGATGGCTCCCATCTTCACATCTGAGATATTGTAGGGCTTTACGTTTGCTTTAAATACGTCTCTCAGAATCTTCTTAGTTCGTTCTAAATTATATTCTGAAGCAGAATGGATTTTAGGTAAATTTTCATCAATAAGATTTTTAAGCTCTGGAGTAATCTCTTCGATATTGATCACATGCAAAAATCCGCCTTCTGGCAGTTTTTTAACTGTATCTTGAAAAAGATTTGTTGAACTCATAAACATTATAAATTTGAACTTTTGAAGCAATACTGGAATGCATACTGTTCAAACAGTACGACTATTGATGATGACTGTCAAATAGAGGTATTTTGGTAAAAAGTGTCACTTTTGTCACTTTTTGCTAAACTTATTTTATGGAAAAATCACAAGAGCAAATCCTCATAGATCGCATTGAGCAAGCTATAAATACCGCTGTATACGCAATGGGTGTAGATGGCGAACATCATAAGACGTGGGCCTTAGACAGAATCGTCCAAGTCCTAGCCGCTGAGAAATATGAGAACGTCGTAGAGAACTTTACAGCTGATACAGGTAAGGATTGGGACCAAGGAATTGAGCCGTAATCTTCTCTCGAGAAGCGTCGTTGGTGGTTTTTACGGAATAGCCATGAAAGCCTTACTGGGCAATGAATTTCTTTGGTCGCATCTCGAGAAGGCTCACAGGATATTGACAAAATTAATTTTAATACGTATTGTTATAAAAGAAGTAGTAAAGGAGAGAAATGGTGAATCCCTATGAATCATTGTTGGCACGCATCAGCTTTGGCCAACAGCAGTCGACCATGAGGCCAAAAACCGTTGCCGAGCTTCACCTTGAAGCTCTGTCCATCGACTCAGGTAGCTTCAGCTGGAGACCAGGAAAGATCAGGGAGCTCGATCCAGAGTTTCCCGAAGACGATATTACTCGGACAGGCATCGAGGTCGCCGAGCATGTCTACAAAACGCTTTGGCCACATGACCCTGAGTATGTCCGCAGGATCATCACGAGCATTATAACCAACACCCGGGTGATGTGGCAGGACTTGTCCTTCCGACTCCCCCTGGAGACATAGACCCGCAAAGCACCCGTAAGGTTCGCTTTGCGGGTTGCTTTTTTAGATGCGTTCATCCGTGGCGTGAAGCAGGGCGAATTCGACCTGTCGAAGGTCATGGCCACGGCGTGAGCCGCTCCAAACCGGTGTCGGGGAGCAATCCCTAACACCTTTTCTATATTATAATTGAGTGTATGAAGCTTTATATTATTCCAGCCTACGAAGAAACTGTCTCAAACCAGGGCTATCGTCCAATTATAGAAGCAGCGAAGACCTTAGGTTACGACGTTGAAATACTAGATCTTCAAATTCAAAATTTGAATTTTAAAGAATTAGTTAAAAATGCAGCTAAAGCTATCGTAGCAGACAATCAACCTTCACGAGCTATTCTAGGATTTTCAACTGGTGCACTTATTGCATATGCTATTTCAACTAAGGTTACTTTCAATAAAGCATATTTTTGTTCAATATCCCCTTTACTTAATATTGATATACCAAAATCTGATGCACAATACGTAAAACACTTTAGTGCAAACACTGTACAGAGCCTTAAGAATTCAGAGTATGGTATTTCTATTGCTAAAGAAAAATATTTTTTTGTTGGTGACAAAGAAGGAATAAAGCTCCCGAGACGGACTAAGCAACTAGCAATGGCCAGTGCAGGTGAGTTAGTGATTATAAAAAATAACGATCATGAATTAAATGGGGTCTATGTGAAGGCCATATCGTCTCGGCTGTAGATAGTTTCTAAAATCTGGTTCCAATTCGCACTACAGAGGGTCACAAAACGAGACTTCGCCTCGACTAAGCTCTCGTGGTGGTTTTGTTCAAAGTAAGTTAGCGCTAGAGTTAGTATTTCTTCACACTTGAACTAGCATCCACACATGTGGATGCTAGTAATTTTGTTTAAAATTAAATTACGATTGTTAAGTTGCTGCGATACCTAACTATCAACCCCTTGTTCAGACTTATCTTGGTAAACCTGCAGCTTCATACCAGTGGCAAATGATCGTTCGCTCAATAATGTAAAGTTGTCGGAAAAATATGATTCGACAGTGTCCTCATACCCTTGGTCGTAGGCATATACTACGTATAATTTATCCTTATGGGTACTTTCAGCTGTGACGTGAGATCGCACCTGGGAACGGTCCAAACTACCGGGGAGCTCTTCCCCACTGTACCGATTCCATTTTGGCAGCGTCGTAATTCTGGCCGGTCCATGATAGTAGTAGTTAATAGGATACACCACGAAAGAGGCACTGAGGAAAATCAAGTCACGTTCTGTCGTTTCGGCATTTAAAATTGCCGACACGGAGGCAAACTCCTCCTTAACTGGTGTATCAACACCATTTAATTGCACTGCACTTGCCACAAAAAGTGCCATACATAAAACCGCCACTACTTTTTGTCGGAAAAGGTCCGGAAATATTTGCAGTGACTGAGTAATTAAAATATATAGCGCTGGTAAGGCAACGATCAAATACCGGCTCAAAAACAGCGGTTGAATAATGTAGCTAGCAATAAACGCAACCACGAGCGGGAGAAAAGCCGCTAGGATAAAATAGCGAGTTTCCGGTGAAATACTTGCCCGCGGTCGAATACTCAGCAACAGCAGTATAAAAATAAGTGGCCATAGAGAGAGAATTAAACTGTTCACACTATCAATCTGAAAGCCGAAAATAAAGTGTGAAAATGCATTAAAAAAATCGATACTGGTTGGCCCAAGCAGACTTGGGTCATTACCCAAGCCATCCTCAGCACTTAAGACTTTATAAATCCAAGGGAAGAATGCCATAGCGGTAGCGAGGCCGGATAGCATAAAGCCATAGAGGTGTTCACGCTGAAAGTAGATTCGGGCAGTTGCTAGGTAAAATAGTATTTGTGACAAGAGTACGAGATTGAAAAAGTAGTGTGTGTAGACACCGAGAATCGCCACCACTGTGTACAGTACCCACCGTAGCTTGTTGGGGTCTTGCCGAAGCTTTAGAAAGGTCGTTTGGGATAAAATAGTTAAAAACATCAGCATGGTGTACATGCGAATTTCGCTGGTAAACCAATGGATAAACGGAGAGAGTGTGAGTAGTAACGTAAAGGTATAGGCAGTTCGTTCACTGTATATATCCCGTAACTGTACAAACGCCACAGGGATAGTAAGGAGAAGAAAGATTAAAGACAAAGCACGGCCAACGATGATGTCATTACCAAAAAGCGATTGCCAGTAATGAACCGTCAGGTGGTATAGAGGCACGTGGACATTTTGGGACAATGAAGTAAGTAGTTGCGAAACAGTGTGACTGGTCTGCCACAAGCTTTGTGATTCATCAAGTCTGAGTGAGAGTTGTGAATAACCCCAAAAGAATAGCGTGACCACAAACAACTGAGCAATCAGGATGTGAATTATGTTTGTTCGAGTAAGCATAGTAATAAGTGATGGTAGGCTAACTTTGGTTTGGTTGCGGTTTGAGTCTAAAGAGTCTCACGACACTCTGTCCGACAGCAGAAAGATAGTGTGCCGGGTGCGGGATGGCAATTTTAACAATACTGCCAAAAATTATTACGTAGAAGGTTGCCCACGTTACGTTTGTAACGACCGACGGTGTTGCACCCTCAGTGAAGAGGGCGTACGCTATGCCCGACACGTACAACGCAAAATACAAGAGGTGTGGTAACACCAACAAGGGGAAATTACCAGCAATTTGAGTCTTTGAACTCACATCAAACCCTCGCTCTCGACCGACAACTGTTTCATAGAGGGCCACCAAATGAATCCAAAACGATGCCAGCGACAATGCGAGCGCACGGTACGTGTAGGTATAATTGCTAGAAAATTGAAGGTTGAATACAGTAACAAAAATGAATGGTAAAAACACCGCGACCAGCACCAAGGTGTCAGTCGTAAAAGGGGCTAACCCAGTGAATAGAAAAAGGATGGGCAATAACGCATTAGCAACTATCACCAATCCTTGGAGATAGTAGGTAGCTGAACTCACGTAGCTAATACGTTGTGACCACGATAAACCTGCATTAAAGAAAGGATTAAATTTAAACAACAGCTCGAGACTACCCTTAGCCCAACGTAGTTGTTGCTTATAGTAGGTTAAAAAATCTTCTGGTGACAAGCCTTCTGCCAAGATAATTGGAACATAGTATGAACGCCAACCCGCTGCATGCATCATCATGCCAGTTAAAAAATCCTCAGCTATATTGTCCTCACGCATTCCACCTACGGCTTCAATTGCACTGCGGCGAATAACCATATTAGTACCACTAAGCGTCGTAGCGTTAAGCCGGTGTTTACCACAACTAATTGTTCCAAAAAATAATTGTTGCTGTTCCCAAGCCGACCTGGTCAATCGATTTACGGCAAAGTTTTTATAGTACTGGGGTGACTGTACAAAACCGACTCGTTCGTCAATAAATGGTGCTAGTAAGTAACTCAAGATTGTGGACTTGGGCACATGGTCAGCATCAAGGATAAGAAAGAATGGGGACGTGGTATGGCGAAGTGCAAAATTTATGTTCCCTGCTTTTGCGCCGCCAGGGACTGTGCGCGTAAAGCAAGTGACGCCGGTTTGCAGAGCTAGTTTTTCAATCTCTTGCCAATTATCTTTCCTTGCCACCAGGCCATCATTAAGAATAAAAATATTTTTGTGTGGATAACGGATTTTTTTGGCGGCAAGGATTGTCTGTCGAACTAGCGTAACCGGTTCACCACACACTGTCACAAAAATATCAACGGTGGGCTGAAACTGACTCGGCAGGCGTTTTAGAGTAATTTTTGTATTGTAGACAGTGTGCAGATAGGTAATACCCTGCCAAAAAAAGTACACCTGTCCGAGCATAAGCAAGCCAAATGCTAGGTAGCTTTCAACCGTAAACCAAAAACAAATAATATAGAAATATACAACGAGCAAGATTAGGTTTGTCGCCAATAGTGTTTTTGATGTTTGTGTACCAAGAAAAGCGTTTTTTTGCATATCAAAGTTTTAATCGGTCAGTACCACACTGCTGTCGAACGT
>JBGSVK010000039.1:0-11386 GCA_041752975.1 Minisyncoccia bacterium | reverse complement strand
TTGGTATGAGGGCATACATACACCGATTATTACCAAGGAGTTATTTGATGAGACTAGAAATTCAATTAAGTCACAAGTAATCAAATCTCAAGGCAAAGAGTTTGCTTTTACTCGCATTATGAAGTGTGGAGTGTGTGGTTCAGGCATTACCGCTGATGAGAAATTTAAGAAGCTCAAAGCAGGAGGGGTGAACCGCCATGTTTACTATCGTTGCACAAAGGCTAAAGACAGGAGTTGCAAAAATCCCGCTATAAATGAGACCGACTTAATTCAAGCGTTGGTGAAAATGCTCGATAACATTGGCCTAGATAATGTAAAACTATCACTGAAGTTAAATGCAGAGATACAAAAATTTAAGAAGCTTCAAGCGATGTTCTTAGGCAAGAAAAAGTCTGAAGCCATTGAATCAATTGACCTCCGAGATTATGCGAAGTTCGTGCTTACTGAGGGAACAATACTAGAACAGAGGTCGGTGTTGGAGTGTATAATTAGTGAGTTAATTTTAATGGATTGCAAAATCACAATTCAATCACACTGACTTTAAAAATATAATTATGGAAACTGCAATTTTTATTGGAATAGGGATAGTAGGTTTTATTGCATGGTCGATTATGAAAGGAAACCTTTCGTTTTGGAAAGTTGCCGCAAAGCATCCAGACGAGGTTTTTCATTTAATGACTAAAAATGAGTCGGTATGGGTAATTGATGTCGGCGAAACAGATATTTGGAACGGAAAGAATAAAGCCGATTACTCAGGGCCGTTTCGGTTATTTGTTCCTAGTATCAACTCATTTGTGAAAATATACGGCAAGGCTGATTTGATTGAATCAGCACAAGAAAAAATCGTAAAAGAAGTATTACCCGCACACAACTAAATATTCTATGTTTTCTTTTTTATTAATTATCTTACTCATCCCGCTCATAATATTGTCATTCTGGTTTCCACTTGTTTGTTCAAGTATCATCCTAGTTCTTTATTTCCTTATACAATTAATGGCTATTGCACCTACTTTGATTAAAACTAAGCCAATTGTTGAACTAAATCTCAATGAAGAGGAGTCGAAGATATTTACAAAATACTACGCGTTCTTTCGATATAATTTTGGCTCACAGGATATTTCTAGAATGTTGGCAATTATTCAGATTTCCGCATTTATACTATCTCCACTGCTGTGGTTTAAAGGACTGACCGTTCAGGCTGTTATTTTGGCTGTAAACTATTTTGTAGTTGGTCCATTCGCTGTTAAATTAAATCCAGCTCACTATCTAGGAGAAGAAATTAAGAAAGGAAATCTGGCGTACATCAAAGAGTATGAATTATTAAAAGCTGTTTCAGATAAAATAAATGCTTTTCAAGATAGGGAATTCAAAAAGAAGTATCCCGAAAAAAGTGTTTAATTAGGTACTCTACTCCACGAGATTGTTTCTCATAGCATAGGCAAAAGCATTATTGTATTTCACAGCATTAATAATTAATGAAATGCAATTTATGAACAATATGAGTGCTATTAGAGGCATGACTAACCCAATGATTGTGCCGATAGCTGAAAAAGGAATCAAGATGAGGAAAAATAAGTTCAATTTCTTTCGCAACTGTTTTTGATCAGTAACTTTAGTTATCTTGAAGCACTGATAGGATAAATAGCTACCAAATACTGTGAAAGCTATGCCTGAGAAAAAGATAACTTGCCAACTCCAGTCATCGCTAACAGAAGCGGTAATATATGCTAAGAACAAGCCGATAATTCCTAAAACTAGCATAAGTCCTGTTAGCCAACGAAACATTGAAATTAGTTTTTGTGTAGTCGTAGAAAGTGTTTCAATAGTTTTTTCAACTTTTACTTTTTTATTCTCGACTACTGCTTTTGCTCTTTCAGTGGCGACACGTTGTTCCTTTTCAAAATTCATCTCGTCGTACAATTTCTGTACTCTTAACTTAATATACAAAGCTTGAGTTTTGTCTTTATCACTATCAGAATCAGCCAAAGCCTTTGCCCAAAGAGCTTTATTAATAGTTCCGTTCTCTAACTCTTCTACAACTATGGAATAGAGCTTCTCGTCCATGTCCCGCTTTTCTTTTGTTGAGAAATTTAACATATATCAATTATTATAATGAGATTAACCTCTATTGCCGTCCTTATTAAAAGCAATTAGATATATAACAGCTACAACAACATCAATGAAGGCCCATATTTCACGTTCAAGGTGAATTGGGCCAATCGGATTAAAAAGAATTGCAATTATTCCAAATGTCCATACCCAATGAGTTTTTTGCTGAAGATAATTTTGGTAAGCAATATAGATAGCAGTGCCTGATACTACCCAACGCAAAATTTGATAGAAACCATAGTCCCAATCGAGAAATGTTAGCAACAACATCGCAAGTGCTAGCAGGTAATACCATTTATTATTAAATTTATCCTGCATATTTATTAGAGAGTATACACCCAGAATTATGCAAAATAGCTTAGATTCAACAAAAGTTGAAACTATTGTGCGAGGGAGTTTTTTATGGCACTATACAATCATGAAAAAGTCAATTGTGGGGCTATTAATGGTTATGCTGTTGGTGCCAGCATTTTCGTTTGCCTCGACCACTACACCAACTAACATTATTAATGAACAAGCACAGGTAAACCAGCGTCAGGAACTGATGTTGCAATTGATTTCACTCTTACGTACATACATCACCCAGCTCCAGCAACAGTTGGCTCTTAAGGGAGTTACAGGAGCTCCTCTGGTGCTTGGAGTTTCTACTGCTACCAGTACAGAACAATCAGAAACACCAAAGAAGCGTCGAGGAGGTGGTGGAGGCGGAGGTGGTTCTAGTTCAAGTCGAGCCGCTGCTGAAGCTAAAGAAACTGCCTGTAGATTGGCAGCAGATTTAAGAATCGTACCTGGAGAAACAAAACTTGCATACTACACACAACAAACGAATCAACCTGTATATGCTGGTTGGGCACCTGATACAACTAAAGAGCTTTATAACTACTTGGTAGCGTACACAAACAACTACATCGCTACAGGTAATGAGTTCTTTACTCATATTCCAGACTACCGACTTTATTACGCACTACAGCATGTTCGTATACTCGAAACTCGTTTCAGTCAGTATGTGCTGAATAAAACAGCTTGTGGCGAAGAAGCGATTGATGCAACGGATGTCTTAGTGCCACTCACACCAGAGATTTTAGCTCTTACAGCTGAAGACCCAGCTACTGCAACTAGCACTGACGCATATGATGCAACTCTTACTTTCGGGCTGTCTGATAATAATCCTGATGCAACAACGCTAACGGTAGAAACTGATACATATAGTGACTACTACACCCTACTTTCATTTAATGTCGAGGCTGAGGGAGGAGAGGTTGCAGTAAACAAGGCAGTGGTAAGAGTTGATGTGCCAGACGAGGAGATTGCTGATGTAGTAGATGATGTACGTCTCGTAATTGAAGGTCAGTATTACGAAGCTGAGCCGTACGGGCTACTCACAAGTGGTCTTTCAGAAATTGGAACAGACGGTTCCTATGCTTGGTATATCTTTGATTTGGATAATGAAGTTGAGCTTAATGACGATGAAGAGGTAGAGGTAGGTGTCGAAGTAGTCTTTGCACCACAAGAGGGAGCATATCCTCGTTTCCAAGCGGTCTCAGTACAAGTAGACGAAGAAACTCGTGGTCTATGGGAATCTGAAGGCTATGACGACCTAAATCCAGCTCTCGATTATTTCGGTCTCGCATTAGGTGATACACATTCAATCACTCCTCCTGGTTTAATTATTACTGATTACAATTTTGACGTTAATACTCTCGGTGAAAATGACACGATTGGTGAATTTAACTTTGAACTTGAAGTAACGGCAATAGAAGACGACTTCTATGTTTCTTCATTGATTGGTGAATCTGGCAGTATCGGTTTTGTATATAGCATTGAAGGACCAGATGGATTTACTGCTACAAAAAGTGCAGTGGTTACATCAACAGCAGATGAAGATATGAACGACGTATTTAGTATTGACGAAGGAAACACCGAGAACGTCAATATCACAATTATGCTTGATCCATCAGTCACAGGGAACTATCGTGTGACATTGGATGATGTGTTCTATGCTGGTAACAATCAAGGCACACCATCAGTTGGTTCATTGTCTGAGCAAGAGCAATTACGGTCTGACTATCTAGTTATTATCGCAGACTAAAATAACTTTTAGAACAAATACAAAAAACAGCTTCATAATGAAGCTGTTTTTTGTTTGCTAGTTTCGATGCTTCTCGAGCGCTCGAACCAGCTCTCTCTTTGGTGACCCTACGGAGAATCGAACTCCGGCTTCAAGGATGAAAACCTTGTGTCCTAACCACTAGACGATAGGGCCATTTATTTTGTGTGGTTCCTTGGTCTTTTACTTACCCAGCCAAATTGGCCAAAACAAGTGGGATATTTATAGCAGAAAAAAACGGTTTCGTGAAGGGGGTAAAAAGCCTTAGTTGGTGGTACGCATGGTGGTCTTGATGTCGAAGCGTGGGTTGACCTTTTTGCCAGGGTTGAAGATGTCGTCTGGGTCAAAAATATGTTCGGTTTGTTTGAAGAGTTCTAGGATACTTTTACTAAAGAGTTTATTGAGGTGAGGGGTGCGAATGATGCCGTCATTGTGTTCACCGCAGATATTACCTTTGTATTTTATAGCAGTAGTAAAGAATTTCTCTGACATTTTCTCAACTAAGGCTGGTGTGGTCTTGTTGGTGAAGTCTAGCAGGGGATAGAAATGGAAGTGACCATTGCCTCCATGTCCATGAACGGCGGCGGTAACATTAAATTCCTTGAGTAGTTTTTTGACTTCAATAAAGAACTTGGAAAGGTTCTCTGGTGGTACTGTCATGTCTTCCAAGAATGCAGCCGGACGCTTGTTGGGGTCTTGGTATTTAGAAAGAGTATAGCTAGCGCGACGAATTTGCCAAAGCATCTCAGCTTCAATCTTGCTGGTGACTACTCGAGCTCGGGTCTTTGAGGTACTGATTGCTTTTACCACTTCGTGTCTAGGAGTAGCTTCGATAGTTTCCTTGTCTAAAGTAACGAGAATTGTAAACTCAGGAGTTTTGCGACCGTAGCGAACATGGTAAGTAGCGTACATATTTAACATGGTGCGGTAGTAGTCCATGCCAGAAAGTCTTTTCTTGAAGAAGTCAGGATTTTTGAGAGCCAAATCAAAAGTGAGGGCGTCAAAGATTTCAATATTGATTGGATTATATTCAAGTGATTTGGTTACCACTTCAGCGGCTTCTTGAAGATCAAAAATAGGTATTACTAAGAGTGTGGTGTTCTGTTGGATAGGAATAGCCCGCATGGTGATATTAGTAATGATTCCAACTGTGCCCTGACTACCGCAGATAAGGCGAGTGAGGTCAAAGTGACCTTTACCTTTCTTGAAGGCCGTCACTCCTTCACTAACTACATGCCAAAGAGAATAGCCAGCGGTGTTCTTTTGAGTCTTTGGTTTGGCTTTAAGGATTTCTTTTTCATTCTTCTCGATTAGAGAAAATACTTCACGGGCGATTCTAGCGTGTTCGGTCTTTTGTTTGGTTAGAGTTTTGAATTCTTTATAGGTCAGAGGTTTTATGGTGTAGGTGTTGCCGTCGGCTAGGACTACATCTAGTGAATCAACCCACTGCGCACAGTGGCCATAGCGAAGTGAGTCAGGACCAGCAGCGTTGTTTCCAATAGAGCCACCAATAGAACAAATATCTTTTGATGATGTATATGAAGGAAGGTAGGCGCCGTGACGTTTAAGTTTCTTTTCGACATCACGCCACATGGCTCCGGGCTCGCAACTAAAAGTGATATTGTCTCGCTTTACAATAACGTCACTAATTTTGTTTAGATGAGCACAAACATCAACGACGATGGAGTCGGTAAGTGAACCGCCACTTAGTCCGGTACCGGCGGCACGAGGGGTGAGTGATAGGGAAGTGAAGCGTTTGGTTTCTCGAGCAATTACTTTGGTCGCTATTTCAACATCGTGTCTGTTCTTGGGTTGAATAACTACTTGAGGTTTAACAGAAAAAATACTTTCATCAGTACTGTATTTTTCGAGAACTTTTTTATCACTAGAAACACCGCCACGAAAACCAGCTTCACGGAGCATTTTTTCTATTAGTAAGTGACCAAGAGGATTTCGCTTGATGATTGGTGGGTGAGTTTTGCTAGAGTAGGTGACAGACGATGAAGAAAAATCAGCCTTTTTTGCAGGGGTTTCTTGGTGGGTATGTTTAACAGCTTTAGTCTTGGTAGCAGGGGCTTTAGTTTTTTTGGTTTTAGGAGCTTGGGTGATACTAGTAACAGCACTCTTTTTTCGCTTGTTATCGAGGTCCACAATCGCCAATGAGACAGAAGAACTATTTTTCATTAAATACATTTTACCGCATCTTAAGTAAAATGTGTTACGCTTATTCCCAACTATGACACAAGAGACTGCCTTATCGATTTTGAAAACTGGAGCCAATGTATTTCTAACAGGAGAACCCGGAGCTGGAAAAACTTACATAATTAATAAATATATAAATTGGTTGGAGGCAGCTGGCCTGACAGTTGCTGTTACGGCCTCAACTGGTATTGCGGCTACTCACATCGGTGGACTAACAATTCATTCATGGAGTGGAGTTGGGGCGAGAGATTCTCTCAATG
Source organism: Minisyncoccia bacterium (assembly GCA_041752975.1). GTDB lineage: Bacteria > Patescibacteriota > Minisyncoccia > Phycocordibacterales > UBA918 > OLB19. Next base: position 4,708 of record JBGSVK010000039.1, on the reverse strand, counting down.
CCTATGATTTAGATCAGATTGTGACAAAAGAAAGATTAGTAAAGCGAATCAAAAAAACTAGTGTTTTAATTATCGATGAAATTTCGATGCTCGATGGCAAGATGCTCGACATGGTAGATATTATTTGTCGAACCATTCGTAATTCAACTGAAGCATTTGGTGGAATGCAGGTAGTGTGTGTAGGAGACTTTTTTCAATTGCCACCAATTGCTCGGCAGGGCGATATGATGCGTTACGCATTTGAATCTAGAGCGTGGGAAAATTTACGACCGCTAGTTTGTTATATCACTGAGCAGTTTAGACAAGAGGATGAACTACTACTTAGTCTACTTGGTTCTATTCGCAAGGGTGAAATAGAAGAAGATCACTACACATTACTTAGTGAACAGGTAGATATTGAATATGCCGATATTGAGCCAACTAGACTCTACACACACAATGCTGATGTTGATGCTGTTAACTCGGCCAAGTTGTCTGAATTAAAAGGGGCTTCCAAGTCTTATAAGATGTCTGCTCGTGGTAGCAAGATACTCCAAGAGTCATTGATGAGAAATTGTCTTTCTCCAGAGATTTTATATTTAAAAGAAGAAGCGATGGTGATGTGTACCAAAAACAATTTTGAGGCCGGCTATGTTAACGGCACTTTGGCTCGAGTGGTTGGCTTTGATAGTTACGAAGGGAATCCCATTATTGAAACAGCTGACAAAAGAAGAATCACGATTGAGCCGGTTAGTTGGGAAGTGGCAGAGGAGGGAAAAGTAATGGCTTCAATTGAGCAATTGCCACTTAGATTGGCTTGGGCGATTACTGTTCACAAGAGTCAGGGGATGTCACTTGATGCGGTCGAGGTAGACCTTTCTAAATCTTTTGTTTATGGACAAGGTTACGTAGCGCTCTCGCGAGTGCGTTCACTAGCGGGACTCAAAGTACTTGGGATGAATGCCAATGCTCTCATGGTAGATCCAAGAATTATTGCTCAAGATATTCGGTTCATGTCTGAATCAGATGCAGCTGAGGAAACTTTTGTCGGAATGGAGCAAGAAGAAATAGAAACCATGCATGAACGCTTTGTTAAAGCGCGTGGGGGAGCGATACCGACCAAAGAAGCATTGGCGACAAAAAAGTCACCCCTAGAAAGAATTAAAAAAGAGAGTACCCAAATCGAAACCAAAAAACTTCTACTAGAACTAGGCTGTATTGAAGCGGTGGCCAAAGCCCGTGATTTTACAGTTTCAACTATTATTGGGCATATTGAAACCATGATCGAAAACAAAGAGATTACTTTTGATGAGTTAAAACCAATTATTGAAAAAGAAGCTGGTTGGAACAAAAAGGTTAAAACCGATATATATTCAGCAATTAAAGAATGTGGAATTGAGAAACTGCGACCTATATATGAAGCGACTGGCGAAAAATACGATTATTTACTTATTCGTTTGGCTAGAGTGTTGTATCAGTTGGAGAAGTAGTGGTATCGGTAGTGTTATCTGTTCAGAAAAAGTTATAATAGGACGTTGGCTTAAATAATGCGCCGGCGATTATTTATTATTTAACTATTATCTAAATGAAGAAATATTTAACAGGATTATTTTTTGTTGCACTAGTAACAGTAGCAGTTGTTCCAACTTCTGCTCGTGCTGAAACAACTTCAAGTAGTGTTTCGGGGATGCTTGAATTGCTTCAAACTTTAATGAAGCAAGTAGAAGCTCTTCAAAAACAACTTGCAGAGCTTAAGGGTGATATTAGTGAAGAAATTCGCGACGGTCTAAAGGAGGGGATGACTAATGACGATATTAGAAAGATTCAAGAATTACTAGCGACTGATCCAGAGATTTATCCAAAGGGTTTGGCTAGTGGCTACTATGGTCCACTGACCAAAGATGCAGTAAAGAAGTTTCAAAAAAGACATGACCTAGCAGAGACAGGTGTTGTCGATGCGGAGACAAAGAAATTGATGCAGGAATATTTCAAGGAAAGAACTAATGGAAAATTTCCTCCAGGACTGCTACGAGCTCCGGGTATAGATAAAAAAATTAAAGACCGAATGCGAGAGCGAGATGGAAAGTGGGAATTAGACTGTGATGATAAAAAAGCAGCTGGACCACTTTGCAAGGATAGTGATGACGATGATGATGACGACGACGAAGATGAGGATGAGGATGAAAGAGAAGACGAAGATGATGAAGATGAAGACGAAAGAGAAGATGATGACGAGGATAATGACGAAGATGATAGTAATAACATAGGCGAAGTTGAGGCAAAGACCTCAATCAAAAAAGCTTATTCATCAATAATTTCACTTAAAGCGGCCATAGCTGAATCTTCAGACGCTAGGGCTATTGAAGACGCGAAAGATGAGTTGGAAGATGCAAGAGACGAATATGATGATGCTCAGGAAGACTTTAAGGACGATGACTTTGACTCAGCTTATGAAAATGCGGTTGAAGCAGATAAAATTGCTAAGCAAGCGATTGAAGAATTGTTAGAAGATGATGAAACTATTGCGTCATCAACTGCTTTGCGTGCAATTAATGATGCTAAAGCAGCAATAGAAGAACTCGATGATGCCATTGACGATACTGACTTAGACGATGACTCATCCGCGGTTGAGGAAGTAGATGATGCTTTAGATGATGCAAAAGACGAACTGGAAGATGCGGAAGATGATTACGAGGATTTAGAATTCAGGAAGGCTTATGATAGTGCTGTAAAATCAGAACAAATTGCTGAAAAGGCGCTTAGCGACTTAAAAAAAGCAGAGAATAACCTTTTGTAATAAAGACGAATTCGACAAAAAACTCCCTTACAAAAGGGAGTTTTTGTGTAAAAGGGTTAGTTATGGATTTATAGGACATGATATTATTGAGGTATGGAGTTTTCTCCTTTGCATTATTAAGAAAGCCATAAAATTCACTTAAAATCTCTTTTATGAAAAAAGTACTCCCAGCAATAATTATCTGTCTCTTTGTTACTAGTTTTGGAACTGTTAATGCTCAGACAGAACCGCAATATGAATACGTCCCAACTGCTGCTGAACAGGCGGCTATAGATAAAGCTCGTCTTGAACGCGAAGCCAAAAATCTTATCCTGATTGAAAAAATTCGTGAGCTTACACAGATGGTTGATTTATTGCAGGCGAAACTTGATTTGTCCCTAGGAATTGACATTGAAGTGTTCAAAGAGTTTGTGGGGCTAGGGTACGAAAACGATTCAGTTCTCTTGCTTCAACAAGTTTTGGCCTCTGACCCTGCTATCTATCCAGAAGCACTGACGACTGGTTATTATGGAATAATGACCGAAAATGCTTTACTGAGATTTCAAAGAACCTTTGGATTAGAGGCAACTGGTCTCTTTACCAAAGAAACTCGTGTAGTTCTGACTGAGGTATTAATGAAGTATCCGTTTGCACAAACATCGGCACCATACCTTGGTAACTCCTCTGTTAGAAATGCAATTATTAGTGCAAAGGATAATTTTAATCTGAAAGACCTGCTTGAAAATGGCAAAGTTGTTTTTTCAAAGTCCCCAGTCTTTGCTGAAAGTATCAGAAATTCAGACACGGCAACCTTGCAAAGAATATTGGCAACAGATCCTAAAATATACCCAGAAGCACGTATATCTGGTGTATATACTCCAGATACTGTAGATGCAGTTTCTAAACTTCAAGAAAGATACGGCTTGCAGAGAACAGCTGTAATTGATGAAGAAACGAGAAGTCTATTGGTATCAATTTTAATTGAGAACAATGACTCAGTGATAAGAAATGACTTATTATTAATGGATTCTGTTCAACCAAAAGTATTGCTAAAGAATAATGAAAGAGAAATTTTTAACATATTCGCAACTCGTGAATACAAGGTACCGAATGTTATCGTGTCAGTTAATTATTTGAATGGATCAATTGATAATTTCTTGTTGTATCCAGATACACCGGAAGGTGCTGACAAGGGTAGATTGGCTGATAAGAAAGATGTTGTTGCTGACTTGGCTGTTAAAATGAAGCGAGATAAAGCGGAAGTAGAGAAGATGTTGATATTCAATATTGCCAAAATACCAGAATTTCCAGTTAGTGCACTTATATACGCTTATATAAACGGAGATATTTCATTTACCTTTACAACCATAGCTAACGGAAAATATCAAAGTTATGAATTCTTGATTAAATATAATGATCCAGATTTAAATGAAGAGGTTGAGTTTAATAATAAACGATTTGAGATAAGAGAACTTCGTGATTATATCTACTCTGAAGCTTGGCAACTTAAAGCGGTTGATAAAACAATCGTAGACGCACTTAGAGAAGCTGTTGCTGAAGAATTAGGTGTTCCAGAAAAAGATGTTCCTGATTTCCCAGTTATATATAGCCATGAACTACCATTCGAACCACTAAATACTTAGCACTAAATTTCTCAGATGCTGTCGATTAACCCCAAAGACTTTATAAGGCGTATATTCTCTACGCGAAAAAGTCATTTCCATCAGCATAAAGAAAAAGCTCGGCAGTTGATACAGAGTAGATTAGAGTTTTATGCACCCAAATGTGGGGTCGTCTATAAGCGTGTAGCGATTAGAAATCAAAAGCGTCGTTGGGGTAGCTGTTCATCACTGGGTAATTTGAATTTTAATTATCGACTAGTTTTTCTCCCTAGGGCATTGTGTGACTATGTAGTTGTTCATGAGTTGTGCCATCTAAAACAAATGAATCATA
>JBGSVK010000038.1:0-4016 GCA_041752975.1 Minisyncoccia bacterium | reverse complement strand
AGTAAGAGGTGTAGGTGCTGGACGAGAGTCTGCACTACGAGCTTTTACTGGAAAAGGTATTGGTGTAACTCGTATCACTGATATGACACCGGTTCCATTTAACGGTACACGACCACCTAAGCCACGTCGTGTCTAATTACTAAGCAATATATATGATAATAGGTCCAAAATACAAGATTGCAAAACGACTAGGTTCTCCAATCTTTGAAAAAACACAAACCCAAAAATTTGCTTTGTCTCAGGCACGCGGAGGAAGAAAACTAAAGCGCCCAGGCCAAGCTAGTGACTACAAGCGTCAACTGATTGAAAAGCAGAAGATGCGATTTACTTACGGTATTACAGAAAAGCAACTACGACGATACATCGATGAAGCAATTGAGAAAAGTACTCAACCAATTCCTCATGTTATGGAAAGACTTGAATCACGTCTTGATAACGTAGTTTACCGACTAGGACTTGCCAAGACTCGTAGATTTGCAAGGCAAATAGTTTCCCATGGACACATTGTAGTAAATGGTAAAAAACTAACTATTCCATCTCACCGCATCAAGGTAGGCGACGTAGTAACTGTTAGAGAGGGAAGTAAGCAATCAGGTCTTTTTGTACAACTTGCTGACACTCACGAATCAGTAGCCGTTCCTTCATGGCTATCTATGGATATCAAGAAGCTAACTGCATCTGTAACTAGTCTTCCAGTTTATAATCCTGCTGAAACTTTGTTTGGTCCTGAACAAGTGATGGAATTCTACAGCCGATAGGATATTGAGGTTAATAAGCGTAATTGTAAAAAACTATGTTAGAAACAAACGTAACTCTACCTTCAAAGCCACGCGTTGTATCAGAAGATGGACTTAGAGGAATCTTTGAAATCGATAACCTTTACCCAGGTTACGGTCACACTCTTGGTAATTCTCTTCGAAGAATTATTCTCTCATCACTTCCGGGCGCAGCTATTACACAAGTAAAAATAGAAGGGGCTGATCATGAGTTTAGTACCCTAGAAGGTGTACGTGAAGATGTAATCACTATCCTTCTTAATCTAAGACGAGTTCGTTTAACACTTCACGGTGACGAACCAATGACAATCAAGATTAAGAAAAGTGGTATTGGTAACGTAACAGCTGGAGACTTAATTGTACCTTCACAAGTTGAAATCTTAAATAAAGATCAACATATTGCTGAAATTACTTCAAAGTCTACAAACTTTGAAATGGAAATATTGGTTGAAAAAGGTCTTGGATATGTACCAAGAGAAATTCACCAAAAGGATAAGGTTGAAATCGGCACAATTGCCCTTGATGCTGTCTTTACCCCAATCAGACGAGCAAACTACGAAGTGGAAAACATGCGTGTGGGCGACAGAACTGACTATAACCGTCTCCGTGTTTCAATTGAAACTGATGGTACTTTCACTCCACGAGTAGCTCTTGAGAAGGCTATCGAAATCATGGTTCATCAACTAAAATCAATAATTGGTTTCCAAGAGGACTATGTTTCTCAAACTATTCCTACCGAAGTTGCTTCTACTACAGCTGAAGTAACTGCAGAACCAAATACTGACATTTTGAAGACTCGAATTGAAACACTTGACCTTTCTTCTAGAACACAACAAGCTTTGGAGGAAGCAAGTATCAGAACTGTTGGAGGACTTGTGCGAAAGAAAAAAGATGATATTCTAGCGCTTGACGGGATTGGACCAAAAGGCCTAGATGAGATAGTAGCTCTTCTAGAAAAATTAGGTCTATCACTGACTGAATAAACCAATATGCGACACTCTAATAAAAACCGAACACTAAGTAGACCAAAAGATCAAAGGGCATCATTGCTCCGTGGTCTCTGTGTGTCACTTATTCGTGACGGAAAAATCACTACCACTCTAGCAAAAGCAAAGGAACTACAGCCTCGTATTGAGAGACTTGTTACATTTGCAAAAGCAGACACCATTGCATCTCGTCGCGTAGTTGCAAGTCGTCTTGGTGAACCAAATGATTCTATTATAAAGAAATTTTTTACTGACATCGCTCCAAAGTTTTCTTCAAGAAACGGTGGGTATACACGAGTTATCAAACTTGGTCGCATGCCATCAGGTCGTGATGAGGCGGTAATTGAATTTGTTGAATAAATATATGACAAAACAAACAACATCTCGCACTCATACAATTGACGCAACAGGCAAGCGTCTAGGTTCTTTGGCGACCGAAACAGCTACAGTACTACTTGGAAAGGACAAGCCTGACTTTGCAAAGCATTTAGTTGCTGATGTAACAGTTGAAATTGTAAATGTTAGTAAGCTAGACGTACCGGAAAAGAAGAAGACTGAAATTTACCAAACTTACTCAGGACACCCAGGTGGACGCAAGACAGAGACTTTACAGAGACTTGCGACCCGTCGAGGCTATGCTGAAGTAGTGCGTCGAACAGTTGCTGGAATGCTACCGTCAAACAAGCTAAAGAAGATTTTACTAAAACAGCTCGTTATTTCTGAATAATCATATGGCAACAACTACTAAAGGAATTTACATTGAAGGAATTGGTCGTCGAAAGACAGCAACAGCTCGTGTTCGACTTACACCAGCGAAGGAAACTTCAATTGTTGTAAATAACAAGCCTCATACTGAATATTTTAAACTCCTTTCACTCCAAGCTGTTTTGGACTCTGTTTTGGCTACAAAAGATGCCGGGATTGAAAACTACACAATTACTGCCAAAGTAATCGGTGGTGGTATTTCTTCACAAGCCGATGCTATTCGTCTAGGAATCGCTAGAGCACTTGTAAAAGAGAAGGAAGGACGTCGTATCCCTCTTAAGCGTGAAGGTTACCTCAAGCGTGACCCACGAGCAGTAGAACGAAAGAAGTTCGGTCTACGAAAAGCTCGAAAGCGACCAGCCTGGTCAAAACGATAATCAAAAGGAGTCCCCAATGGGACTCCTTTATAGTTTTGAGGGTGCAGCTTTATCTTCTGCTAATCCTAAAGCAGAAGATAACGAGCCGGGCCTGAGAGTACTTACTAGATTTAGAGCGAAGCGATAAAATATAGTTAGTAACTCGTGGGGAAGCGTTAATAAAAAAAGCCACTTACGTGGCTTTTTTTATACTTAACAACTGCTCTTAATTTTAGACTTAGTCTCTATGATATTATTATCCTAGAGTATTTGAACATTTTATATCAAACGTAAACTATTAATAATATAAATTTATGAGCACGCTAAATCAGCAATTACTTAATTATATAAGTGAAAGCCTTGCACAGGGAACTTCTCCTAACCAAATCAAAATCACTCTCTTAGAAAACGAATGGAAAGAAGATGTCATAGACGAAGCCCTCTCAAGTTTGGGAATTAGTAATTATTACCAAACTCCATCAGAGCAGGGTAACGAGATGCCAAATTTTACACCTACTACACAAGGTGAAAGTTCTTTCGCTCGAGAGAGTATCACCATGGATAAGATTATTGAAAAATTTATCCCTATCGCCGGAGCGCTTTTACTCATCGTTGGGTTTGGATATTTAATTTATGCCAATGCTTGGGTTAACTTACCGATGGAAATAAGAATCGGTCTTGGATTCTTCTTTAGCGTAACCCTTATCGGTGCCTCATTTTCTTTTTCAGAAAGAATGCGCTATTTCGCTGATATCGGTATCGGTTCAGGGGTACTGCTTCTTTACGCAACTCTAATCTACGGCTCAAGAACTACAGAGTTAGCTACCGCAATGATTCCTGAAGTAGTAACACTAATAACCGCAGTATTCTTTACCAGCGCCGTCTGTTACTTTGCTTCAAAACGAAATTCTAAAGTTATTCTAATCTTAGGAATGCTTGGTGCCTACATTACTCCTTTTGTAATAGGACAAAATGATGTCTGGGTTAACAACATGAAAGGTACCCCTTTCCTTGCACACCGTTTCTAAAGTATTATCATTTAGAAACACACTATGGCAAAGCAAGGATTTAGAATCGCAAAAGAAATCAAAGATGAAATTATCAATAAACTCAAGCACGATGGTCTGAGCGTG
>JBGSVK010000037.1:0-10171 GCA_041752975.1 Minisyncoccia bacterium | reverse complement strand
GAGGCGCATTGTATCGCTTCACCACGCAATCGGAGCGTACGATGCAGTTTCAAGCCACCACGCGCTCCGCGCGTGCGATTAGCACTCATCATCAGGATTTTGGTCAAAGTACATTCGAACTTTGTCTAATACACACCGCAGTGAGCGAAGTGAACAAGGAGAGAGAAGAAGTGCCTTGAGGCACTTCTGTGGGGATTCGAAAGACGGAACGATGCCGAAGGCGAGTGAGTCGGGGTCGAGAAAATTTTGCCAAGTAAAATTATTCGTGACCGAACCCCTCTCTCCGCAAAACAATAAGCACAATGCGAAAGCATTGTGCGATTGTGTTTTGCGTGAGAGAGGAGGATTCGAACCGAATCTCCGCTTTACGCGGGGATTAGACTTTATATTGCATCACTTTTAAAATATTTAGCTAGAAGTTTCTTTATCGAAGGGTCTTTGAATAAAAAGTAGAATAGAAAGCCTATAGAAAGTGCCGACATTACCCAGAAAAAGTAGCCGAACAAATGATCGTAATGTAGTAATCCTAGTTGGCTAAGAATGTTGTACCAGTCGTGAGTAGAAACATCACGAGTAATCAAGGGAAGTATTCGTGCTTGTGCATCTGCTGCGTAAATACTAATGCTAAGTAGGGCAGTAGAAAGCCACCAGCAACCAAACGCTGTACTAAAAAAATATCTCTGTCTATAAAAATGTAGCGTAACAATCAGCGGTATCAAAGCTTCAAGTAGACAGCCACCAATTAGACCAAGAAAGTCCCCAAAGAGGCCAAATATAATATGGCCAGCTTCATGAAAGATTAGATTTACATTTTGAATGAACCACCAAGTTTTAATTTGCACTAACTGATTTAGTGCACTTAGTCCCAGTAGGGCACCCAAAAGTAGCTTTAGATAAGTAGTTGCTATGTTCATAGCATAATTATGTCACAACTAAGAAAAAATATATCAGAAACACGTTGACTAAAATCAAAAAAGGTTCGGATAGTGCAAGCACTTACCAAACCTTGATTACTTTTCAATGATACGCTCATTGGGGCGAAACTTGTCAGCAACTATGTGCTGACTTAAGTAGTATACACAAGTTTGATTACTATTGCTTGTCTCAAACATGTGAGCTGTGGATATCGCTAATCCAGCTATTATTTGGGCGATATTAAGTTATTCATAGTATAATTAAGCTATCTATGAAGAATCAGGACGTAATAAGTATCATCATCACTTTTGCAATTGGTGTATTTGCAGGAGGATATTTGTATCTAGTTGGATTTGCTACAACCTTTAATTTACCGGAGGCTTCAACTGAAGCGATTTACACAAAATTAGTTATTGTCGGTGAAAGTTATGGTGAGTGTGAAGAAGATAATAGGTGTTTGTCCTTTCAAGTATTAGAAGATGGAACCTATCGGGCTTTGTTTGATAATTTAGATGGTGGTGAAAAATTGGTAAGAGAGGGTACGGTATCTAGCTCGTTGATGAGAGAACTAAAAAGTACTTTGATTACCAGTACTCTACAGGCAGAGTCAAAGATACTAAATACTCCTAATTGCTACTATGGGTCAGATAGCACAAATTTTCGTTTCAAGGTGACTCTTGATGCCAATGAATATCCGCTAGATACTTGTTTAAGTAATATTAATTTTGAAGGTAAGGCTTGGATTGTACTTAGTGAATTGTGGAGCTATGTTATAAATTCCTAGATTTTGATTTTGAAATAAAAAATTCCTCTCTGCGTATGTAATAGTGTGAGGGAGACCTCACATGAATTCATCATTATTGATAATTGGAATTATACTCATGCAATCAAAATCATTACTTATAGCCATTGCCGCCTTTGCTGTTACAGCTACAGGCGCACAGGCATTTGTTGGAACAAATTATTTAAATCAAGCAGGACTATCTTCTGGTCAGGTGCAAGCATTTACTCAGGCGCGCGAATTACGTAGAAAAGGTGAGGTTGAAAAAGCTCGCGATGTATTAGTTGAAGCGGGTGTGACTGAGGAGACTTTAGCTTCATTACGTAAAGCGTCAAAAGCCTCGCATAGTGCTATCCATGAAGCTGTAGAGAGTGGTGACTTCAATGCTTTTAAAGAAGCAGCTGAGGGTACTCCGCTTTATGACATTGTGAATACTAAAGAAGACTTTGTCCTCTTTAAGCAGGCGCATGATTTAAAGTTAGAAGGTAAGTTTATTGAAGCTCAAGAAATCTTTGATGATTTGGGGATGCCAGCTAAGGGAATGAAAAGAGGTGTTGGCATGGGAATGGGAATGGGTAAAGGGCATCGCAATCAAGATTTTCTAGATTTAACTGATGAGCAGAGAGATGCCTTGAGAGTCGCTAGGCAAGCCAACGACGAAGAGACAGTAAAAGAAATACTCAAAGAGGCTGGAGTTAGTGAGGACAGAATCGAGCGGGTGATGGAGAAACGTAATTGGCGTTAGGTCTTGATGAAAGTAATTAAGCAGTGCGCCCTTTGGGGCGCACTGCTTTTTTGCTATGATGGTTGAACATGACAAAGTCTATTTATTCAATATTGCTTGCGGTGATTTTTCTTTTTAATCTGACACCAGCCAGTGCCTACAACCCAAGTGTTAATACAACGACTATTCCTTACCAAGTCTACACCGCCGATAGTCTTATTGAGACCAGAGCTGAATACTTGGGTGAGTTAAAAGGCGATCCACAAATGTATGAGTTTACCATTGGTGCCGATACCAAATTAAGTGCAAGAGTATGGCAATTAGAGACAGGTAACCCAATTCCTTTTTCGATTATCGCAGTGAGGCAAAATAATCAAAATGCTGGAGTGGCCGAAGTTGGTAGATTAAAAGCTAATGAAATAGTTTGGGAAAAGACCCGTGATAGTGTGCTTGGGTTGTCATTTCTAAAGAGTAAAGCCTTTGAGTCAGAGATAGGTCCAGGGATTTATCGAATAGAAGTTAGTACTCCAGACAATGTAGGGAAATATATGCTGACTATCGGCGAAAAAAGAGTGTCTTCTGGTTATTTTGGAACTTTGGCCGAAGTTAGAAAAATTCAGAGTTTTTTTGGTAAATCAATTTTTGCAATATTTACGTCATCATACATTTATTATCCTTTAGGAATAGTTATTTTGTCTGTCTTGATTTTTATCACTTGGCGTAAAAGGGAATTAATTAAGTCCAAGCATGCTTAAAGTTTTGGTAATAATTATTGCTGGAGCAATTTTTGCTTATTATCTAAATCTAGCTTTCCAAGGTAACTTATAAATATGACAGGCGATTGGTGTGTTTATATGCTTTTGTGTTCCGATAATACTCTATATACCGGAGTAACAAATAACATCGAAAAAAGATTAATTGCTCACAATACTGGTTCAACTGGAGCAAAATATACCAAGGCTAGACGACCCGTTAAGTTGGTGTACAAAGAAGATGGATTAAGTCGAGGGGAGTCTTTAAAAAGAGAAGCAGTGGTAAGAAAACTACCTAGAGCAGTAAAATTAGCTTTAATTAAATAGTTTTATGAGGTGAGGGAGTGGACAAAAGCCATTTTTATAGGTATTCTATTTGACGTTTCTGGGCGCGCCCACTCATGAGTGCGCTCTTCTCGTTTATACGAAGCGAGTTTTATTATTTTAAGTTATAGAAATGTCAAAAGAGATTCGCAATATCGCCATTATTGCTCACGTAGACCATGGCAAAACCACCCTTACCGATGCTCTAATGGAGCAAACAGGAGCTCGTGAAAAGGGAGCTTCGATGGATAGTAATGCGCTTGAACTAGAGCGTGGTATTACTATTTATGCCAAAAATACTTCAGTTGAATACAAAGATACTAAAATCAATATCGTTGACACTCCTGGTCACGCGGACTTTGGTTCTGAAGTAGAGCGGGTACTGCGTTCAATTGACTCTGTACTGCTCGTGGTTGATGCTCAAGAGGGTCCAATGCCACAAACTCGCTTCGTACTTAAAAAGTCTCTAGAACTTGGACTAAAGCCAATTGTAGTTATCAATAAAATTGATAAGCCAGCAGCTGATACTGCACGCACCGAAGAACAAGTACTCGAACTTTTCCTCGAACTTGGTGCCAATGATGAACAATCAGACTTTACGGTTGTTTATGCGGTGGGACGAGATGGTACTGCCAAGCGCAAGATGAGTGATGAACTCAAAGACCTTTCTCCGCTTCTTGATGTAATTCTTGAAAAGGTTCCTCCAGCAAGAGCTTATGTAGCTGGTGAAGGATTACGGGCTCAGGTTTTTAACCTTGGTTACGATAACTTCCTTGGTCGCCTAGCGGTGGCTCGTATCTATGAAGGTTCAATGAAAGCCAATCAGCAATTAGTTGTGATGCACGAAGGTGAGGCTGAAGTTAAGAAGGGGAAAATAGTAAAGCTTTCAACCTTTAAAGGTATTTCTAAGCTTGAAACACCAGAAGCTTTTGCCGGAGACATTGTCATGATTGCCGGATTTTCAGATATCAATATTGGAGACACTATGACTGATTCTGAAACAGCTGAAGCACTTCCTTCTATCAAGGTGGATGAGCCAACTATCGCTCTTCAATTTATGCCCAACTCTTCACCGTTTGCCGGGCGAGAAGGAAAGTATGTTACTTCTAGACAAATCCGAGAAAGACTAGAGCGTGAACTAGAAATCAACGTTGGACTCCAAGTAGATTTTTCACAAGGAGATTCGTTTGAGGTACGTGGACGTGGTGAAATGCACATCGCTATTTTGCTAGAAAACATGCGTCGAGAAGGTTATGAACTATCAGTCTCTCAACCACAAGTAATTGTTAAAGAAATTGATGGTGTAAAGTCAGAACCGTTTGAAGAAGTAACTATCGATGTACCTTCTGAATTCCAAGGTGCCGTTATAGAACGTCTAGGTAATCGAGCATTTATCATGACCAACATGGTGATGCATGAAAACCAAGTACGACTAATGTTTGAAGGACCAACTCGTGGTTTATTGGGATACAAGAACCAATTCATTGTTGATACCAAAGGTGAAGGTATTTTGGCTTCACGAGTACTTGGTTTTAAGCCATATGCAGGAGAAATCAAGAAGCGACAAGTTGGCTCAATGATTTCAATGATTCAAGGCAAGGCACTAGGTTTTGCTCTGTTTGGACTACAGGATAGAGGCCAACTATATATTGGAGCTGGTACAGAAGTTTATGAAGGAATGGTAATTGGAAATACCAGTAAGGGTGAAGAAATGACCGTAAATCCAACTAAGGGAAAGCAGTTAACCAACATGCGCGCTTCTGGTTCTGATGATGCGATTGTTTTGATTAATCCAAAAGTGATTACGATTGAAACTGGTCTAGAAATTATGGCTGAAGATGAGTATCTAGAAATTACTCCACAGAGTGTTCGACTTCGAAAGGCAAAGCTAAAAGAAGGTGATAGAAAGAAGGGAAGTTAATTAAAACAAAACCCGCCGGTCCCAAAGGACCGGCGGGTTATGTTTTTTAGAGACCAAGTTCTTTGAGTAATTGTTTTAATTCATCGCCGTTAATCTTTCGGTATTGATTTGGCTTTAGAGTGCCAACCTCCAAACTCATAATACGTACTCTTTTTAGTGATTGAACTTGGTAGCCTAGAGCTGCGCACATGCGACGAATCTGGTGCTTCTTACCTTCAGTTAAAGTGATATTAAACTTCTTGGTATTACGTGCTGAAGCTTTAATTGTCGCTGGTTTAGTGCGATAACCTTCAATCTCAACACCTAAGGCCATAAGTTTGGTAAACATTCCCGTTACTGGCTTATCGACAGATACCTCGTACTCTTTTTGGTGATTAGCTTCAGGATCAAGCAGTGGTCCTGTGATACGTCCGTCGTTGCTAAGAATGATTAGCCCTTCTGAGTCCTTATCAAGGCGTCCAACTGGTGCGACATTAGTGATACTGTAGTCTTTCTTGAGTCGAGTAACGATATCAACTTCACCTTCGGCGGGGGAGTGAGTAATAACCCCGCGACCTTTGTAGTAGGCTAGGTAAACATATTTCTTGGTAGCGCCGGCTACTGTGACCTTGTCGCCTTCGTTGACAGCTTGGCCTAAAACAGCCACTTTGCCATTAATAAGCACTTGTTTGCGCTCAATTAGGGTATCGGCCTCACGTCTAGAGGCGATTTTTTGTTCGGCGAGATATTTGTTTATTCGCATCGGGAATTCAGACATTCCGCAATTAGAGCACAAAAAATACTTTTTATCAAGTGTTACTATTTTGTACGGTGGTTCAATTTTTTGAAAAAGAAACAACCCGTACGAGACGGCGCCTGTTGGCGGGTTGTTTCGTACGGGTTTCGAGTGGAAATATCAAAACGCTAGGTCACCACCTTGCCTTAGTGAAGCCAAGTGACTAGCTTTTGCTCGTATTTCAGCTTCCATACGTTTCCTAATCTCCTGACAGCCACATACCCAGCCAAGTTCTTCGGTGAGCTTCCAATTCCACATTCCCTTGGAAAGTGAGTTGATTAGATCATCCCAGGTTTTGATACTGGGGTCGGGCATGTGGTTCACTGTCATTCCACACGCTCCACAGTTCAGGGTGTAGCTGACTCTCAGTACACCTGGAGGACGGCGCTCTTGCTGTGCTTGAGCGAGTGATTTGTACATGATTGCTTCTCCAAGATGAATGGGATTGTACATCCGGGACATACCGGCTAGCGATAGTTAACTATTGAAAATGAAAGAAGTCAACCAAAGATTTGACATATTTCTGCCTTGGGTGCGTATAAATGTTAGAATGGTAGTTTCCGGATATGGACGTTCCTAATACCAGCCTCAGTGATGAGGAAATAGTCGCTATGACTCTGTCGGTACAGAGTTCTTTTGGCTTTATCATTGAACGCTATGAAGCAAAACTAAAGCGGTATATTTCTAGAATCGGAATCAGAAACCCTGACGACCAGCTTGATGTTCTCCAAGATATTTTTATAAAAGCCTACAAAAACTTAAATTCCTTTGATACTAGTTTAAAGTTTTCGTCTTGGATTTATCGTATTGCCCATAATGAAGCTATTAGTTGGTATCGTAAGCACAAGGTTCGACCCGAAGGTCATTTGGTGGCCGATGGTGATGAAGTCCTAAATATTTTGACCACCAAAGAAGATAGTCCCGAAGAAGCTTTTGACTTAGCTGTTAATGCTGAAGAAATTACAAAGGCTCTAGATGAAATTGATGATAAATATCGTGAAGTACTAATTCTTCGATATTTTGAGAACAAAGAATACGAAGAGATATCGGATATTTTAAAAATTCCACCAGGCTCGGTCGGAACGCTTATTTACCGAGGTAAGAAACAACTGCATAATGTATTAAATGCCCAGAAATTACGTATATAAATAATATGGAACAAGAACAACAAAATTCAGAATTAAAACTACAAGTCTTGAACAAAATTCAGGAAGATTCCGTCTGTCCTCATTCTAAGTGGGTCTATAGTGGTCGGGAGTGCGTTGTCTGGACTCTGTGGTTTGTTACAGCTATTTTTGGTGCCGTAGCCGTAGCCATCGCACTTTTTGTAGTGATGCAAAGACAATTTTCTTTTTATGAAGCCACTCACGAAAGCTTTCTTTCTTTTGCAATTGAAGTATTGCCATACCTTTGGATTTCGATTTTTATCATCATGATTTTATTTGCTGTCTATAATTTGAGACACACTAAGACCGGCTATCGCTACCCACTTTGGCAAATTTTGGGTAGTAGTCTGGTCTTGAGTGTTGCGGGGGGAACCTTGCTTCATATGGCAGGTGTAGGTTTTGTCCTGGACCACAAAATAGGTGTCTTCTCATCACATTATCCTTCTCAAGAAAAAATAGAAGAAAAGCTCTGGCAAAGACCAGAGCAAGGAAGGTTGGTTGGCGCTTTAGTTATAGCTGAGAAGGGTCCCATTACTGACATTATATTTTTTGAAGATGTTAAAGGAATTCGTTACGAAACAAATATTTCTGAACTACAGGCTATTGATAACGAATTATTAAATACTGGCAATAAGGTCAGGATTCTTGGTCAAATGTCAGGAATGGTACCGCCAAAGTTTCATGCCTGTGCAGTTTTCCCTTGGGTTTTTGAATATGAACGAACGGTTAAAGAATTAAGCGAAATGCGTAAAGAAATGAAAGAGCGTGTCTATCGCCATCGTAAAGATATGCAAAGAGAGATAGCTTCTGCAATTAATCAAACTCAAGAATCGTCGAGTAATGAAGAAATTAGGTGTGCTGATATAGCGATGGTGCGTCGGCTGGATTTGATTTCGGTTCAGTAACGAACTGTTGTCCCCTTTTATAATAGTGGTAAATAATCAAATACGACTATACTAAAGTTAATACTCTCACTCTTGGTGTTACTTAGTTAATTTATAATATATGTTCTTTTATTCGCAGAAGCAGGCTTTTTTGCTTTGGGTGGGTTTATTATTCGGTGTGCTAGCGTTTATGTCTTTGCCGACTTTGGTCTTGGCAGACAATCTTTATCAGTTAGATACTTTTAGAGCCAGTGTTTCAACTGAGTTTAAGACTGCTTCAATAAATGCTTCGGCTTATACCGGTTTAAACTTGTCATTTTATTATGATGCTACAACTTTGGATTTTGGCCCACCTCAAGACACTTTTTCTTATGGTTATCGTTATGCCGGTAGTGAGTATATACTCGGAACTCATTTAGGCTTGGCTGGTAGTACTACCGCTGAGATAGGTTTAATTAATTTAGATTTACCAGAGTCAGCCGAGGTGGCTGATTTAGAAATATTTATTTCAGTAGTCGCCAACTCAACAGCTAGTAGCGATAAAGTTGAACTTAGAAATATTGTTTTAACTGGCCAACCAAGACCAATTGAGATTGATGTTTGCCTCAATCTAAATGGTAATCAAGAAACTATACCGGTTGGATATCAAATCAATTCCCAAAATGTTTGTATTCCAATTGTAATAGAACCAGAACCTGTTGATGTCTGTCCCAATCTAGCTGATGCTCAGGAGTCTATTCCCTCAGGTTACCAACTTGATTTGGCTGGAGACTGTGTACTTATTACGCCGGTAGTCGTTGATGTCTGCCTTAATTTGCCTGACGTTCAACTAACCATTCCTGCTGGTTATGAATTCAATTCAAATCTAGATTGTGTTGAAGTCATTATTCCTCCTATTACATCACCGGCTACCACTACAGCTACAACATCTAATCCAAACCCAAACCCAAACCCTAATCCACCAAAACCTAATATCGGTAAACAGTGCCCAAGGGGGTTTAGTAAATGGATAGACAGATTTAGTGAAAGACATGTTTGGCGCGCAGACGATGTCTATCAAGCAATAATTCTGGTAGGTGGACCAACTAATCGTCGTCAAAATCGAGACAAAGCTCACTTCTTATACATAGCTGGCCCGACTGAGGTGGGAGACAAATATTACCGAAGATTCCACAAGATATTCATGGTTTGTGTGAAGGGGTAGATTAAATCAAGGTCAGTATTTGATTAATAGTCTGTTTGTACTAGAATCAATTAATGTCAAAAAGTCTTTTAATTACTTTGGTGGTAATAGTAGTGATGTTTGCAAGTATCTTTATTTTGATTAATAGAACTAGTAATCAAAATACATTATCTGGGGAATCGGTATTGAAAGAAGATAAGGAAGTAAATGTAGATAAAGACAATCTAAATGAAGATACACAAGTAGTTACTGAACCTGAACCTGAAACAGCAACTTCGGAATTTTCCGACGTGCCTAAAAATACTCCATCATCAACATCGACAAATAATGAATCTACTCCAGAGGTTATAGATAACAAACCAGTTGCAACAACTACGCAAGCTACTTCTGCTACTAAACCATCAATAACGAATACAATGAGGTGGGGAGTCTATGTAGGGTACTCGGATAAAGAACTTTCTGACTTTGAGAAAATGGTAGGGGATAAAGCTGATATGCGTGGAGTTTTTGTAAATTGGAATGACGATTTTCCATCCGAGTTTGGAAAAAGTTTAAAAAGAGACGGGAAAGCAATGGTTATATACTGGGAACAGTACGGTGTCAGGTTGGACGATATCATTTCTGGAAAATCGGATGACTATATAAAAAAGTTTGCGCAGGATGCCAAAACATATGGTGGAGAAGTAATTCTTTCTCCACTTCATGAAATGAATGGTGATTGGGATCCCTGGGGAGGAATGGTAGGG
>JBGSVK010000036.1:0-9838 GCA_041752975.1 Minisyncoccia bacterium | reverse complement strand
GTTTACTAATAAGAGAAGATCTTACGCACCGGTACTAGGTAGAAAACGGCGGGTAATGCGCTTACTAAGGGTAAGAAGCTGTGTTCGCTTGCGACGGAGACGCTGTTGGCCTGTCTGACGAGCATTAAAATGGTTCTGTCCAGCCTTGCGGGCTACCAGTTTACCGTTTTTTGTTACTTTTATACGCTTACTGAATGATTTGTTTGTCTTCATATATATTTACTTGCCGGAGCCGAAGTGCCGCAACTATAGCGTATACTGCCTTCTCTGTCAAAATTTTAGAGGTCCTAAATCATACCACTTTCAAGTAAGTCATCAAGGGACTTTTTCTTGTTTTTGGTACCGACCTCTTCTGGGGTAATAACTTTAGCAATTTTGGGTTCCTCGGCCTTTTTAGGGATTTTAGCTGTATAGGTACCTTTTGAGCCTGGAATACGCTCTAAAGTGATAGTAAAGCCTTTAGGACTGCGTTTTATTTCATCAGCAACCTTGTATTCGGTCGGGATAATCTTTAGGAAACGGTCTAGTCTTTCCTTCAAAAAAGCCTCTTCCATATACTTGTATCGTCCCCATAGAAATAGGTCGATTTTTACTCGATGGCCTTCTTCTAGCCATTCTGCAGTTCTTCGTGCCTTTAATTGTTGATCGTGCTCACCAGTACCAATCTTTACCTGGACACTTTTTGTCTCAGTGACATGAGATTTGGCTTTCATCTCACTAGCCTTACGACCAGCTTGGTAACGGAATTTACCGAAATCCATTATTTTGGCAACTGGAGGCTTGGCTTTAGGTGATATTTCAATCAAGTCTAAGTTGAATGACTCAGCGGCCTTGAGGGCGTCGGCGATACTTAGTAGTCCTAAGTTTTCACCTTCTGGTCCTACTACACGTAGCTCGGTGGCCCGAATAGCGTGATTGATACGTGTCTTAATACTGCTCTGATTTGATGGATAGTTTTTTAACAAGAAAATTTTGCTTATTTAATAATTTGTTCCCAGTTTTAATTGAGTGATGCCTATGAATCAAATTTTAATATTTTGACTCCCAACGTTTGGCAACTATTGGTAACAAAAATCTATCATATTACTAGTTTTACGCAATACTCTAGGGTGTTTTTGTAATTAAAAAGACTAGGTGATTTTGCCTTAATCTTGAAGAGGGGGGAGGGGAATAAAGTAACTTGTCTTTCTCATGTACTCTTTGTACTCATTTGGATACTTCTCCAAGAAAATTGCTTCGAGCATTGGACCGGTAACTCGAGTAACAATATAGGTAATTAATAATGGGCTGAGGATGGCTAGATATCCAAAAGGAAGGGGGAGTACGGTAATAGCTAGACCCCACCAAATTAGCGTCTCGCCAAAATAGTTAGGACGTCTGCTGTATTTGAAGAGACCAGTAGTCATCAAAACAGCTTTCTCGGTTCCGGCTTTTTTTCCGGCAATAAACTTATCTAGTTGATAATCGGCCAAAGTTTCTATAGTTAGTCCGACCGCAAAAACAAATAATCCAAGATAGGCAAAAAGTCGGTTATATTCACTATCAGAGGCTAGGCTAATTATAAATGGTAGTGAGACAAAGAGAATAATTATTCCTTGGAGTAGATTTATTTGATAGTAGCTTCGTAAGATAAAATACAGTTTCCCTTTTTGAGTCCAAAGTTTTCGCCAGTTGGCATAGCGCGCATCTTCTGGTGCGCCGAAGTTCTTTTTGAAGATACGAATACTAAGTCTGAGAGACCAAATACCGATAGCGGTAATAATTATTAGCGAAAGGGGAGGTGTATTGTTGGTAAGTAATAGTGTCAGAAGACCAGAGACAAAAAATAATGGTCCGTAAACAATATCCATTATACTGTTGTCTTTCTTTAATTGAGAGATAATAAAGACCCCAGTTGCTAATAATAATAAAATCGAACCAAAAACATTTATGTTGAAAACAAGGTATTCCATAGCTATAGATTTATTCTAGCATCTGTTACAATAAATCCGGTATGCCAAAAGTCAGTACAGAAGAAACTGATTCTCCAAAAAAGCGAGCGCCACGCAAGCGGGCTGTTAGGCGAACTATTTCTAGTGACGAATCCCCAGCTCCAAGAAGAAGGGTTGCTTCAGCTCCAGTCTCTACACCAACCAGAAAAGCTCCAGCTCGAATTGAATATTCAGAAAAGAAAAAAACTTCTCGCAAATCACCTTTTTTTGTTATAGCAGTTTTGGTTGCGGTGATTGGTTGTGCTGCATGGCTTGGTGTTTCTGATAAAGGTCAAATAAATGTTAATGCAAAGATAACCGAAAGAAACCAGAAGCAGGCTGATGAGGCAAATGCAAACAGCGCAGAAGGTGCTCCACAAACAATAGTGGTTCCGGTACAAAATTCTGCACCGTCAGTTCCCAATGGTGGTTTCCGTAGTCGCGGTGTTGGTGCTGCAAATGTAACTAATAATGAGCCACCTGCTGTAGTAGAAAACGCAAGTACGACAGAATCAGTGGAAGGACAAGAGGCAACTTCGACAGAATCGGTAAGTGAAGAGGTTGTTGTAGAAGAAGGGGCTCAATCAGAGCCAGAGGCCGAAGCTACCGAGAGTGGAACTCCAGAATTGGCACAATAACTACTTACCGACAAATAATAAAAGACGGCCAGCTGGCCGTCTTTTATTATTTAGTATTGCAACTTTCGCATCTACAACCATCTTTGGTGATTAAATCGTTGAAATACATTTTGCCATAGTTGTAGGTTAGTTCTTCTCCAGGCTTTATGGCTCGTTTGGCAAAGATAAAAATATGTTCTTCATTCTCGTCTAGTTCTGGATAACAGTTTGGTTTGCAAGAGTGATTCAAATAGCGGGCAGTATTTTCGCGGCCTTTACCATCAATGGTCCAGTCATCATTTAATTCAAAAAGATATTTACCTCCACGTCGGTTAGCTTCGGCTTCAGTAATTCGTTCGCCAGTATATTCAATTACCAAATCGCCTTTTTTAAATTCAGCGGTTGCAAAGAGACCGAGTCCGGCCGAAGACTTACCGACCTTATACTTCTTAGCATCTTTATTTTCTTTGACTGTCATATGGGGAAGAGTATAGCAAGGAGAGTGATAAGTTTAAAATTTACCGTGGGCAGAACATTTCAAGCAGGTGATTTTCTGCAGAAAATCACCTGCTTGAAATTCAGTAATCAAATATAAAAACGAATGGCCTGCGATCTTGTGGAAAGCAGGCCATCTGGTGACTTGGGTTACGGTCTTGTGTCACCTAGACCTTCAGCGCGGGTTGTTCAGCGGCCGCCGTGTTCGTCGTTGCCGGCATCAGCCGTTCGCGGTGCGGTGCTCTTGGCCTTGGTGCCGGCGTGTGCAGTGGTCTTCATCGAGTCGGCGCGGTCCGAGGCCTTCTTGACGGAGGTGGTGGCAGTCGAAGTGGGCCCGTGGGCCGGATCGTAGTGGTGCATGGGAACTCTCCAATGGTTGCGGAGGTTGAGGAACGACTCATCGTGCACCCGCACGGTGAGGGTTGGCAGTAATGCTACTCCAAGCCACTTTCGATTCTATCAGAGACTGATTTTAGGTCAAGTAATATTTTTCTATTGAGTGAAATACTTTATAAAATTATAAAAAAATTTTGTCGCTTTTAAACAGCTGTGCAAAAGTAATTTAATCTTCTTTGTTATAATGCGCAGTATATGAATCAAGTTCTTACCAAGTTCGTTCGTGCCGCCGATTATCTATCAGCTGTTCAAATTTATTTACGGGATAATTTTTTACTAACTGAACCGCTCAAGCGTGAGCATATAAAGCCTAGGCTACTAGGACATTGGGGTACTTGCCCTGGCGCAAACTTTACCTACGCCCACCTCAATCGAGCCATCATCGAGCACGATCTTAATATGATGTTTGTCCTTGGACCAGGACACGGCTTTCCAGCTGTTCAAGCCAATCTTTTCTTGGAAGGAACCCTCAGTAAGTATTATCCAAAGTTGCCTCAAAATGGTGAAGGCTTGGCTGAGCTAGCTCGTAGTTTTAGTTGGCCATATGGTTTTCCTAGTCACAGTAATCCCGAAGCCCCAGGTGTAATTCTAGAAGGTGGAGAGCTGGGTTATGCCCTAGCTACTTCTTATGGCGCAGTACTTGATAATCCAGACTTGATTGTAGCTTGCCTAATTGGAGACGGTGAAGCTGAGACGGGTCCAACTGCCACCGCTTGGCATCTAACTAAACTTATCGATCCAGGTAAGAACGGAGCCGTGCTACCAATCTTGCACCTCAATGGTTATAAAATTTCTGGACCAACCCTCTATGGTCGAATGAACGATGAAGAGTTAACTTCACTCTTCCGAGGTTATGGTTACGAACCACATTTTGTCGATGCTTATCAAAGTGAAGATGTTCATGCTGACATGGTAAAGCACGTTGATGAGGCTATTGCTTCTATTCGTTTCACTCAGCATTGTGCTAGAGAAGGGTCTCTACATGAGAACCCACGTTGGCCGATGATTATCTTGCGTACACCAAAAGGTTGGCACAGTATCAAGCAGATTAGAGAAAAGCGGATTGAGGATAACCACTACTCACACCAAGTAATTGCTGAGAACTGTTTACGAGATGACGAAGAGTTTCGTCTACTCGAAGAATGGCTTCGTTCATATCGATTCAATGAACTATTTGATGGTGAAAAATTTGACGACGATATTATGTCGCTAGTGCCACGCGAAGGTCGTAAGATGGGTGGCAACTCCCATGCTCATGGTGGGGAACCACATTTCAAACCATTAGTCTTACCTGAACTAGTTGACTACACAATTCGCGGTACTTGTAATTTGGATGATCCAATTTGTGGAGAAGTTAGTAGTATGGAGAAAATCGGTGCTTACTTGCGTGACGCCATGAGGTTAAACGAAGGGAACAGAAACCTACGTCTCTTCTCTCCAGACGAAACTTACTCAAATAAACTCCAAGCCGTTTTCGAGCACACTGATAGAGTGTTTGTCTGGCCACACAAAGAATGGGATAAAGATTTGGCTTGGGATGGGCGAGTGGTTGAGATGCTTTCTGAGCATAGTCTACAAGGTCTAATTCAGGGATATGTACTGACTGGTCGACACGGAGTTTTTGCTTCTTACGAAGCTTTTGTGCAGATAGTGGCTAGTATGGCCGATCAGTATGCCAAGTTCCTTAAAGTTGCCCGTAGTGTTTCTTGGCGTGGTCTTATTCCATCACTCAACTATATTTTGACTTCGACCGGTTGGCGTCAGGAACACAATGGCTTTTCTCACCAAAACCCAGGTTTTATTGATGGCGTACTCCAACGACAAGGTTGCTTTACCAATGTCTATTTCCCAGCCGATGCCAATATCGCTCTAGCTACTTTTAAGCGCATGCTAGAGAGTACTCGAGAGATAAACGTTTTAGTTTGTGAAAAGAGACCTTTGCCAATTTGGCGAACTCAGTCAGAAGCAGAAAAAGATGTCCGAGATGGATTATCGATTTGGGAATTCGCAAGTGATGCCGACCCCCATATTGTATTTGTGGCCGCTGGAGATTACCCAACTCAAGAAGTCTTGGCCGCTATCAGTATCGTAAGACGAGAATTACCAAAGCTTCGTATGCGCTTTGTAAACATCACTTCCTTGTCGGCTTTGGGTATCGGTAATTCTGAGTGCCATGTTCTCGCTCACTCTTTTGAGGAATACTTTACCTCTGATAAACCGATTATTGTAAACTTCCACGGCTATCCACAAACAATGAAACAAGTATTGTTTGATTATGGATGCAATTCACAACGAGTAAAAGTACACGGTTATGAAGAAGTTGGGTCAACCACAACGGCTTTCGATATGATGGTTCGAAACAAAGTCGACCGTTTTCACTTGGCTGAAGAAGCTTTCCGTTGCGCTGTTGAAGCTGGTGTGGCCGACGAGGCTACGGTTACAAATCTAATAGCTAAACACGAAGCTTTTCTCGCCAAGCACCAAGAATATATTATCGAGAATGGTGATGACCCAATCGATATTACAAATTGGATATGGGAATCACGCTAGTTGTTAATCCAGGTAGTTCCTCCAAGAAATTTGCTCTCTACAGAGAACATAAGCTACTTATCAATGCTTACATAGAGAGAAGTGAAGATGGTTTTGAAATGTGTACGGCAGTTAGTGGTACTCAGCAGTTGTGCGAGAGTTTAGACAAAAATAGCTTCAAGGATAGTCTTAGTAGTTTTCTTTCTTTAGCTATAGAGAAAAAGCAAATAATTGATTTCTACGAAGTCACCAAGGTGGCGGTTAGAGTCGTTGCTCCAGGGACTTATTTTCAATCCCATCGCCTAATTAATGATGAATTTATTACTCGCTTGCAAAAGCTAGCTAGCATAGTACCGCTTCATATACCACATATATTGCAAGAGATTGAAGCTATTAAAAAATTTCTTCCGTCAGCAGAAATTATTGCTACCTCAGATAGTTTTTTTCATAGCACAATACCAAATCACGTTAGAAGGTATTCGCTACAAGAAGAGGAGAGTGCTAAGCATGATATCTATCATTTCGGTTATCATGGTCTCTCGGTTGCGTCGGTGATGAGGAAGCTAAAAAGAATTACTGGAAAGGAAGCTTCTAGAGTTGTGGTTGCTCATATCGGAAGTGGAGTTAGTATTACGGCAGTAAAAGATGGCAAGAGTGTCGATACAACTATGGGTTATGCTCCGGGTGAAGGATTGATTATGGGTAGTCGGGCGGGAGATTTACCAAATGGGGCCTTGCTGGCACTGATGCAGATACAAAACCTGAAACCTACAGATGCACAAATATATTTGCAAACAAACGGTGGACTTCGTGCTTTAACCGGAGAGGCAGATTTGAGATTAGTGTTGGAAAGAAGAGCTAAGGGCGACAAAGTCGCAACAGAAGCAATTGCTAGTTTTGTCTACCAAATTCAAAAAGCCATAGGAGGTTATGTGGCTGTCATGGGTGGCATCGATGCTTTAGTATTTACTGCTACGGCTTCAGAAAGAAGTCCTTTGATTCGTTCTCTAATTACAGAGCCTCTATCATACTTGAATATAAATATTGATAAGGAAAAAAATGATTTATGTCTTAGTCGTGATGGTGTAATAACAAAAGAAGATTCTCCTGTAGATGTTATGGTTATAAAAACCGAAGAAGCAGATGAAATGTTGTTAGCAACCAACTCGTTCTAAAAAATTCTATTTTTAATCTGATATAGTATTAAGTAGTTAACATTATGTCAGAGTTAGAAGACAACAAACAATCTAGTCATGCGCTCCTAAAGAGTACTGTAGTGTTTTTGATTTTAGTGTCGGCTCTTATTACTGTCGTCTTAGTTTACGATTTCTCGAGCACAAATATGAATGCCTTGGCATTTATATTGTCGCTCGTTTGTATAATTTTTATAACCAAAACAGTATATGAAATTGATACTAGTGCCGAAAATACCAAAAAAATGGCCGAGACTTTGGCTAATAAACTAATTGAATCATCACAACAGCTCTTTTTGGAGGTGTACAACAATAGTCCGGTGGCCTATTTAGTTGTTGGTCTGCATGGAGATATTGTCTCTGCCAACACTGCCGCCGCTAGACTATTTGGTCAGTCAACTGAGCACCTCGTCAACAAAGACATTTTTTCTTTTATTGAAACTAATAACGAAGAACACCAATTGCTGATTAAACAAAAGTTTCAACAGGGAATTGTAGTTGCAGATGAAGAGGTAAAGGTAACTAGAGGAAGTGAACATTCTTGGACAACGGTTTCTATCTTTCAGTTTTCTGGCATTGATGGCAAAAAACTTAGTTTGGTAACTTTTGTCGACATCACAAAACAAAAGGAGATAGATATAGCTAAATCAGAATTCGTTTCTTTAGCTTCTCACCAATTACGAACTCCAATTTCAGGTATGCGCTGGAGCGCTGAATTATTACTTATGGATGGATTCGAGACTTTGAGCAGTCAGCAGAAACGATATCTTGATAGATTGTTGTCGAGTATTCAGCGAATGAGCGGTTTAGTCGATGACTTTCTTCAAGTATCACGCTTTGAGTTAGGGACCAGAGTCCTAAAACTAGAGAGTGTTGTTTTGGACGAATTGTTCGATGATATTATTGCTGAGCAAGCTGAGTCTGTGTCAGGTAAGCGTTTAAGAATTGAAAAACAATACGATAGTACTATCAGACAAATAAATACTGACCTCGGTTTACTACGAATGATTGTCACAAATCTTTACACAAACGCAGTAAAGTATTCACGAGTTGGAGGAGATATTTATATCTCGTATCAAAACAATGGTGAAGAACTACAAATTGAAGTAAAAGATACAGGAATGGGTATTCCGCTTTCGGAACAAAAGAGAGTGTTTTCAAAAATATTTAGAGCTTCTAATGCAATTAAAGAAGTGCCCGATGGTACCGGTTTAGGTTTATATATTGTTCAAAAGGCTGCTCAGGAATTGCGTGGTCGAATAGACTTCGTTTCAGCAGAAAATGTCGGTACTACTTTTACGGTAGTGATTCCCAATTCACTATAATTTATTTTGAGAGCTCTCCCTCGATTCGAGAAGCTAAGTTTTCGATACCCCATTGAGATTTGTGAAGAATATCTAGAGGGTCAATAGCTATATCAGTTGGAACAATTTCATTGGTGTCTGAAGCTGTCAAAATCAATACTCGAGCTTGTTTACCCCAGTCGTCTCTACGTAATTTTCTTAGCACCTCAAAACCATCAATGTCAGGAAGTTTTAAATCTAACAAAATTAAATCAGGCTTTTCAATCAATGCAGTATTAAGACCAAATTTACCACTATTCGTTTTGATAGCTTGGTAGCCCTTAAACAAAAGCATGTCTTCTAGTGAGTCGGCTAAATCTGGAGAGTCTTCTATTATCAGAATCTTTTTTTGTGACATATCAAATATTGTATCGCAATCTTGGTTTTCTGAGTAGTCGTAGCGGTATGTAATCGAAAGGGCCGCCCACTTTCGTAGTACGGCCCAATCCCCGTTGCCTTCTTCATGAGGCTTTGTCTGGAGGTGAAAGCTCGCCAAAGAACTCAGCTTCTTCGTTGTTGGCCCAGATCTGGTTGTAGGAAAGGTTGCCCCTGATCAGCCACGTCTTCATGAGGTTAACCATATCATTCACTTTGCGGTTACGCTTCCTTTCCTCCCGAATTAAGGTTAACCACTGTCTGGCGTGTGCAAGACAAATGTTGATGCGAATTCCCTCGATCTCATCGTAGGTAGTCCCCACACTCTCGTAGGAAATCCCCTCATCGATACATTGCCTCAGGACAGTGACACAGTGGATGTCGCAACCACCAGGGGCACGCAACTTTGCCAAACAGACAGAAGCGTCTTCAATTGCTTTTTGTCGTTTGTTTTGGATAGTTTGCTTCGTTACGGTATCTGGTATCGCGACGGCTGATACTTGTGCGCCTTGATCATTCATAACGACTTCTCCCGGTGTGTGTTTCGGACAACGATTTGTACAGAAAACCAATACTAAATTTATACCTTCCAAGTCTTACTTGCAATTGATTTTGGTGCGTATGTCTTAACTATTAAAAAATTAGAATTGTGGTACAGTTTTCTTAGTTAAGTAAAGGGGATATATCCATGATTATCGTCAGAGGAACGATTCTGAAGGTGGCTTGCAACCAAGATCTATCACGTCTTCCTTGGTTATTAGCAAACTGCCCCGCGACAGTCATCGTGCGTACCCAAGACCGGCAAGACCAGAATGACATCACACTTACGTCACGGATAGAGAAGCCGTTCTTGTTGGTTAAGAGTGGTAAGCGTTACATTCTTTATGGTCGAAGTACGGTAACGCACGAAACCATAAGAC
>JBGSVK010000035.1:0-2967 GCA_041752975.1 Minisyncoccia bacterium | reverse complement strand
AATCCAAGTTATTTCATAACAGGTAGGAGTACTAATCATCCTGAGATAAGAATTGCTAATGTTTTATACGAAACCAAGTTGGAGCATTTAAATTTCAAACAATCTGATGAATGTATTGAAATAAGATTCGTTAATAAAGATGATGTTGAAGGGATAGAGCTCTTTGACTGCCCTAAAAAACTTTTAGAAATGTTTAACTCTGAGAATCACCGATAAAAGTTCCAACATCGTCCCACAAGGTGCACATATGAAAGAGCGCCTTCGGGCGATTTTTCATATGTGGGGGTGAAGTAAATGCCATTGAGGCATTTACGTGAGGAGTCGAAAAGCGAAGCTATGTTGCGAAGCAACAAGCGAGCTGGGGTCGAGAGTACTTAGCAGAATCTGAGCTTGCGAAAGATTATGCTTAGTAACTCGTGACCGATCCTCTCACCCGCACAAAGAGAAAAGACCCGAATGGGTCTTTTCTCGACTGCGTTAGATATTTATTTAGAATCCACTCGGTATGACTTCAGCGCCAGGACCTGAAACAACTGTACCAAAATCCTGTAACGATGTATCAATATTAATTTCTTCACCATCAACTTCTATACTAACTATTCCACGACCAATTCCAAGCCCCAGAGGTCCAATCTCTGCTTGAAATGCTCTAACTGCCAAAGGATCCATCTCTGAAACAGGTGTAAGTCTAATTTTATTAAACTGTTCTCGGGTCAATATTACTTTAGGAGCTTCTTTAGATGGACCATTCTCAAAATTCATATGATTGCGTTTAATATTTTAATTTTAACATTATATCATTAGCTATATGTGGCACCAAAATCTTTCTAACATCATCCAACAAGGTGCATAATTTAGATTAAACTCTTGTAGCTAGTAATACTTTCATCCAGTCTACAACAGCATCAGTGTTTACTGTTAAGTACTGTCGGATTGACTCGAGTTGAGTAATTCCGTCTGCTAGATTGTGCCTTCGATTGTTTTTTTCGCTTCCCCATTTTAAACATAGTTCTGCAATATCATATTGGTAATCTCCATAAAATGGTCTTGGATCAATTACCATAATTTTTCCTTCAATATTGATCAAATTGGCTGGGTGAAGAGTCCCATGGACCCAGGTCTTAATATTTGAATCTCTAGTAAATTTTTCTAGTATCGACTTAGCCTCTTCTTTTTCAGTATCGCTAACTTCTAGCTTTCCATGAAGACCGGGATTTCTAACATGTTTTAATTCTTCTAAAATAAATGATTCTATTGGGATGAGAGGGAAATCTATTTCTTGCTTTCCGCAATTAATCATAGTCGATAAAAACTCCCCAAGCGATTTGTCACTTACTACTTCATTATTATCAATTTGCCTAAGTGATTTACCGTCCCCAATAAATTCCATAGAAATTAAAGCAGATTTAGCACCTTCTTTTTCAAGAAAACTTAAATTAAAAACCTTGGGACCAATTCCATTATTTTCAATAATTTTTAGAGCAGCGAACTCAGCTTGACTACGATTAAAATCAGGAGCGAGTTTAATCACTCGTAGTCCTTCAGGGGTCTCAAAAACAAGGACTGCCGCAGTACGACCACCGGGTAGTGACTTAACGAAACTCCATCCATGTTCATTTATTAAATCTTCGACTAATGACGGTAAAGTTTTAAGCCACTTGTCTCCGTAATGTTCCTGTAACCCCTTATAGGTTCTTTCATCCAAAAAATCAGTGACTATATTCATAATTATAATGATTATCTCACTATATTCCCAAAAATTCTAACGCCGTCCTACAAGGTGCATATTACCTAATTTGCTTAGTGGTTTTTCATATAGTAGTATCACTTTATCAAGTAGAACAAGGAGTTTGTGATGTACAGGGTTCTTCATCAAACAGAGATCCGGCAGAAAATTGGTGGTGCAAGCAGTAATGCTTGGCTTTGCATTGCCTATGATGGTCCACGCGGACTACGAGCTTTGATGTTTTCTATTGCGACATCAGAAAGTAAGCGACAGGAACACTTGGAGAAGTTCGAGATTGCTGTGCTCATGCTCAATAGTCCTCCGTCGCTTTCGGTACAGAAGTTGAGGTTACGTTCCATTGTCTCATTGTGGAGAGAGTCAGAATCGGCAAGAAGTGAACGAGAAGCCAGAAGATGGTGTGGGTCAACTCGCAGACCAACTTTCGGAGCCGACTTCTGCCGAATGGACATTGGCATGAATCCAGGCTGGGGTCGAGATTGAAGAAGCTACAAACGCCGTCAACTTGGGAAAAGTCACCTAGAGGACGGCTTTTTCATTTTATATTAATAATATCCTGAGCTAACTCGTCGCTTTTCTAAAGTAGGATTGGGCACTAAAAATATCATCGCCGATTTTTACACCATGATTTCTAGCAAAGCTGATGTTTTGAACTATAAGCTCAATAAATCGAATATCACTAATACCAGAACTCCCATGTACTAGTCCCGTTGCACCATCTGGTACATTTCTTAGTTGCTCAAAATACGGCAGGGTACCGAAACGAGTTTCGGTAGTTCCGCTGGTATTAATATCCTCAGTAGTTAGAGTAGTTTTGCAGTTACCAAAATTATCAATGTGCCAAACTGCTTTTGGTAAGTCTGGAATATTGTCTAAGCTGTAGTCAGTGTAAGGCAGTTCGTTACCTAAAGCCATAAACACACCAGCTCTGGGAGTAAAATCAAAACTACGGAATTGGGTGGTAGGAATTTGCTTGGCAGCGATTTCATCAATAAAACCGGCCTTGAGCATAGCTTCAGCTGAAGTATGAGTATCAAGTAGTGAGAATGATTTGAGAAGACCAAGCTTCTTTACAGCTGATAGAACATAGCCATCAACACTAGCTACAACTAAAGTTTCTTTGTGCCAGAAAAAGCCAAAGGGAGTACCATTCTCCCACTTGGTAGTGTGACCACCTCTTGGAGCCACGTTTACCAGTACCAAGCCTTTACGTCCTTCTGTGG
>JBGSVK010000034.1:0-4522 GCA_041752975.1 Minisyncoccia bacterium | reverse complement strand
CACTGAGGCCTTCATGTTTAAGCTTATTGATAATTTCGTCCTTAATTTCTTTTGCAATTCTAAATCCTTGCTTTGCCATAGTTAGTTTCTAAATGATAATACTTTAGAAACTGTGTGCAAAGAAAGGGGTACCTTTCAAATTGAAGGGAACGACGAACGCAGATGGAGTACATTCTTATACAAAGGTTTTTTGTCTCACTTCAAAACGATAAGAGACATAAAAAGATATATTAGCTCACTTCGACTTAATTGGTCACTTGTTCATAGTTCTGACGTAAATCAAATAGATTTTTTGGTAATTGAAATGATTAGAGTTTTTTATCCTGAAGTATATTCTTTTATTGCAGGTAATAAGCGACTCTTTATAAGTGCTAATGGTTTTGCTGCAGAGGATAAAGAGAAGGTTATAAAAATGCTTTTGATGAAATCCTTGAGAAGATTACTCCCACCGCAAAAAATTCAGTATCTGACATATTAAGAGAACTTTTCCCTAAACTTGAGAACAATAATTATTCAGACGACTCTGAATTGAGGTGGCGACAAGAAAAACGCATTTGTGCCAGTGAGCGATTTGGATTTTATCTGCAACTTGGTGTGCCTGATGGGTCAGTATCAGAAGTAGAAGTTGAAGAAATCATTCAAAGTGTCTTAATGAGCAAGGAAAATTTACTGAAATACTGAAGTCACTGAAAGAAGATAAAAAAATACAAATCGTATTAAGTAAATTACTTGATAAAATTCATAGCTTATCGGAGACTCAAATCATTCAAGCCATTTCTGATTTGTGGAGTATTGACTCTGAATTTTTTGAAGAGAGAACAGAAATGTTTAGTTTTGACGATGTTTCAACACAGATTTATCGTATATCGTTTTTTGGTCTCAAAGCATTACCTGACGAATCAAGATATGAAAAAACTATTGCTCTTATCGAAGATAGTCCGTCTGTACGTGTCCCATTAAGAATAGTTGCAAAAAGTATGGCTGAACAGCCGAAAAGTTATAGCGATTATAAAATTTTTAGTGAGTCAGAAAACACAAGTTTGAAAGTTAAGATGCTAGAAAAACTAGACGCTTTCGCAAAGAGTGGAACGTTACAGAATGAACCAGAATTTATAAGAATTCTATACCAGTGGAAGACTTTTGACGACGACGCAGGTAAAAAAGTAGAAGAATACATAAAATCACTCATTTCAACCAACGAAGGCCTAATGACCTTTTTGGAAGCTTGTGTCACTCAAGTTTTGTCCTCAAGCGGTGACTACAAAAAGATAAGTCCTAAAACTATAGAAGGGCTTTGTTCGCTTGAAGAAATTAAGAATAAAGTAGAATTACTGTCGCCCGAGTACTTGGCTCAATTATCAGACAAATCTTCTGAAGCGATAAATCTTTTTAAGAATCCCCGTACGGACGATATTTTTGACGAAAAGTAAATTGCTTGCATCTATGCCACTGCTTTAGATAGTAGCTTTGATAGGTCGTAATAATTTGCAAAGTATACCCCCTAGGGGGTATACTTGTTCTGATGATACAAGATACAAAAAAGTTAGTTCGTCGATTAAAAATTATTGAAGGTCAAGTTCGTGGTTTGCAAACTATGGTTGAAAATCATACGTACTGCATAGATGTTATTACCCAGACCTCCGCCATTAAACAAGCTCTATCCAACGTGGAAGACTTGCTCTTGGAAGACCACCTAAAAAGCTGTGTGGTAAATCAAATTAAGGCGGGTAAGACAACAAAAGCTACTGATGAGATTCTGCAGGTCTATCAACTTAAACGAAAGTAGAATATGGAACATACTTCAAACAATCATTCCGCAATACATATTCATAATGCTGCCCCGACCAGTATCTGGTCATACTGGCCAATAGCTACTATTTACGGTGCTTCTTTACTTTTCGCTCTTTATACAGTGCAGTGGCATGTATACCCTGACTATATGTCACATGTAATGGGTTTTGTATTGATTCTATTTGGAATAATAAAGTTGTCTGATATTACAGGTTTTGCTCAAGGATTTAGCCAGTATGACCCTCTGGCAAAAAATAGTGTTGTATACGCACAAACCTATCCGTTTATTGAAATTGCACTTGGGGTATTGTTTATCCTTCAGCTTCTCATTATTCCTGCAACACTCGTCACTCTATTTATTTACAGTGCGAGTCTCTACGGTGCAATCCAGTCACTTCGTAAAAAAGAATCCCTTCACTGCGTCTGTCTGGGAACCTACTTCAAGCTCCCACTTTCAACGGTCACTATTATAGAAGCTGGTTTTATGATTGTGATGTGCATTTGGATGCTTCTTATGATTAACACAATGACCACAATGGTCATGTAACCAACTTGTAATTTACACTATGAAAAATCAATCAATTATTGCTATAAGTATTTTGTCAGCTTGTGTTGGACTTGCGGTAGGATACGCTGTTTGGAGCGGAAACCTCGGTGAATCAGACAAATCTTCAGGACAACATCGTATGTCAGACGGCTCGATGATGAAGGATACGAGCCAGAAAAACGAAATGAATGGCATGCACATGATGCCAGACGGTTCAATGATGAGTAATGGTGGTTCAGATATGAACGAAATGGGAGGAATGAATCACGAAATGATGATGGTTAAAAGTGAACGTGAATTTCTTGAAGGCATGATTCCTCATCATCAGGAAGCAGTGGATACTGCCAAAGAAGTCATTGCTCGTGGTGGCTCAACACCTGAAATTAAAAAATTAGCAGAAGACATCGTAATAGCTCAAGAGAAAGAAATCGCTCTGATGAAAGGTTGGTATCAAAGCTGGTACGGTAAGGCGTATATTGTTGACACAAAAGCTTACGAACCTATGATGCGTGACCTCTCAAAATTAAGTGGGGCTTCACTCGATAAGGTGTTTTTGGAAGACATGGTAATGCACCACATGGGAGCGGTGATGATGGCACAAAGTGTACAACCGTATATTGAACATAAAGAGATTACAGATTTATCCAAAGCGATTGTGGAAACTCAAACAGAAGAGATTCAGTTAATGAGAAAAATGTTGCTTAATTTGTAATTATCCAACAAAACAATAAGAGATATTAAGGTTTTATGGCGTTAATCATAAACTTTCAGTCTCTATAACTATCTGCCGAACTTCATCCCACATCCTCCGCAAACAACTATTCGCCATAGTTTGTCGCTTTACTTCAATAAGGCTAAACTTGCTCCATTAAAAGTTGTTAGAACGCTCATGCCAGAAAACGACATCGAAACATTTTGTCCCTCAAGTTCGAAGGAGTGGCGACAGTGGTTAGAAAAATATCATCGTACTAAGCAATCAGTATGGTTGATTTATCATAAAAAGAAATCAAACACGCCGTCTTTATCGTGGAGTGAGGCGGTCGATCAGGCGCTTTGTTTTGGATGGATAGACAGTACGGCAAAATCAATTGATGAGGCGACGTATCGACAATTTTTCACTAGGCGTAAACCAAAGAGCGTGTGGTCAAAGGTGAATAAAACAAAAGTAGAACAACTCATTACTGCAGGGTTGATGACTGCAGCGGGGTACGAAAGTATCGAGATTGCAAAACAAAATGGTTCATGGACTATTCTTGATGATGTTGAAGCGCTTATTATTCCTGATGATTTAAGGAGTGCACTTAAGGCAAAGCCGGGAGCAATGGATTTCTTTCTCTCGGTCAGTCCGTCGGTACAAAAAAGTATGTTGTATCGATTGGTGTTGGCAAAACGACCCGAAACAAGACAGAAGAGAATTAACGAGATACTGGAGCAGGTTCAATAAAAAAACTCCCGTGTCATGATTGAGCGGGAGTTTTTTTATTCTCAACTAAATATAAGTGTGGAGATTTACTTGTGCAGCAAGTCGCGGAGGCGTTGTTGTTCCTCTATGTTTCGCTGTTGCAACAGCTTCCAAGCTGGTTCCTCCGAAAACTTTTTACTGAATTCAAGAAAGTAGCCCTCTTTATCGACAAGTTCACGTTGTCGGTCGACATCCGGTTCGAGATAGATATAAAGACTACTAACTGCGATATGAACGGCTTTGAGGACAACCGCACTACGACCATGCCTAATGATTTGATCATAAATGACTTTGTATTCATGAAACGGCATATGTCCAGCATCGTTGTAACTGACGCTTGAGACCATGTCTCCAATGACTGAGTTGAAGTCGCTCGAAATTTTATCGATAGTGACATCGGTGTCGTCAATAATATTGTGGAGAATACCAGCAATGACCAAGTCTTTTTCGTAGCCCATTTCAAGCAGTAGCATGCCGACACGGATGGCATGGAGGAGCACCGGTTTTGGACTGCGGCCAGACTCGTTATGGTTTCGAATTAAGTATTGAATAGCATCTTCGACTTCAAAGCTCTCGGTGGCGCTGATTGGGTTGGATAAGACTTGCATAGCGATATTCTAGCAGTCTCTTTTAAAAAAGTAAGGGAGGGTTCGTAAAAAATGTTGGAGCAGGCTATAATCGAGACTTGAAAACGGGGAAGCGCCAGTGGTGGGCCAGCGTGA
>JBGSVK010000033.1:0-5509 GCA_041752975.1 Minisyncoccia bacterium | reverse complement strand
GAGACATAATTCTCCGGGCTGTTCGTGACGTAAACTTGCTAGCCAAATACACAGGTTCAAAAGAATTTGAAGCTGAGGCCGGAGGTCACGGCGAGAACAAAAGTCGCTACGGCAAAAACGGTGAAGATTTGATAATTGATGTACCCGTCGGTTCAGTTGTAACTGACAGAGTAAGAAGTCGTGTTTATGAGATGATGGAGGAAGGTCAGCTAGAGAAAGTCTTCAAAGGCGGTGGAGGCGGTCTCGGTAATAAACACTTCAAGTCTGCTATCAATAGGTCTCCAGAAGAATCTACCAAAGGTAGAGCTGGAGAAGAAGGGGAGTTAGAGATAGCACTTTCACTTGTCGTTGATGTCGGATTAATAGGGATGCCAAATGCTGGTAAGTCTACACTTCTAAATAATTTTACAAATGCCCATTCAAAAATTGGTGCTTTCCCATTCACTACAACCGAACCACATTTAGGTGATTTTTATGGATACGTACTAGCAGATATTCCTGGTCTAATTGAAGGCGCTGCTACTGGAAAGGGCCTTGGACACACCTTTTTGCGTCACGTTACACGTACTAAAATGCTCCTACATTTAGTCTCTCTTGAGAGTGAAGACGCTTTGGAACGTTATCAAGCCATTAGAAATGAGCTTGGGGCTTTTAGTAAGGAGCTAATAGACAAGGAGGAGTGGATTATTTTTACTAAAAAGGACCTTGTAAACAAAGACTATTTAGAGACACTGCTTTCTTCTGTTGACAAAAATGAGAATCGTGTGTTTGTAATATCTGTAGAAACTGGTGAAGGCGTAAAAGAACTGTCTGATGAGCTTGTGAAGAGACTAAGACAATCGTAAAATAACCCTACTGTGAAGACGTTATTTTGAGCTCTTCACTCGATACTATTTTAAAATTTAAACCTGTACTTTTAATATGAGTAAAATCTACAAAACCACTATCGGATTAGAGGTTCATGCTGAACTAAAAACAAAGAGTAAGATGTTTTGTGGATGCAAAAATGATCCTCACGATGGGGAACCAAACTCATATATTTGTCCCGTCTGTCTAGCTCACCCTGGGTCACTGCCAGTTCCAAACGAAGAGGCAATTTCTATGGTGTTACTTTTTGGTGAAGCGGTAAATGCCAACAGAGCAACCTACTCGGAGTTTGATAGAAAGAATTATTTCTATCCAGATATTCCAAAAGCCTACCAGATCAGTCAGTACGCTTTTCCATTTTTAACCGGCGGGTCACTCAAAGGAATTGAACTAACCCGAGTTCACCTAGAAGAGGATACTGCTAGAAGTCAGCATGAACACGACGGAGTAAGTTTGGTAGATTTCAATCGAGCCGGAGTGCCACTAATGGAACTGGTTACAGAACCAGTAATTCATGATGCAAAAACAGCAGGGGATTTTGCTCGAGAACTTCAACTTTTACTACAAACTTTAAAGATATCTAGTGCTCAGATGGAAAGAGGCGAGATGCGGGTAGAGGCCAATATTTCTGTTAGTCCTACCGATGAATTAGGTACAAAAGTTGAGGTCAAAAACCTAAACTCATTTCGCTCCGTTGAAAGTGCTATTGCATACGAGGTAGAGAGACAAATTGCCTTACTCGAGAATGGGGAGACAGTCGCTCAAGAGACTAGGGGTTGGGATGAAATAAAGCTTAGAACCTATACACAAAGAGCAAAGGAGACAGCTAAAGACTACCGTTACTTCCCAGATCCTGATATTCCAAAGATTAATACTGAAACTTATGAATACTTTTCTAAGGTTCGTTTAAACGAGATAATTCCTGAATTACCAAGTAATAAAAGGATTAATTACGAAAATATCGGATTGCCGAACAAGCAGATTGAACTACTAATTTCCAATAGAATAATTGATAGTTACTTTAGCTCAATCTATAAAATGTACGAAAGTACTAATCTGGAGGTGCTAAGACTGTCAGCTAATTATCTGACCTCTGACGTCTTGGCTGAATTGGGTACTGAAACTGTTACTGAACCTTCGTTAAGCCATGAGAACTTTGCTGAATTGATGGAAATGATTGCCGACTCTTCAATAAATTCAAGAGTGGCAAAAGATCTTCTAAAGGAATTACTCTTTAATAATCAAAGTCCAAAAAAGTTGGCTACAGAACGAGGTTTACTACAGTCCTCTGATCCATCAGCCTTGGTACCTGTGGTAAATGAGGTTATTTCTGAGAATGAGAAAGTGGTCAACGAATACTTTTCTGGTAAGGAAGCTTCTCTTCAATTTCTAGTTGGTCAGGTAATGAAGAAGACAAGGGGAACAGCCAATCCAGCTCTACTACTTACAGTCTTAAAGGAGCAGTTGGAGCAGACGAGAAAGCCTTAGTTTGTATACACATATCGGGACACAAAATCTCTTGCAGACGCCAATAGTCTGCTATACTAATTGTAATGAAAGGGATTTCAATTAATGGAGTTGAGTATTTGCCTGCCTCAGCACTAGCTAAGCAGTTTCGTTATACTACCGATTACATCGGTCAGCTTTGTCGTGCCAAAAAAGTTGACGCTCAGCTGGTTGGAAGGAGTTGGTATGTAAACCCTGAGTCACTAACTAATCATAAAAAAGCTCGCTACACAAAAGTTTCTATAAACGAGAACACTTCAAATTCAGCTTCAGAAATAACATTATCTCGTCTAGACGTAGAACCCGTGATTGCAAAAAATACAATCAAAATGTCTCGAGAGACAGGAGCGAACTTTGCTAAAAGAATTGATTGGAAGCCTCTCAAGTACGAATCTGATGCTGGAGACTTGTTGCCAAATTTTACTCATCAAATTGAACCAAAGCGAGTGGCCGTAAATTTGGCGGATGCTACTGAAATATCAATTAAGACAGAATCAAAGCCAATTGACATGGTGGCCGAAGAACTGCCAACAGTGTCTTTAAAGGGTAAATTAAAAGTTTCTTCTCTGAATGATGATTTTGATACCCAGGAAAAAGTAACTGCTAAAGCGGAAGAAGTCCCTTTACCACCAATTCCTTTGCCAGAAAAGCCTGTTTCTAAGCCAATTCACTTATCCTTGCCAAGTAAAACTATCGTTAGGAGGGTTATTTCTGAAAAAAACCAGCCTGAGCCTACTGAAGTCCTCAAAGAATCAGTTCCTTCAGAACTTTTTATACCGAGAAGTGTTCTCAAGAACAAAGTTGAAGAAGATAATCAAATTGAATTTGTTGAAGTAGCTCTTTTGACTACGACAGGTGTACTTGTGATGTCACTCTTGTTGGTATTTTTTGGTGAAAGCACACTCCAAGCAGATGCCGTTTCTTACACTTGGGGAATCGATTTTTCTATCGAGTCGATGATGGCTTTAGTGTCAATTTTTTCATACTAATTTTACTCCAAGTTATCAACATTTATGTAAGGGTATTTTCACTGCTTTAGCTTTATAATTAAAGCTAAATCAGTATGTCGACACAAGTTGAAATTAACGGAGCAAATTTCCTTCCGATCAAAGACGCAGCCAAACAAGTTTCCTACTCAAAGGACTATGTTGCTCGTCTTGCTCGCGAGCAAAAAATCGTCGCTACTCAGATCGGTCGTCAGTGGTTTATCGACACCGTCTCACTAAGAAAT
Source organism: Minisyncoccia bacterium (assembly GCA_041752975.1). Lineage (GTDB taxonomy): Bacteria > Patescibacteriota > Minisyncoccia > Phycocordibacterales > UBA918 > OLB19. The sequence goes on along the minus strand of JBGSVK010000033.1, from coordinate 1,905 downwards.
TTTACAGAGTCTTCAGAGCTTGAACTTTCTATCCGCAAGCAACAGCTGAGTCGGAAACGTAAACGTGAACAAGTCATCAAGCGAGAAGTTCTAGAGATTCGTAAGGATATAAAATCTAAAGCTCAGGTTGCCAAGCTCCAGGCTCAGTTGGTAGCAGCCTTTGTACTCGGTATTGGTTTGTTAGCAGGAGGTGGTATCTACACTACGACGATGCTGTTTCCAGCTCAGTCATCAAACCTGGCTCGTCTTGGGGGTGTCGCACCATTGCCAGTTAGACATGAAGTAAACTTGCCAAATCAGAATTCGGTCGCAACCACAGAACCTTCAGCAACTGCTTCTGAAGATCAGGAAAATTCATTCAAGCTAGCTGAACCTCAAAACACAACTCTCTTTACCACTATCTCCGAGTATCCGCTCTTTGTTGACGAGGCAGAGACACGTTCTTTGTCGCAAGAAAATTCCGAAGGAATTTTCTTGCTCGCCCGTAGTGGTGACATGAGTAATCCGGAGGAGGTTAAGAATTTATTTTCTGACGAAGTTGAGGTTAAGTTTACGGATGATAACAGCGGTGTGATTACTTACGAACGAAGTCAGGGCACGGTAGCTGAGTTTCCTTTTGTGGCAGTACCGGTAAAAGACGTTGCTAATCAAGGGTCGTCTACGACGCAGCAATAATTTTTTATGAGTAGTTTTTTGCAAAACATTTTGAAAAATACTTCAACCGCCATCTTGGCTGTTGGAGTTTTGGTTGCTTTGCTAAATACTCCAAATTTTGCTAATGCTCAAGCTAATCCGGAAATCAATTACCAAGGTAAACTTACTAACGTTTCAGGTGTTGCTGTTCCGGATGGTCTATACAACATGAACTTCTGGCTCGTGCCAACTCAAGGTGGCGCAACCTCAACTTCTGTTTGGGATGAGACTCGGGTAGGCGGTAACCGTGTTCAAGTCACTAATGGTTTATTCTCGGTCATGCTTGGTGATGTCGATTCACTCACTTCTGTAGATTTTAATCAAACCCTTTACCTTGGAGTCGAAGTTGGAGGACTTAGTACAACAACACCGGTTTGGGATGGGGAAATGAGTCCTCGAAAAATCCTTGGTACAGTACCAGCCGCTTTTGTGGCAAATTACGCAGTGACTGCTGGTTCTGCTAGTAGTTCAGACAATGCCTCTACTCTAGGTGGAGTCGCATCAACTTCTTTCTTACGTTCCGATGCTTCCGACACAATGGAAGCTACTAGCTCATCACCAATCCTTTCTATAATTCAAAATGGAGTTGGTAAACTCCTAAGTGTCTTTAGTGGAGCGGTTGAGAAGTTTACTATTCTCAATAATGGAAATGTAGGAGTTGGCTCATCAACTCCAGCTTCGACACTTTCAGTTACTGGAACAGGTGGTACCAATCCTTTTACAATTGCTTCAAGTACCGGAGCCCAAATGTTTTCAATCCTCCAAAATGGTAATGTCGGCATCGGTTCTTCAACTCCAGGCTTCACTCTCGGTGTTAATGGTACTCTAGGCGTCTCTGGACAGTCTTCTTTTGTAAATGCTTCAACTACTGGTCTAACCGCTACTAACCTCTACGCTACCAAAGGTAACTTCACCAACGCTTCAACCACTGGTCTCTCAGCGACTAACCTCTTTGCCACTGGTCAATCAATTTTTGCTAACGCATCCTCAACTGCATTAACTGCAACTAATCTTTTTGCCACACTTGCCAATCTCACTAACGCCAGTACCACTGGTCTAACCGCTACTAACCTCTTTGCCACCAACGCTTCAACTACTGGTCTTTCTGCAACTAACCTCAACGTCACTGGTCAAACCAACCTCGTTAACGCTTCAACCACTAACTTAACTGCTTCAGGTAACACAGTGGTTGGTGGTACTCTCAGGGTTACT
>JBGSVK010000032.1:0-4993 GCA_041752975.1 Minisyncoccia bacterium | reverse complement strand
CCCATTCGGAAATTTCCGGGTCAAAGGTTATTTGGCACCTCGCCGAAACTTATCGCAGCCATAACACGTCCTTCATCGCTTCTTGAAGCCTAGGCATCCACCATACACCCTTACATTCCTGTAAGGAACACTGCACACCGCTTTATAAATAAAACGCTACGAAGGTTCTCTTACCTGAACATGTTTTGTACACCGCTGTACAATTTTGAGTGTTGTCTGGTCTCCAAAAAATACATTAATTGGAACCAGACGTGTTTTTTGGTTTGTTGGGGACGAAAAGACCCGCATAAAGCAATTGTCTTTACCCAACAAACCGATTTACCTATAGCAAGAAAATTGCCGTGCAATTTTCTTGCTATTACCACACGTGCGTCGAACACGTGTGGATTTTTCGGAACGGGCCTTATCAACCCGTTCCTAGAATATGCGATTGTCAAATATCGCGTACCTCCTTGAGTCTTGGATAAAAAAATCCGCGTTGCCGCGGCAGGAAATTTCGCTTAGCGAAAGTTCTGCGCGACTAGCTAATTAATTTCCAATTACTCATAAATACGTAGGCGCCATTGTATACAATCCAAAAATAAAGTCAAGCGGTCTCTGTGGCCAAAATGACTTTATTATCCCCAGTTTTATCAACAACTAACATCCTGACCAATATCCACCGTCAAAATAGCCAAAATACGCAGTTTTGTAACAAGAAAGGCCGGAGCAAAGCTCCGGCCTTTCTTGTTCATTACCACCTCCCCTACCCTCTAAATGAACCAGTATGTAGTTCGTCTCGTACACCAATCTTATCAACTAGTATCTGATGCTTGTAGTCAAAAACATCGCGAGCCAATTTATCATTCATACCGACTCGATAAAGTAGATCATCTGAAGTCATCATGGCGAAGCGAATCTCAATTCCGATTTCAGCTTCAAGAGAACGAATAGCGGTTTCAATTTTTGCTGGCGCAAGTTTCTTCATGGTAATCAGCACATCGAGTTGTTGTTCAAACTCTCGCACAAAAACTCCCGCTACTGCCAAAAAATCTATCACCCCCGCTTTGCGTAAATGTGATAGCAAATTCTTGCCATCAATTGGTGCCGTCTCAAACAGAAAAGTTTGTAGGGCTTGTAGTTCATTAAATTTTCTATTCAATCCATAACCAACCGCTTTAGATTTTTTTTCTTTACCTGGCAAAACAATATAAAGTGTTCGCTTAGAAATCACTCCCGCTTTTTCCAAAGCAGTAATTTCAGTACGGGCAGTACGACGTACTAGTCGTGCACGCTTACACATATCATCAAAAGTAAATTCCTTTGATGGATTGAATAGGAAAAAGCGAAGGAGTTTTACTCGGGCTTGGCTTCCAAACAAGATAGAAAGTGGGTCTGCCATACAGTCGTGGCGAGATTATAGCACAATCCCCCATTTCACAAATCTGGACAAAAAATGATGCTGGTGTCGTAGACTAGTCACCAATAAAGCAACCATACAAACAGGATTCAATTAGGCAAAATCAGTATTGACATAAGACTAATTTATACTGATTATAAGTATAGTAAACAAATCGGAGAGCGCCATGCTAGGAAAGTGCCGATATTGCGGTCTTAACAAAGACAGGCATCTAAAATCCTGTCTAACAATTAACCAAAAAAGTCTTGCGAAGTACAAGGAAGGATTTGATTCAGCAAGAAGAAGGATACCGAAACTCGAATCAACTAATCCTATTACCTCCAAGGCTGGTGCAATGCTTTGCGAGCAATCGCAAAGACAAACAACAAGGCCAAATAGCCTCCGAAGGGTCCGCCATGCGGGCCCTTTGCTTTTATATTTAAATTACTTCTTAGGTTGACTTTTTACCATTTTAGTGCATAATAATTTAGTAATAGGTCTTTCCCCACCCACTCACCAACTGGATACAATCATGAATAATCCAAGAATTCTGATCGTCGATGACGACGATTATCAACGCTTGTTGCGTTGTGTAACTCTCAACCGGCTCGGTTTCATGAATCTCTGCGAGGCCGAGGACGGTGCACAAGCACTTAAGAAACTACACGACGAACATTTCGACCTGGTCATCTCTGACATTGACATGCCGAAGATGAACGGTTTCGAACTGCTCATTCAAATGGCGACACTTGGGATGTTGACCCGTACCAAAGTCATCATGATGACCGCCAGAACTTTAGCAGAGGATATGGAGACAGCCAGACGATTTGGTGCTTCTGCCTATCTGCTAAAGACTGTCAACAAGGACCAGCTTCTCCGAGCCATAGAGACGACTCTCGGCTAGCGTTCGCCCAAGTCCGACCACCCCACAAAGGCCCTGCATCCGCGGGGCCTTTCCATTTTTTATATTATATAATTTAGTAATGAATAATAAAAAACTAATTATAGTTGGAGTTTTGCTCTTAGCTCTCATTTTATCAATTTACTTTTACCAAAAAACCGAAATATTTAAACCTATCAATGAGAGGCATTCAATTACTCTATGCGGCTCAGCTCTTCCAATTACTTGCTACACATATACTTGCAAAGATAGTTACTTAGTTCCAGATAATGATTTTAGTGAAACAAGAATGCCGGGAGGGCCAAGCAGAAACAAAATGTGTACCGATGGTAGTCAGGCCATAGAGACTTCCGAAGAGATATAATACTAGAGTTAGAATACTTGATTTTAAATACATTTGTGACATAATACGCAAGGCTTGTTAGGTAGAACGCCAACCTATTTCAATGGCGAACCAGGAGAAAAGACAGTGAGCAAGACATATACAATACCTTCCCAAGCTTCGTTCCCTCCTCCAAGGGAGATACAGGGGAGCAACGACCTCGCACTGGATTACGACCAGGCTCCAGCGGGATATCGAACGATCTACCGCGATAGAGGGGCACTGGGCGCAACCAGGCTCGATACCCCTTGCCTAGCGAGCGTGCCGGTAATCGATCCGGATGACGTCGATGTGAATGAGGTCAATCCTGACACACACAACACTTGGAACTGTCCGCTTGCGGACGCAGCTTGGAACGGAAGGGCTTAGAGACTTCCCTCCAGCACGACCAACGCCCTGCCAGTTTTTTGGCAGGGCGCTTGTTTTTTATAAAAAAGTTTACCACTTACTTATTACCAGCAAAGAGGATGTTTCAAGACTCCTGCATTGTCATACAGAACACTATTTAATTTTTTATTGTAATTATCTAAGAGTATATAGCTACCTAAAGCCACTATAAAAACTAAGGTTGTAAGAAATGTGTATTTAATAGAACTTCGTACAATCCACCAAAATCCTTTATCTCGATATGACTTCTTTAAATAAAGTCCAACTAGAACTAACAGGAAAAAAGGTAGTGAAAAAACAATAGTTAAATTAAGTAGTACAAATAAGTATTCATAAAGTCCCAAAGAAGCACAGGCTAAAACTAATTGTGGGGCAAGCAACAAAACAAGTATGCTAAATAAAAACATTAATTTAATTATATCAAAACCCCGAGGCAAAGCCTCGGGGTTTTGATAAATTGTGGTTATATTATTTCAAAGTAATTTTAGCTCCTCGCAAGTTACTAAGCTTTTTATTTCTCTACGTTCATAAAAATCTAAGTACTTGTCGACACGCCTCGCCGCTCTCAACAAAATAGTCTCCCAGACTATTTTGTCTGAAACGCGCCTGCGGCCCTGGAGCAAAAATCACTGAAATTCAGGTATTAAAAAACTGCCCCGAAGGGCAGTTTTTTAATACACTTATTTCAATGTGATTTTAGCTCCAGCCTCTTCAAGCTTTGCCTTTAGAGTCTCAGCATCTTCCTTCTTCATACCTTCCTTTACCATAGATGGTGCAGCGTCTACTAGATCCTTTGCTTCCTTAAGACCAAGACCAAGTACTTCCTTTACCACTTTGATAACAGCAATCTTTTGTGCACCAGCATCAGTTAATTCAACCTTGAACTCTGATTGCTCTTCAGCAGCACCAGCGGCTACAGCTGGACCAGCTACAGCTACTGCAGTTGCAGAAACGCCCCACTTCTCTTCAATTTTCTTTACGAGGTCGTTGAGTTCTAGAACAGTCATTTTCTCAACCGCTTCGATAATTTGTTCGTGTGTCATATATTTTAGTAATTTCTAATAGTTTAAGATTTTGTCTCGGCCACTGCACTAAGTACAACAGCAAAACGTTGACGTGGTGAATTGAGTAATTGAGCAAACATACCACGTAATGTTTGTAGAGGTGGAATTGATGCAATCGCAATCATCTCCTCCTGATTTTTAAAGACTCCTTGGAAAACTCCACCAACAATAGAAATATTGTCTTTGAATTTCGTTGAGAATTCTTTGATGCTTTGTGCAGGCGCAATTGCGTCTGAACTGTATGCAACTGCAATTTCACCATCAAGATTTGGCATCTCGCCTTCGTAGGCACCAAACGCTTTCTTCATGAGGGTCTTCTTTGCAACAAAGTATCCAACTCCCTTTTCACGTAGGTCTCGGCGCATTGCTGTAGTATTAGCAACGGTTAGACCTTTGTAGTGAACAAAGACGATAGATTCTGAGTTGTCGCGAACAGTTTCAAGCTTTGCAAGAATATCTTGCTTCTTTGCTTTTGTAATTGCCATGAATCAACTTTGAGAATAATTAATAAGAACACAGGCCATGGGTAAAGCAGAACGCGATACCTATAGGCTTCGACCCCAAATACTGTGTTCAGTAGATTGGACCTCGGTCGGCTGACGCTTTGGCGTCAATTACCGCACTTTCGTGCGACCAACTGTCATGAGCCTGGTCCGAACACTCTAACATATTATTTGAAAATGCCAAGCCGGCAGTTATAATGTCTAACGAAAATACCCCTTCTACGCAACACAATGTAGTGAGTATAGTTCCTATTGATGAAGTACCAAATGTGCATTACACTCAACGAAAATAATCTCCCAGATTATTTTCGGGGTATAGTATAGTGGTAGCATTTACCCATGGGGTGGGTAAGACGTCGGTTCGATTCCGGCTACCCC
>JBGSVK010000031.1:0-3334 GCA_041752975.1 Minisyncoccia bacterium | reverse complement strand
GTCTTGGAAAAGAAATTAGGAGAAATGGCTATTTTGGCTGAAATGGCCGAGCGTGCTATTGCTCATATGTACCCACATATATTAGAAGCCCACGCTATTGAAGCAATTGGTTACCCAAAAATTGAGCTGACCAAAATCGCTCCCAACAACCCACTAGGCTTTACCGCCACTGTAGCAGTTATACCTACTGTTACCCTACCCGACTACAAAGCTATCGCAAAAAAGCAAAACGAGACCAAGCCATCACTTGAAGTAAGTGAAGAAGAACTAACTGAAAAAATTAACGATATCTTGCGTCAAAAGGCTGCCTACGAGCGCCTTCAAAAGAAAGCTACTACCCCAGTAGAAGTTGGCGACCTACCAACCCCAGAGACAGTAGAAAAGGAAGATGACAAAATTGAAATTCCTGAACTAACTGATGAAGTAGTGAAGGGACTTGGACAACCTGGACAATTTGAAAGTGTTGAGCAATTCAAAACCATGCTCCGCGAGCACCTAGAGATTGAAAAGAAGCGCGATGTTACAGCCAACCACCGAGCTCATATTACTGACGCAATTATCGAAGGTAGTACTATCGAACTTCCTCAAGTTCTAATCGATTCAGAACTAAATCAAATGTTTGGCCAAATGGAAGAAGACCTACAACGAGCCAACTTAAAGATGGATGATTATCTAAAGCATATCAAGAAGACTAAAGATGATCTCAAAACTGAATGGGCACCAAGTGCAGAAAAGCGAGCCAAACTACAACTCATTCTTAACGAAATTTCTAAAGTAGAGAAAATCACTGCAGATGAAAAATTAGTCAATGACCAAGTGACTGAACTGCTAAATCACTACAAAGATGCTGATGAAATGCGAGTACGAACATACGTCTCATCTATCCTCACCAATGAAGCCGTCATGAAGATGCTCGAGGAATTAAAATAAGCAATTAATTAAAAAGTTTTAGCCCTCGGCGCACAAGTGCACCGAGGGCTAATTCAATTGGACAACAGAGACTAGGAAGGGTCCCACTTGTGTTTGCCACCTGGACACTGAAGTCTTATGCCTGTAACTGAAACAAGACTGAGTATTCCACCACACTTTTGACACCTTCCGCCCAAATAAGCGCGTGGAGTTGGCGATTTAGATTTTGAGTCTTGGGCAACAGGCCTGTATTCAGAAAAGGGAACCCTCTTGTCATCACTCATGAACACTCTCCTGGTTTGTTAAACAATGCCAGAACCCTTCCTTACAGAGCTACTGCCCACAAATTGAGCAAATACTCCGATCAGACTCGTCCGCAAGTTGATGGCCGGAACATGAGCATCCTCGAACCTGAGGAGCAGGAGGTTCTTGCGGTTTCGACTGTTGACTAGCCTGACTCTCACGACACCGACGAGCCCGTTCTTGCCAGGCTGCCAGATAAGGAGGATCCATATTCACTACTTTGGCTCTTACCAATTCTATCTCCTCTCGGGGTAAATGGGTTGATGAAACACTACGCTAGAACTGACCAACTAAAAGAGTAGCACCAACTCTTAGTTTCTGCTACCATACCGCCATATGTCAAACAAAGAATCAGAACAAATTAATAACTACCTAGTACCAATGGTAATTGAGAAGACGGTTGGTGGAGAGCGAGCTTACGACATCTTTTCTAGACTACTCAAGGAGCGAATCATCTTTATTACTGGTGGAATTGAAGACCATATGGCCAATTTGGTGGTGGCACAGTTACTATTCTTGGAATCTGAGGATCCAAAGAAAGATATCTATATCTATGTAAACTCTCCAGGTGGTAGCGTGACGGCTGGACTCTCTATTATTGACACCATGCACCACATCAAACCAGACGTAGCGACTGTCTGTGTCGGTATTGCCGCTTCAATGGGCTCACTAATTCTTTCTCAAGGAGCCAAAGGTAAAAGATTTATGTTACCTAATGCCGAAGTAATGATTCATCAGCCTTCAGGTGGTGCATATGGCCAAGCTTCAGATATTGATATTACTGCCAAGCATATTATCAAGACTCGAGACAAGTTGAACAAAATGCTCGCCAAAGCTACTGGTCAAAAGCTAGCAAAAATTGAACAAGATGTTGACCGAGACTTCTTTATGGATGCAGAAGAAGCGATGGCTTACGGAATCGTCGATAAAGTTTTTAAGTAGAAATAGTAACCAAATTAAAACAGCCAGTTGCGCAAATGCGCAACTGGCTGTTTTAGTTCTATTTAATAAGAAAATATTTTTTAAATGTCTTACTAATATTATTTGCTCTGACTGGGTTTAATTCAATGGTGATTTTAGAATTTAGCTTTTTTTGGTAAAGACTGCTTAACAAGGGAGTTGCTTCTTCAAGACTTGAACAAGCAAATATTTTCTCAAACTCACTAAGTATCTTTTTGTGAAAACGAATAGATATTACATAATCACCAAATACTGATAAAGCGACGGGCCACCTAGGTGAAATACAGTGATAATGTATCTCCTTCATCTTGTTTCGCTTGCGAAGGACTTCATCAAGTACAGAATGTGAACCAACCAACAAATAAATATCTCCTCCGCTTCGTCTAATATAATCAATGTACCAATCAACTATCATCGTAGTATTAATGTAGGTGTAATTATGGACATCATAGAATAAGAAATTTCTAACATCATTTTTTAATGAGGAGATAAGTGATATAAATATTTGTCCATACAGACGCTCAAGATCCGCTAATGTTGAAGCCGTATATGAAACAGGAACTTCTGAAAATCTTTTAAATACCAGCTCTTTCTCTGGCAGTGCAGAGGCTAATTTATCAATCTCTCTTTGAATCCAAAGTAAATGAATTTCTATCTTTCCCTTCTTTGACCAAAGAACCTTTTCTTCATCGCGTAAGCGTCTTAAGGCTTTGTAGATACCTTGCTTGGTATATTTACTAAATTGTTCTTCTTCCAGTATTTCATTTGTGGCAACCTCTCTTCTGTCTAAGACATATCTAAATAACTGTTCTTCTAGGTTTTCTTTACTCATATTTAGTAAACTTATTGTTTACTAAATATAGCAATTTAAACATTTAATTGTCAACGACTTTCGTCCTTCATATACTTCAATCCTGTTCTTTTACAACCTTCAAAGGAGTCCGATGAACAAATCGTCGTTCAAATTTTGTGTACAAGACTTTCTCTTTTATCTAGGAATACTTTACCCAGCTTCCATACTTGGTTACCTTATTTGGTTCATAGTCTCAGCAATAATAGCTACTTTATCTTCTATAGTAATTAAGTCTTTTTCGCCAAATTGCACATTGGCTGAAACTTACCTGAAATTCTACGAAGAAAAAGACTTGCTTTGGTACGGCTT
>JBGSVK010000030.1:0-3800 GCA_041752975.1 Minisyncoccia bacterium | reverse complement strand
CTGCTCCAGTCACGGGCATCATAACGCTCGACGATGAAAACCTTAAACCTCTTCTTGCGGTCTGCTTTATTTACAAACACAATAGTGTCTCCAATATTTACCTCTTTACGTGGCCCATCGTTGACTCTAAAATCCATATATACATGCCCCGAAGCGATTCTTTCAAACCGCTCACTATCAATATCCAGTTCTATCTCTTTTGCAATCTCGCTATAAAAACAAGATCTACCATGATGATGAGAAAACTCACAATCTTTGAAAACAATATTCTCTATTACTGAGTTTTGAAAAATAACTCTAGAGAGGTCTACGTTGGTAAACATTGCTTTTCTCGGAAAGAACACGTATCTGAATATCAGGCGTGGCGGTATGTCTTCCATGATTTTTCCGTCCATTCGTTCATAGGAACTTTTGATTGAGAAAAAAGAAGTGGTATGTAAGTCAGAGAATGACACATAAGAAAAGTCCGCCCTCTTTCCAAAAAATGTTTTATGGAAATATACGTCCTTCATAAACCGCACTCTCGTAAAAAGACTCTCTTGGGCAAAAAATGCTTTATCAAAAAATGTATCACCATAAAAATATGTTCCGATAAAGTGAACGCTTTTTGCGAAATGTGTACGTCTCCACAAAGCCTCTTCTTTAAATTCCGTGTCGTGAAAGTGCACACGACCTATAAAAGTCGCTAGTGAAAAATCTACTTCGTCATTAAATTCAGCATTATCAAACCTCACCTCATCAAGAAACGAAGCATTGGTAGCTATAACTCTCTTTTCAAAAATACAATCAGTAAAATCAAGAGGAAAATCGTAATTAGCGGAAAGTATTAAGGGGAATGTAAACGTAGAATTTCTAAAGTCACCATTTTTGTTGCTGATTCTTTCTATAAATAGTTCCTCTGTAATCAGGTATGTCTGCATGAATAAATTGTAGCAGAAAAATAATCCACTTTTTTCTTGATGCTTTTTAAACTATCACTTGCTTTTAGAGTGAAAGTAGATATAATGCTTGTCATTCATATATGGGTGATTAGCTCAGTTGGCTAGAGCAGTCCGTTTACACCGGAAAGGTCAGGGGTTCAAGTCCCTTATCGCCCACACGACTTCGAGGAATAAATTCGCAAGAATTGCTTCCAAAATCTAATATGGTAAAATATTTTTGACTCGCAGAAAATCCAGAATTTGCAAATCTGGGTGAAAGGGATAAAATCCCTAACCGTAGCATAAGGTTCGGCCTTAAAGAAGCACTAGTGCTAAGAAGATCCTGGAAACTCTTCTGACGCTTGGGTTCAATCTCAAACTAGTCACCGAAAGTGCGGACTCGAAAGAGTGTTATGCGAGTTGCTGCTAAGCCCGTGACTGTTGACTGTGAGGTCAGCGTGAGGTATGCAGTACTTTCCACAAAATATGAGGTCTCAATGGCCCGATCCTTCATTGGATCGGGCCGCTTTTTTATTTAAATTACTCTAACTTCGTTCCACAGAACCAACACAAAATCACACTAATATTTATCTTTGTTTTTATTAGAATAATCTAGGGTTGTAAACTTTTTATAAAAAACCATATCATGCTACTTCTTTTGTTCAACTTCCTGCCTTATTTTCTCATCGAGTGGATAGTATCTTCGCCATAGTTTTCGCCACGATGGATACACAAGAAAAATTCCGACACCAATAAGCGCCGACCATGCACCAAGGAATACGAAATACAAAAGCCAAAGGGCTTCTTTAATATAAAAGTACCGAGAAATTTTGTAGTAGTAAGGGAGGATATCAGTTGCTTCTTGCCTGCATATTGCACGGTGGGCTTCGCGTTCTTCTAATCTGTTTGCAACTTTTGCATGTGCAAAAGAGAAAAATACTGCAGCGGCACCGATAATCTCAACGATATGGAATTCTTTTGAAATAACGACTAGTCCCAAAATTATCCCTACAACAAAAAATTCAATCTGATAAGTGAACAGTCCAGTCTTTCTTTTTAAAAAATCTACGAGTCTAACGAGTGCTGGTTTTTTCTTTTTCATAAGTGGTGTCTGAGACCTAAGATACTATCACGGTTTATCTCAAGTACGTATCATCTGTTGCAGCTCAAAAAAAATTTACGTATTAAAAAGAGCGGCCTTCGGCCGCTCTTTTTAAAAGAAAACTAGTTTTCTTCTGAAACTTCTTCTGAGACTTCTTCTGCAGCATCAGCAACTTCTTCTGTAGCATCAGTAACTTCTGCAACTACTTCTGTGGCATTAGTAATAACTTCTTCCATGCTTAGTTCTTCTGGATTCATATATATATGATTAAATTATTAATACTTATACAGTTTACAAATCAAAACCGATTTGTCTAGTTGACATTAAAGATTTACCTATAGGTAAAGAAAAAAGGCGGGCAGCAAATGCGTGCCCGCCTTTTTCACCACCCAAACAGAAGTTCAATTCTCTTCCAGATGTCCATGGAGTGCCATGAATACCTGGCATTCCAGAGCCTGTAACATCCTGGTATATAGGTGATGATAACGAGAGATGCTACAAATGCTGCGAATACCATCTTTTTTCCTCCCTGTTTCACAACTTATTTATAATAGCAAGAAAACATCACCATGCAAGATGTTATTTTTTTAGACGGATATATACAAGGTATCCTGATGTCACCAAAATAACCACTGCCGAAATGAAAAGTCCTCCTCCGTCATTGTTTGGATCTATTGAAAGCGGAGTAAAAAGATGGAAAAATACTGCCCCTGCCATCAACATAAACGCCAATGCCGCACCAATTCCTTGTATTCTTCTGAATCTAGGAATAATTCCAATGACAAGCAGTAAGGCGGCGATCAATTCTGCACCCCCTATTACATACTGACTAAATATTCCTGTTTGATTAAATATTCCGCTAACACCAAATGACGTGGTCCACGAATCTAGACGAGAAAAGATTTCTTGTGTTTTTGGGTCATTAGTAAATTTGAATGGAAGCGCCACGATAAATACAAGAGACGCAAATAATGCGATTGCATGCGGAAGCAGTGTTTTTAAATGTTTCATTTGAATATTATACGCCTCTTGGCAAATACTTCAAAAACAAAAACCACCGCACTTGGTGATTTTTATTTTGTATAAGAAATTTAATTATTTCTTTTTTGGAGCTGCTTTTTTTGGAGCTGCTTTCTTAGCTACCACTTTCTTTGGAGCTGCTTTTTTTGCTACTGCCATATTTTTTTATTTTATTTTCAAACTACTAGTAATTCATCGCTAGTCTCGAGTGCACGAAATTTTTGCGATATATTTATAATAAACTTTACAGTACTCGTGTCAATGAAATTGTGTATAAATTTTTTAGAAAAAAAATTATTGTTTAGAAAAAAATAATCCAGCAATCGCAGTCGAGATCACAATGGTAATAATTGCGTACAAAAATGACATCGGATCAGTGCTTCCAAATGGAATCCAAACATTCATTCCAAAAATTGAAGAGATCAGCATAGGAACAGAGAGTGTCACCGTGATGACAGTCAAAAACTGAATTGTTTTGTTAAGTCTATTTGCAAGTATCGTCGAGTATCCTTCGCGAATATTTCTGATTGTTTTTTGTAGATTGATTGCTTCTTCACTTAACTGATTTACCTCGAGCATAAGATCTGCAACCGCAGCCTCGTCATCTTGGTGTAACGTAATACTTCCACTTCTCAGAAATCGTTCCATAGCATTTCGGGTTGGGTCGAGTGAAGAGATATATTCTGAAACCGTGTTCTCCATACCAATAAAATGTTCCATGTCTCGCTCTCTTATCGAGTGCACCTTTCCAAAATATT
>JBGSVK010000029.1:0-8949 GCA_041752975.1 Minisyncoccia bacterium | reverse complement strand
TTGTGTTGAGTTTTTTGAGGTATTTTCAATCTTGACCGGAGTATGTAGGTCGATAACCATTTTTTCAACTTCCTCTCTGCTTTTGGCATAATTTTTTCGACTAGCTGCAATCACCATCCCTTTACAAGACATATGCGGTCTCTCCACCGGAGGCAAGGTAATAGCCGAAAATGGTTGCGAACCAATTCCATCAATCATCAAAGTTAAATAAATTTGAGCAAAGCCTAGGTTTACTAAATCTGTCGCCAAAAAGCGTGGAGAAAATACGGTCTCAAGCACCTCAGCATCAAAAGGACCGACTCTAAAAGCAATCGTTGAACCCACGTTACCAAAAACAGCATTGCGAACATCTTCTTCCATTTGTTCGATATACTGGTGAGCAATAATCAGATTTAAGTGGTACTTTCGCGCCTCAGAAAGAATATTGGCAAAAGTAGCATTGGCAAATGACTGGAATTCGTCAACATAAAAATAAAAGTTGGGCATTGTTCGCATTTGCTCAACTGGCAAATCAGCCCGACTCATCGCTGCCAAATAAATTCTTGTAGTCAACATCGAACCAAGCAGGTTGGCATTGGTCTCACCAACCAAACCTTTAGAAAGATTCATGATAAGAATTTTTTTCTCATCCATGATTTTTCTAATATCAAAACTCGAATGTGGCTGACCAATAATATTCCTAATTAGTGGATTACCAGTAAATTGACCGATTTTATTTTGGATAGCTGGCAAGGCTTCAGCAGCAAAACGGTCTGTATAGTTGGCAAACTCTTCTGTCCAAAAGGCTTTTACGGCCGGATCTTTAATAAAATCCACCACCTGTTTTCGATAGGCCTTATCTGAAAAAAGTCTATTAACTGAGAGCAAGGTTGTGTCTGGATATTCAATTAGTGCCAAGAGAGCATTGGTAAGAATATATTCCATACGAGCACTCCAAGCATCGACCCAGATTTTTTTGAAGGTCGACATTAAACCTGATACAACCAAATGTCTTTTGTCTGGACCAACATCCTCCATCACATTAAATGAGACTGGGTTACTTAAATCGAAGGGTGCAAAGTAGACCACATCATTGATTCGATGTTCTGGTACGTAATCAAGTAATGTCTCAGCTGCAGAACCGTGAGGATCAATAAAAGCCATCCCTTCCCCATTTTGAATATCTTGGGCCGCCATATTTTCGAGCAAAGTAGACTTACCCATACCCGTCTTACCCACCACATACATGTGACGCTGTCTATCCTTGGCTTTAATACCAAAAGGAACCTGCTTACCGCGAGCATCTGTCTTGGCAAAAAATGTTATTTTCTCAGGATCAAAACCCATAAATATAATAGTAGTATAGCAAACAAAAGCCCCAACACCGTAAGGTGTTGGGGCTTTTGTTTGCAAATTGAGTTTAGTTTTAACCACCAAAACGCTCCTGTGCGTAATTTAACAACTCTCTCACATCTTCGTTTCTATTCTCTGAACCCAAGATAATTATCGCCACTACTCTATCGGTACCTTTGACTTTAATTTTATGTAAAGTTACTGAAGTTTGGCCAGCGGCAATAGTCTCACCTACTTTGCCACCAATAAAATTATCTAATTCTTCTACTTTATTAAAATTAATTAACTCACCAAACTCACCTCCGATATGTGCTGTTGCTAGATTTTGGTTTGCTGTTAGTTCTAATATAAAACTACGATTTGTATAAATATATTGTGCCAATCGCAGTAAATCACTTAGAGATGCCGTGTTTTCTGCACTCAAACCTGATGGGTCAGCGAAGTGCGTGTCTACCATGCCGAGAGATAGCGCTTTTTGATTCATCTTAGTAACGAACTCATCTTTACCAAGCTGAGCAGCAATAACCTCAGCCGCTTCATTAGAAGACTCTACCAAGAGCAATTGAAGCAAACTATACATCGAGACTTTACTTCTGTTACCCAGCCTTGGGACAAGTGATTGCACAAAAGTTGGTTCATTAACAAAAACACTACTATCAAGATTAATAAATTCGGCAGCAATTAAAGCCGTCATTAGTTTTGCTACTGATGCGATTGGAGCTACTTTTGTTAGGTCACTGGAAGCAAGCACAGTACTACTCTCAACATCGGCAATTAAGTAATGTGGGGTCTTGAGTTCTGGTACTTTTGGTTCATAAACGAAAGTTTCTTCTTGCGCTGGTTGTTCGTGAACCAAGACAGGAATACCTTCTTCAACTAAATTAAATAACTTTTCTGCATCGTCATTTTCTAACCTAATACCTCCACCAGCAAATTTTTCTTCTACCGGCGTACCGTCAGCAAACTGTGGCCAACCGTGGATAAAGAAATTGCCTTGGAAGGCCAATGTCCAAGGTTGATAAACCTGACCAATTGCCGAAAAATGATTTTCCTTTTTGAACTCCACTTGATAAAGTCCCGCAGGAGTTTGCCACCAAGAACCCTCTACTCCCTTGGCCTGAATCTTCATACTAAGAGTCAAAACACCTGCCTCAAAATATCTAAGTTGCATAGCCGAGAGATCAGCTTCAATAAAAGTTGTTTCTGCATCTATAAGCGCATCTCTAGTTTCAGCAAAAAAATTTGGTTGAGTTAAGGCTACCTGTATTCCATAATTGAGTGGTTTGGTTCCATCTGAATCATAGTTGGTGATAGCTATATTGGGGATGGAGGCAGTATTTACTGAAGAAACGGCCTGAATACCCATAATTCCGGCCACCAAGGCAAAAACGAAGCCGGCGACTGGAAGCAGTAATACTGGCGCTGAGTTAGCAATCTTTTTAAAATCAATTCTTGGATTTAATCTTTTTTGTTGCTTCTTTTGGTACGGAATCAAAGTACCATTACCTGGTTTAGGAATATCTTCTGAATGATTTATAGCGTAAAAACGGCGACTAGATGATTCGTCTTTCATTCTCTATATCATACCTTATCAATGACCAAATTTAGGACTATTTAATCACAACTTTTTGGGGACTTATTGTACAGAATCATCAACAATTTCTTGATTTTTTAGTGCTCCCCGAGTATAGATATTTGAGGGTGCCCAAATCATCCACGACATCACGCCTGCATCGTAACTGGCTTGAATTTGCGCTTTTACCTCGGCAATGTCGTAGTTACCGCCGTAGTCAAAATCTTGAATCCAGGTTCGCAATCTATCGGCACCATAAGCTGGCTTTGAGTAGACAGCAGGAGTCGAAGTTCCAATTCGTTCATGAAGGAAACCTTGCATAGGAGTAGTAGTCGCTTTCATTCTAGCTACACCTGTAGACATAGCATGATGAACAATTTTGTATGGACTCAGATTTGGATCACCTAAACCAAGATAATCATCTGGGTAATGTGACGGGTAGACCATAGGGGCTACAAAATCAAAATAAGGAGCTGCCCGCTCTTGAACTTGTCCAATCGATAAATCGTCGTAATTGGTGGTAGTCATTCCAAAAAGATCAACCGATGTCCAAGGAGTTGTTGAAGCTCGACCAGTGTTTTCGTGCCTAACCTCTGCAAATCTTTTTTCATCATCAAGGGCTTTGTTTAAATACTCAAAGAATGCTTCTAAGTTGGCTTGCTTATCCTTTGGCCACTTTGAACCTTCTGTGTGAGGGAAAGAGATGTCTCGCATATTGCCGTCACTAGGATATCTTACGTAGTCAAAATTTAACTCATCAAAACCTAAATTGTATGACTCTTTTGCTAACTCAATAATATGATCCCAGTATTCTCTGGCTGCCACATCAATAAATGATAGTCCTTTACCGTCTTTCCAATTTGTATTACCGTCTAATTTTTTAACTGCCAAATGTGGATGACTCTCCGCATAAAAAGGATCTTGGAAAACAGTAATTCTTCCAATTACAAAAATATTATCTTCATGTAGCTCTGCTATAAACTCTTTCATATCCTGAGCTCCACAACGTGCAGATTGCCAAGCCGGCACCCAAGCCTGACTTGATGGTGCAAAAGAAATAGTTCCTGAATAATCTTTGATATCAATAATTACTCCATTAATTTCGGTCTCCTTAATTAAATTAACTAACTTCTCTCTAAAGCTTGGAGTGCCAGCAACACAAGAGGTCATGTAAATTATCTTTGCTTGTTCTGGAAGCGGAACGTGTTTGACAACTGGACGAGTGTCAATTGGAGCTACCGTCGTAATATCTGTACTTGATTTAGCAACAACCTCAGCTTCGCTAGTAGGTTTTTGATAAGTTAAGTCAGCTCGTGGAATTGACGCATGACTTAATAGAGCTAGAGTTCCAGCTAAACCTACTAGGGTAATACCCACATATTTTGTCATATATACTATTATTGCAACTCTTTCTGTGAAAACAACTGCTTGGTTGTCTCTACAAATGAATCGTCTCCACGTTCACCATTCCCATGATCGATGCGAGTAAAGTAAACTGCTCGTCGTAGCATATAACCAATCAATATTAACAAAGCGCCTGAGATAGCTACAGCGTATTGTTTCCAATCTTCTGGGATTCCTAAAAATGGTACTAATGTCAGAGCAATTCCGATAAAAAAGACGAGCGTTTCTTTAGACATGCTGGCAAGTATACCGTACCTTTCCTTAAATCAAAAACTGTGGATTTTAAACCACAAAAAATAGACAATGCAAAAGCTCCAGACCATTGGTAGGAGCTTTTGTGCCCAAAAAAGTTTAGGCTAAAGTGTTCTAATTCTTTCCTTTGTTCAGAGACAGACACATGAAGTACAGAGTCCATTGCAGCCGGTCAAGAGAGTCATGGATCGGATCATATTCCCGCACAGGAAGTATTGGCTCCAGACTAGCAGTCAACAACCCCCTTTCACGCATCTCCCTATACAGGACCACAAACTCCCCTTCTTCCCAACATTTAGGAGCACCACTTTGCTGGAGCTGGTAATAGCGAGAAATCGAAATCAACTTCTTGGCTTCCAGATACAGCTCTTCAAGTTGCCCATTCGTGAGCATAGGCAGATTTTCAAATTGGTTCACAGCACACCTCCAAAGTACTTAACGAGCCTCATACTATTATTTTAAACGAGTCAGGTCAAATGCTTACTGTTTGATTCATTACTGATTAGAAACCTTCAAATAATTCTCAGCTGACCACCCATCAATACCACTATCGTAATTTATGTTCCACCAAGTATAACCGCCAGCAGTAATTGGCCCTTCAATGATAGTGCCAGTAGATCCATTAGCTTGCTTGCCAACAATTGTTTGATTAGCAGGAATACGAACATTAACTGGACCATTGGTTACTTGGACACGACTGTTTAATTGTATTTTATTTGAAAATTGTATGGTACTAACTAGGTTTGCGAGTGAGTTGGTGAGGGTGGCTAATGTTGGAATCGAAGAATTTAGAGACGTTGTATTATCACTCTCATACCAACACTTCTTGCCTGCTCCAACCGCTGGATCACCGAAGGTAGAGTTGTTACATGATACGGTATTGGTAAAGGTCTTGAATACATAGCGAGAGGTTGCTTCATCACCATAGCGTACTGAACGTGTTCCAGTGAAGGCACAAGTACCGTTTTCATTAGCACAATATGTCCAAGTTTGTGTAACTGGTACTGGAGTTGTTTCATACCAGCATGATTTACCACCATTTCCAGGAGCAGGGTCGCCAAAGACATTATTAGTACATGGGGTGGTAGCAGTAATAGATTTGATGAAGTACTGAGATGAAGTGGAGACACCGTAGAGTACATTACGAATACCAGTGAAGGCACACGTTCCGTACTGGGCAGCGCAGTATGTCCAAGTAGAGGCTGATGGTGTTGTGTTGGTGACTGTTGTTGGTGTGATTGTGACTGCCTTTTGGGCTGAACATGAAGCTGTTGTTCCCCCACTACTTCCTGCACATGACCAGGTCCATGGTCCAGCACCAGAAACTGAAGATGCGGTTCCGGCACTACAGAGATTGACGGTAGGAGCAGAGACGAAGGTTTGGTTGTTTGAGGTACCGCAAGTGCCGTTGATTGGGGTTGGAGTAGATGTATTTTCATACCAACATGATTTACCGTAGCCAGGTGCTGGGTCGCCACCAAATACTGAACTTGAGCAAGAAGTACCACCTGTCAAGGTTTTATAAAAATACTGTCCTGTTGATTCCACTCCATAACGAACTTGACGAGTTCCACTAAATGCACATGTTCCACCTTCGCTTGCACACAATGTATAGTTTGATATTAAACTAGCTGAACACGAAGTATTTACACCTCCATTTGTCCCTATACACATCCAATTCCACGGACCGGTACCCGTAACACTTGGTACAGGTGTAGATGAAAAACCTGATGCACAAAGATTACTAGTTGGTACTGAAGCATAACTTTTACCACTAGAAGACCCACACAAACCTTGCACAGTGGTAGCATTGACTATTTGCGGCAGTGACACATTAGTTACTCCAAGCACAATATTTTGTGCCTTAACTTTGGCAAGCCAAGCGGGGTACTGAGCTGTCTCATGGGCAAGAGTAATCTTGTAAGTAATACCAGTATTTCCAAGACATTTACCAGTCTCACAGTTAGGAAACCACCAATTATTTAGAACTTGATCATTTCTCATCCAGCCCACAATATTATTTTCAAGTCGGTTGTTGTAGAAGGCACCCAAGGAAGTTGGTGAATTTAGATAATCCCATACATAGGCTCCTACATTGGCAGATTTTATACGGGTTCCATCAGGTAACAGCCCAGATGATAAAGCTATGTTGTTATAGAAGCTATTGTTATTTCCTACCGCTACCGCGATGCCATAGTTTGTAGTTCCAACAACTTGATTACTATAGACTTTAATATATGAAGTTGCTCTATTGATATTGGTCAACATCTCGTTTGTCGAACCATCGGTAATAATCCCTCCCCCGCTGAAACTTTCATTGACAGGGTCATGGGCGTTTGCTCCATGAATGAAATTATCATGAACGAGGATTGGACTATCAGACGCTCCGCTCGAAGCATAGAAGTTTATAACATCTTCCACTCGACTCTTATATGGTTCATTGATTATTTCGTTCCAAGAAATATCTACATTTCGAGCCCCTACCACTTTATCGAACTGCACAAATTGCGAAGCAGATAATTTTGTCACATAACCTCCATTACCGTCACTATATCGTCCATTTAAATTCTTGGCTTTATTGTAGCGAATAGTAACTTGAGAAACTTGACCTACTAAACCACCGCCATTAATAGAAATTCCGCGGTTATTTTCCATGTAGTTATTTTCAACCACTAATCGCTTTGGTTTGTAGAGAGAAATAAATCTGTCTTGTGGTACGGTAGTAATAACTGGATTAATTCCGATTTCCTCACAGTTTCTTACAGTTAAATCAATTCCATCAACTGCTCCTAAAATGAGGTACCCCTTTCCGCGTATTTTACAGTTTTGTATAGTAACCGGTGCAGTCGTACTAATCTTAATTACTGGCACGGCAGGGTCATTACTCTCCCAGTTGCCAGTATAAGTTCCGCCAGCCGTTATATTGATTGGTGCTGAGTAGGTAGTTCCGCCAGTTGTTCCTGTCGTAGATGTCTTCTGTGCACTACACATCGCTGTAGTTCCACCATTACTTCCAGTACATGACCAAGTCCATGGGCCTGAGCCTGAGACAGAAGAAGCTGTCCCAATGGTACAAAGATTGGTGGTTGGGGCAGACGATAATGTTGAATTATTAGATATGCCACACGATCCATTTACAGAGATTGGCGCTGTTGGATTTGTTGTGCTAGCAATTTTTGCTTGATCTGGCATGTACATAAATAGAACCGATGGGAAAATTCCTCCTACATCAGAATTTCCGCCACTGTATCCTCTGGCTCCAATACCTGAATCCATTCGCGTATAGGTAAGAAGCGACGGTAAACCAGTTCCAGATTTTCTCATAACAATATCTGCCCAGGCAGTGTTATTGGTGTGAGCAATATATGGCAACATACTAAGGTCGTGCCACGTATGCAGAATAGTGCTACCACCATTATAATTAGTTAAGACCTTACCCATATGAGTAGCCTCTCTTGGTTCTTGTACTGCTTTCCAAGGCTCATGCATGTATTTGTTTGTCTTTTGTGAAAGCAAGTCAAAAAAGGCAGTTACATAGCCAGCGAGAGATTTTGCTGATCCAGATACCACCTGGGTTCCATATAGACCGCCTGTAGTTGAAAAATTATATAGGCTGGAGTCTCCCATTTTTGCCAATACTTTCGCTGTCTCAATTGCAGCATGATAGTTAGCTGCCGCATACAGACGGCCCTGCTGAGGATTACAGTAGTCACCATTACGACTATACTCTCCTTCGCTATAATCTGGGTATACACCATAGGTAAGCCACTCTTTTACATAACGGCCAGATCTGTCTACCAGCTGTTTGTCACTTAGAGTTCCTCCAATAAGAGTCATCGCCACAACCTCTTCACTTCTTCTATTGTTGAAATACTGAGATACGACTGAGATTTTATAACCAGGGACTCCACTTTGATTTATGGAAGTATAGCCATCATACAAAGTCGCACTATCGTTTGCATCAATTTTGCAATCGTTGTTGGTATCAAAACGCTCTGTTACATACTTTGGCCATGATGAATTTGTATCATCGGCGTTTCTTCCGCGCACTGAATAATCGTTATCAAGTCGCTTTGGAAAAAGGCCACCTATACCGTAATGATTATGAGCTGCGAAAAAATACCCATAACGGCGGAGCCCATTCTCAATTATTAGCCTCTCAGCTGAAGTTAGTCCTCCTCGTAAATAATCATATGTTACAGCTAATCGGGATATTATTATCGAATGATCCCAAAAAGCATCAGGTGCCCAAGCTGAATTAAGTCCTCTAAAGCAAGCCTTATCGAAGAAAGTTTGCGTGTTGTTTGTTGAAGAGAAGAATGTCAATAGAGTTTTCTTTGCCGCATCTCTGTAAGATGTATTACCGGTAAGCAGGTACATAAAGGCAG
>JBGSVK010000028.1:0-2579 GCA_041752975.1 Minisyncoccia bacterium | reverse complement strand
GCGTGGTGAAGCGATACAATGCGCCTCGGACACGCTCGCGGACTCGCGTGTGCAAAAACCAAAAAATTTCCTTGCATTTTCTCGCGTCTCCTCCCCCCACCCCTCCACCGCGAAGCGTCCAAGACAATGGAAAGGAAATTTTTGGTTTTGCTTCGCCGTTTCATGTAATAAAATAGCGATTTTTGATATACTTAATTTAGTCGGAAGGTATTTTGTTTATTATCCCGCCGTTCGTATTATGAAAAATTCATTTATAAATTAACTTTAAAACACATGCTTACTTTAAAAAACGTTACACTCCTAGGTCTCGATTGCGTTGATCTTGATAGACTTAAGATAGCGCGAGATATTTGTGTTAAAGATATAGAATTTGGTGCAGTTAAACTACTAACCTCACTAGAGTCGGATGATAAAGATGTAGTCAAAATTGACCACATAGGTTCGATTGATGCATATTCGGAATTCATGCTAAAAAAAGTGAATGAATACGTAGACACAGAATTCGTTTTAATATTTCAATACGATGGTTTTATTTTAAGTGCTAACAACTGGAAAGATGAGTTTCTAAATTATGATTATATTGGTACACCTTGGATTGGGTACTATAAAGAAAAACCCGAACATATTGTTGGTAACGGAGGATTTACTTTAAGAAGTAAAAAATTATTAGAAATTTTAGCTAATGATGAACACATTAAAGTAGGTCCACCAGAAGACGCGGCTATAAGTCGCGACTACCGTGATTATCTAGAAGGTAAGGGTATAAAATATGCACCTGTAGAAATTGCTGGATTGTTTGCTATTCCAGATATCATGAAAGAAGAATTTGAATGTGACCCAGGTATAACTAATGAACAATATCGGGATTATCTTTCAAAGAAAGGAGTAGTGCTCGATTCCAAAGAAAAGGAATTAGAATATCAGATACCAGAAGCAGTTATAAACGGTGATTTGAAATGGACTAATGAGTTTGGTTTTCATTACCTATTCAAAGGACATATTGAAGCATGGTTGGAGCAAAACCCAGAGTATAAGGGGCTTATTAAAATTAAAGAATAAAATATGAAACTACTCCTTACGGCAAATGGTGTTAGTAATCCTGAACTTGAACAGGTATTTTTAGAACTGACGGGTGATCGGAAAGGTCTCAAGATAGCATTCATCACTACTGCTGGTGATAACATAGAATGGATCCCAGAAAAAGAAGGGAGCAAAAAATTTATTCCAAAACTGAAGGAGCTAACTTCTGAAGAACTGATCAAGAAAGAAAAGTGGTTGCGCGAGTACAAAGCAAAGTTTGAAGAAAAAGGACACAATGTGGTGTTCGTGGATTTAAAAGAGGATCCTGCAAAGATACGAGAAGCACTTGAAATTGTTGATGTGATTGACGTGGGCGGTGGCGACGTGAATTGGCTACTCGAATGGGCAAAGAAATCAAAACTAGACATTTACTTAAAAGACATACTGACAAAAGGTGTCGTATATATGGGATCAAGTGCGGGCAGTATGTTGGTTAACCCAGATATTGGCTTTACTTGGTGGGAACCTGAGAGTTTCGACGATCGTGTTGGATTAGGAATCATTGATTTTATGTTTCAACCCCTCCACGGGGGAAATGACGTATCAAAAGCAAAAGAATTTACTGAGAGGAAAAAGCATTTACAGTCTCTCGTTGCCTATCCATGGAAAATTTACTTAGTGATGGATGGACAGGCAATCAAAGTTGACGGTGACAAAATTGAACATATTGGAGTTGGGATAAAAGAATCTATCTAGTTGTCATTGGCGTAAGGTTCTGTATATCTCTACAGAATAGCAGCTGAGAATTCCTCTACAATTTTATCTCTAAGTTTGATCTCATCCAATAAGTTTTTGGCGCTACTTTGTTTTGCCTCTTCAACATCTTTGGGATCTAGTTTACCAAACTCCTGTGAATAGTGATCGTGAAGAAGTTTCGTATGATTTTCAATACCCTCGAGCACTTCTTCTAAAGTAAGTTCAGAAGTTGGAGACCCTAGGACGGGTTTAAAAAATAACTCATGGGCTTTTTTAAGATAGTCCAACTTTGCTTTAGCTTGAGCTGCCTCTTTCGGTTCAATTGCAAAACCTGATTCTCCTATCGTCCATTCTTGCGAATTTGCTCTATCCAGTTGTTCTGTTGCAAGTGCCATTTTTTGCCGAATTACTTTCAAGACATTATCAAGTTGATTTTCAGCCTCAGTATTTTTAGACGACTCAATCGTCGGTCCCGTTTCTGTTGATGCAGGTTTAAATCCTTCTATTCCCATAAAAATATTGTTTACTGTTTATAGTTTAAAGTGTACCACTTTCCAGAAGTCAATACAAACAAGTTCTGAGCCAAGGGAGCAATCCCCGCCGTTTTATAATATCTCCTGAAAACGGCGGGGATTGTTGTGCGCGCACTGGGTGGGTGGGGAAAGCACATACAGATATGTTTGTGCTTTGCACAATCCATATTGATTTGAGTCACCACCAGCTCAATCGAAGCCACCAAGCGAACACA
Organism: Minisyncoccia bacterium; assembly: GCA_041752975.1. GTDB lineage: Bacteria > Patescibacteriota > Minisyncoccia > Phycocordibacterales > UBA918 > OLB19. Next base: position 55 of record JBGSVK010000028.1, on the reverse strand, counting down.
CACAGCGCCGAAGCAGCCAACGCGAGCGAAGCGAGCGGGCTATGCGTAGGCGATT